>NZ_JACDXZ010000004.1:0-330554 GCF_013608135.1 Psychrobacter sp. D2
TGTCCCGTCCTGAAATAAGTTTACGAAAAAGGAGCTTATTCATGGACAAGTTAGACACTGTAAAGGTTAAGCGCACTCAAAAAGATTACACCTTAGGCTTTAAATTAGCCGTCGTTGACAGTATAGAAAAAGGCGACATGACCTATAAACAAGCGCAAGCAATTTATGGCATACAAGGACGCAGTACCGTTTTGGTGTGGCTGCGAAAGCATGGTAAATTAGACTGGATCCATCCCCTTAAGAGCCAGACTATGCCGCATAAAGAAACCCCTGCCCAAACCATCAAACGTTTAGAGCGTGAACTGGCTGATGCTAAAGCACATAACCTTATTTTAAGTAAAGTAGTCGAAGTATTTGAAAATGACTATGGAGAAAATGCTAGAAAAAAGTCTTCTACGGCATCCTTTGGAAACTCAAAACAGACAAACAAATAAGTTTAGCTCAAGGATGTCGTTTGCTTAGTGTTAGTCCGCAAGCGGTATATCAACATCGTATTCGGCAGCATGACAAAGCAAGCAAGTTTACTGTCATCAAAGACTGGGTGCAAGCGTATCGAATGCTCATGCCTCGCATAGGAGGTCGGAAGTTATATTGGCTCATTAAGCCTAAGCTGATGGCTCATGGCATAAAGATTGGCCGTGATGGCTTCTTTGATTATCTAAGAGCACACCGCTTGTTGGTTAAGCCCAAACGTAGCTATACAAAGACGACCTTTAGTAAGCACTGGATGAAAAAGCATCCCAATCTAACGAAAGATGCCCCTGCGCCTATCAAGCCTGAACAAACCTTGGTGGCTGATATTACTTATGTCACATCCAAACAAGGGACGCACTACCTATCTTTAGTGACGGATGGGTATTCAAGACAGATTATGGGATATCATTTAAGTGAGAGTATGCCAGCGACTGAGGTTGTAAAAGCGCTTAAGATGGCAGCTCAAAGGCGGCGTTATACTCATAAAGCGATTCATCACTCTGATAGAGGTCTACAGTACTGTGCATCAGAGTATCAAGAGGTGCTTAGAGCAAATAACATCACACCGTCTATGACCGATGGCTATGATTGTTATCAAAATGCATTGGCTGAGCGCGTTAATGGGATTTTAAAGAATGAGTTCTTGTTGTATGAGTGCAATACGATGAGTGAGCTTAAACAGCTGATCGATGAGTCTGTTTATGTCTATAACCATATCAGACCGCATTTAAGTTTAAATATGAGAACACCTGCTGAGGTACATGACGGTTATTTATCTCCTGCTTAATACAAAAAAGCCAGATATTCAGGGTATCTGGCTTAGCAAAAACTATCAATATATTTTAGGACGAGACAAGTTATTATAATTGCTGATAAATATTAAAACTACATAGTATAAGTAGCCTGCAAACTGTCGATCTTACCTGCCAATAGACGCTCAACTTCGTTCTTTATTCTTAATCCCGTAATGTCCGTGCCCATTTGGACTGCAAAACCTACTGGTCGACCACTTTGAGCTTTAGAATTAATCCAAACTACCTTGCCATTCATAGGCAAACGCTCGCTAGAATTGGGCAAAGTAACAGCAATAAAAACTTCGTCACCCAGTTTTTGCGCTCGATCAGACGGCACGAACAATGCCCCATTGGTAACAAAGGACAGATAGCTTGCATATAGCATATCTATGTTTTCAATATGACAGGTTAAAATCCCACCACGTCCTGGCATTGCCATAGTCAGCTCCCTTTATCCATGAGGTTTACAGTATTTTTTCACACAGGGTTATCTTGTATAGTATTAGAGTATAAATACTGATAATAAGTTTAGTGGCATACACTGATATGCGAGAGTATCTTTAAGCCTTGTTGTCTATTACAAGCAAGCCAAATCTTGCATCAGCTTATCATAGGCGAATTTTTCTTGCACGTTTTGTTGCAGCGCAATTTTTGTCTGTTGTAAGCTATGCGCAAACACCTCTAACCTACTATCAATAGGTTGACAATCATTTAAATTGATTAAAAAATTAATGTCTTTTTGCTGCGCTTCAAAGCCCAAACCAACACGGCGGATATCGATTATCATGAGTTCAGACAGCTGGATAAATTCGACAATACCAAGCTGGGTTTGCCAATAGTCACTTGCCGCCACGCTACTGCGCTTACCGCTACGTAATGCCTGCCATGTTGTCAGCCATAGTGCGCGCTTGCTATACCATGGCGCTTGAGCCAGTGCCACAGCTGCTAAAGGCGCACCATTTGCTAACTGGATAAGCTGCTCAATGGCATCTGTACCAACCGCTTCACGATGAATATTGCTGCCCAATGCTTTAGTCACATAATCCACTGCGACAGCAGGGTCAATCGTCTGTAATGCCAATTGCTGAACACGGCTTTTAATCGTTGGGAGCAACTGTGCAGGGGCATCACTAATCAGAAATAAATGGACTTGGGCTTGGGGTTCTTCCAAGGTTTTAAGTAGCGCATTGGCGGCGGCAATGGTCATTTTCTCAGCATGATCTAATACGCAAATACGCATTCCCTGCCCGCCTTGATAAATAAAAGGCTGCAAGGCACGAATATCATCCACCTTTATTTTTAATGACGCGTTACTCGCTGTCTTAGCAGATTTTTTATCTTTTGTACTATTAGCTAACGCTTCTTTTTGAGCGCTGCTATCAGCATTGACTGGCAGGCTGACTAGCGGTAGCACTTGTAAGCTTGGATGCGTACCTGATCTAAGCCATTGACAGCTCTCACAATGACCGCAAGCGCCGAGTGGATGCTCATCACGCGCGCGGCATAATAACCATGCCACCAATCGCCATACAAAAGCGCGCTTGCCCATGCCTTGCATACCAGCTGCTAACAGCGCATGAGGTAGAGATTGCTGCGGCGCTAGTACCCGCATTGTCAGCTGCGACCAAAGTTCGTGTTGCCATGGCAATAGTGGCGCAAAATACATATCATCTGTCATATTTGTCAGCTCACTCATGGCACTCACTTAATATCTTTCAATTAAAAATCTGTGTTAGAGCATAATTTCTAAGAGTAATTTGGAATAAAAATAATGCTATAAAATTTAATTAAAACTATTTTAATAGAAACTGTATTTTTATTGCTTAGGCTATTCTACATTAATAATCTTGGAAATCTGTCAAACTCATGGCATTTAAACGATCCAAATCTTCTTGCGTATCGACACCTGCAGGTAATGAGCAGGCAGCTTTAGCAATGGCGATATGTCCACCATTTTCCAACACACGTAATTGCTCTAAGCTTTCTAGTATTTCAAGCGGCGTTTGTGACCAGTGAACAAATTGCTGTAGCAAACTGACACGATAAGCATATAAGCCTAGATGACGATAGGCATTTTTTGGCGGCTGTTTACTATTCTCACTGGTTAATACTACATCACGATTACAAGGAATCGGCGCGCGACTAAAATAAAGCGCTCGTTGTTGACCATTGGACGTCTGACTGACCACTTTAACGACGGATGGGCGCATAAAAGTATCAAAGTCTTCAATTGGCTCACACAAAGTTGCCATGACGCTCTTTGCATCTTGTACCAATAATGTTTTAACTTGCTCTAACAATAATGGCGGTACTAGTGGTTCGTCACCTTGCATATTAACCACTATATCATGGGCAGCCCAGCCTTTGATGGCAGCTACTTCAGCCAAACGGTCCGTGCCTGAAGCATGTTCACTGCTTGTCATCACCACATCAAACCCTGCATCTAGACAAATTTTTGCAATCGATTCATCATCGGTTGCAATACACATATCATCGGCAAAATCCGCCAATCGTGCCTTTTCAGCTACCCAAATTATCATGGGCTTGCCATGAATGGTTAATAATGGCTTGTTAGGTAAACGTGTACTTTTTAAACGTGCAGGAATGACGATATGAGTTTTGACGGGCATAAGGGCTGATGACATAATCTGTTCCTATAAAACCTTTTAAATCTTTATATGATAAACGCTATATTATTGCTTTCTCATGCTTATATCGATGTCCAAGGTTTGCAATTGCTGTTGTAAACTCTCGTAACAACTGTCTGACAATACTGCGGTCACTGGCAATACCCATAATCTGCTGACCAGCTCTTTATACTCATCACTCAGCGCTTGATTAATAATTGCTTGCATTATCGAAGTTCTTATTTTCACGGCATCTTTACTGGTGACAATAATAGGATGGTCAGTATACTGCAACAGTTCATCCAGACTAAAGTCATAATGATCAGGATAAGGATGCGGAATAACTTCAAAACCAAGCGCATTTAAAGTATCAAAAAAACGCTGAGGATACCCAATGCCGCTCACCGCATGTACCTGACTGCCTTTCTCAGGTGCCATGGCTACTACGGCTAAATTATCCATCTGATTATTAGATGACCACAACAGTTCTAAATCATCTGGTTGTAAATGCATCGTTAAATGCTCAGTTAGAAGGGTATTATGATCAGATTTATTGTATATCGATGATGCGTCTGGCTTGTGATGATAAATGACATTTGCATCCTTTAATCGTGAAATGGGTTCGCGTAAAAATCCTGTCGGTAGCAACTGTTTATTCCCAAACCCTCGCGCCGCATCTACCACAACCCATTCAATATCACGTTGCAGCGCATAGTGCTGCAAACCATCATCAGCTATAATCAGCTGTAGATCTGGATAAGCCTCTAGCAAAATAGCAATCGCTTGCTGACGGTTAGGAGATACGGCCATGGATGTCCCTGTCGTATTAACGATGAGACATGGCTCATCACCGACGACATTAGGGACGCTCTCTGTATTAACCAATGCTGGCATTTGGCTACTATCACCGCCATAACCGCGACTGATAACCCCTACTTTAATGCCTTGCTGCTGCAAATGTCGAACCAAAGCAATAATTAATGGTGTCTTTCCGCTACCACCCACTGTGATATTACCGATGACCATGACTGGAATAGGCGCACGGTAACTGGAAAAAACACCTACTTTATAAGCTTGGCGGCGTAGTACCATCAACAGTGCATACAGCCAACTCACTGGCAACAGTAGCCAAAGCCAAGCCGCTTCACGTTGCCATGCACGCGTTATTATCGTTTCAATATTCATAATTATTCAAAATCACGCGCATACATCTGTGCATAATGACCATGCAATTGCATCAGCTCAGCATGGGTGCCAAGCTCAACAATCTGACCACCATCTAGTACAGCAATACGGTCGGCGGACTCAATTGTAGTCAATCGGTGTGCAATAACCAATGTCGTGCGATTCTTCATAATATTATCGAGTGCTTTTTGTATATAATATTCTGACTCATTATCTAAAGCACTAGTAGCTTCATCCAATATCAAAATTGGCGCATCTTTTAGCAGAGCACGTGCAATCGATAGGCGCTGACGCTGACCGCCAGAGAGTTGTAAACCTTCAGCACCGATTTCACTTTGATAGCCATTTGGCATTTGCATAATGAAATCATGAGCAAAGGCATCTTTTGCTGCTTGCTCAACTTCAGATGGAGTTTTATGAGCCAAACTGCCATAAGCAATATTATTAAACACAGTGGTATTAAACAGTACCACTTGCTGATTGACCATCGCAATCTGGGCACGTAAGCTTTCAAGCTTAATGTCTTCAATGTGCATACCGTCTAGCGTAATCTGCCCTGAAGAAGTAGTTAACGTACGTGTGAGCAAATTGACTAAAGATGATTTACCCGCGCCACTACGTCCAACGAGCGCTACTGTCTCGCCTGCACGTATATCCAAATTAAAGTCGTGTAGTGCCACGGTTGAGTCTGGATAAACCAAGCCGACATTATCGAGTTTAATCTCACCTGCCAAGGTAGGGCTAAGCACACCAGTATCTGCTTCTTCCGGCTCATCTAATAAAGCAAATATCGATTCACCAGCCGCCAGCCCTCTCTGTAACTGTTGATTGACATCCGTCAATGAGCGTACTGGCTTACTTAAGAGACCTGCTGCTGCGATATAAGAGATAAACTGACCTGCTGAGATATCATCTATCACCGCAGGACGTAATGCCAGCCAAACTACCACTGCCATTGCCATCGCCATCAATAACTGTACTGCTGGGGTATTGATACTATTGGTCACAACAACCTTCATGCCTTGGCGTAGGTTTTTCTTAGATGTCACATCGAAGCGCTTGGACTCATATGCTTGTCCACCATAATTTTTGACCACTTGATAACCATTGATGACTTCATTGGTGATATGACTGACACCACCCATCGTTTCTTGAATACCTTTGGAAAGCTTCAAATAACGCTTTGACGCTACACGGATAAGCCATAAAATCGGTGGCAGCACAACGAATAAAATCAGTGTCAAACGCCAGTTGCTATAAAGCAAAAAGCCCATCAAGGCCATCACGGTCAGACCGTCACGTAATAACGTTTTCATTGAGTCGGTACTGGCAGCGGTCACCTGCTCAACATCAAAAATAAGCTTAGACGAAATCGTCCCTGCCGGATTGGCCAAATAGAATGAGCTTGGCAAAAGCAGTAACTTATTAAACACCTCTACGCGCAGCTCATAGACCAAATTTCGTGACACCAACGCCGTATAGTAATTACCCAAAAAGCTACCCACACCACGCACAAAGAACAACATCACAATAATAAACGGAAATAAATCCTGCTTACTTTGATCGTTCTGATTGATAGCATCGGTGATATATTGCAGGAGTTTGGCAATCCAAATCTCGGTGGCGGCATTAATAGCAAAACCGATAATGGTAAGTAATATTGCCCACCAGTATGGTTTTAAATAAGCCAGTAAACGCATGAGCGTCTTGCGTTTAGGCGGATTTAACGTCGCCACTGTTGGTACTACTGGTGTTTTAGCAGAAGTTTTTGTAGAGTCAGGTTGGTAAGCTTGGCTCATAAAAGCCTCAATATAGGTATAAGAACGAGAGTGAATGGCATTGATAAAGCAGTAACTTACAATGATGTATATAGCCATAAAAAAGAGTGATGGTGCTTAATACTGAGAACACGCTATAAGCCAAGCTTATTCAGATTTATTGCGGTAACGCTTGACCAAGTGGTACAACGGTACTAATGTTTATATTTAAAAAGCCCAATTTGCCAGCGATATCCATCACTCGCACTACTGATTGATGTGTGGCATTGGCATCAGCGGCAATCACAAATAGCATATCACGATTACTGCCTGCCTCTTGCTGCAACATACTGGTGAGTTCTGCTTCATTGCTGCTGGCAAGGGTAATACCATTGACCAAGTAGCTGCCATCTTCTTGTACAGCTACCTCAATACTGTTTTTATCGTCGGTCAGTGCCACACCTTCCGCTTCAGGCAAAATAATATTTAAACGGCTAAAGTGATTGAACGAGGTTGCTAGTAGCAAAAACACGATTAAAAATAATAAACAATCAATCATCGGGGTCAGATTAATTTCAAGCGGCTCAACGGTTGGTTTTCTAAAGCGCATGTCACTCTCTTCAATAGTCGTGATATTCGATACTAATCTGACCAATATAGCGTTTTCACAATGCCATTATGGCGCTGCTAAAAATACAACTATAGAGTAGCCGTTGCCGTTTTATCTAAACCAAATCCGTCAATTGAGTGCTGATCTCTTATGCTAGCATCTACTGCAGCATGAGTAACTTGCTTAGATGTATTAGGAATATGGGTATTTTCTAACAATTGATAATCGTACAACTCTTGAACCATCAATCCTGCTTGGGTTTCAAATTGCGCATTGATATCGATGATACGGCGCTGAAAATAGCGATAGGCTACCAACGCTGGGATGGCAACTATCATGCCAGCCGCAGTCGTAATCAGAGCTTGCGACACCCCTGCAGCAAGCATCGTTGGGTCTTGCATCGCACCATCAGTAATCGCTAAGAACGATGAGATAATACCCAGTACTGTACCCAACAGGCCTAGTAAAGGGGCAATCGCTCCGATAGTACCAAGCATATTGATGTTTTTTTCTAATTGATGGACTTGTACGCTGGCACGATTTTGCATATGCATCGTCATCGACTCTAAGCCGTATTGACGATAGAGCAAACCCGTTGCTAGGATATCACCTAGCGCAGTCTTTTCTTTGACATTCATCAGCTGCGTACGACCAATGTCACCATTTTCACGAAGGCGAGTAATCAGCTGCTCACGCAATCTATTTGGGGCAACCTTGTTAAACTGTAAGGTATGGCTACGCTCAATAATAATCACCAATGCTAAAATAGAGCACAATACAATAGGTGTCATCAGCCAACCACCCGCTTTTACCAACTCCCACATATCAACTCTCTTCCATATTTTGATAAAAATAGCGGTCATCAAGACTATTTAAATAAGCATTAGATTAAATACACACGCAATATTTTAAGCCTGTGCTTCCATATGCTTAATTAAAGCGGCTAATTGATCTTGACTGTGGAAGAATATCTCAATACTACCCTGCCCGTCTTTTTTATGCTTAAGTTTCACTTCAGCGCCGAGCATATCTGTTAGTCGCTGCGTCAAACGCTCAACATCACGAGACTGTACTTGTTCGGTGCGACTGGCTTTTGGCGCTGGCTGCAAAATAGATTTAACAAGCTTTTCAGCTTCGCGTACGGTCATACCACCATCGATGATTTTTTGAGCAATGATAGGCTGCTGCTCAGATGATAACGCTAAAAGCGTACGCGCATGACCCATATCTAAGGCGCTAGTAGCTAGGTGATCTTTGACCGTGTCGTGCAACTGGTTTAAGCGCAGAAGGTTTGATACGGTAGTACGTGCTTTACCCACGACTTCAGCAATCATAGCGTGACTCATACCAAATTCAGTATGAAAACGCTGTAATGCTGCTGCTTGCTCAATCACGGATAGATCTTCACGCTGGATATTTTCAATTAATGCGAGGGCAATCGCCAGCTCATCTGACAAAGCACGCTCAATCGCTGGAATGACTGACTTGCCTGCCATTTTCGCCGCACGCCAGCGGCGTTCACCGGCGATGATCTCGTGCGTAACAAAAGCTTCGCTTTTATCTTCTGTGGCGAGTAATGGACGAATAACAATAGGCTGCATGACACCATGCTGTTCGATAGAAGATGCCAATTCTGCCAGTGCCGTTTCACTCATGTCACGACGCGGTTGATACTTACCAGCCTGCAAACGGGTAACATCGATTTGCACCAAACTGATTTGGTCTTCAGATCCGTTACTTTCACTCACGTTTACACGATTGCCATTGGCAGTATTTTTACTTACTGTACGCGGTGTACGAGCTTTACGTTGATTGGCATCTTTTGACTCAGAAGCGGCAGTAGATTTTGCATTAGCGGCAGTTTTGACCGTCGCTTTTGTCTCTATTGGATCAGCTGGTAAAGCCTGCTCACGCACGGCTATATCGTCTTGCAAGGCAGAGGCGGTGATTTGCTTTTCTTTTTTGATTGACCCTAATAAGGCGTCTAAACCTCGATTGGCAGCCAACCCTCTTTTCTTCGCCATGATTACCTATCCTCTAACGCTAAAATAAAAGCCAAATGTTTTAAATTCAATAATAAATACGATGTGCACAATTTTGTTATCTGGCTGATTACTCCAGTGATCCATTATTTTTTATAATTGATCATTTTCTCTTATAACCACATAACTATCGACTTTGTTTCATGACTTCAGCGGCCAATTTCTGATAAGCACGTGCGCCCTTTGACCATCTCTCATAAGCAATGACCGGTAGACCATGCGCAGGCGCTTCAGCCAAACGGATATTTCTTGGAATAATGGTTTGATACATAATCTCACCAAAGTGCGCTTCCAGCTCAGCAGACACATCACGGGCGAGCGTATTGCGTGCATCAAATAATGTTCTGACCACACCGCGAATATATAACTTAGGGTTCAACTCTGTTAAACGCTCTATCGTTTGAGACAAATCCGCCAAGCCTTCTAGCGCATAATATTCGCATTGCATCGGAATAATAACGCTATCAGTCGCCACCAACGCATTAATCGTTAATAAGTTTAAACTGGGCGCGCAGTCTATAATCACATAATCATAGGCAGGTTTTTGTGCCGCTTTTTGCGCATCAATCAACTCTGCCATTGCTGTTTTAAATAACTCATGGCTGTTGGTTTTGCTCATCAAAGTGATGTCCATACCCGCCAAATCACGATTGGCACCGATGACATCAAATCCTGCCGGACTGTTAACAATAGCGTCAGATAAAGCCACCCCATCAAGGAGCACATCTGCTATCGTCAGTGCCAACTCATTCTTATCGACACCCGTACCACTGGTCGCATTACCCTGTGGGTCTAAGTCAATGAGCAGTACGTGCTTGCGTTTGGCAGCCAAGCTGGCGGTCAAATTTACCGCCGTTGTGGTCTTACCCACGCCGCCTTTTTGATTCGCAATCGCTATGATTTCCATACACTCACTCAATTTAATTAGGATCTGTTACTAATTTTATTAACACGCGCTTTCGCTAAAAACATAAACATGAGCACAGCATCTACCATAAAAAAGATAGTTTCATGGTAAATGCTGTGCTCATAGCTTAGACATTTTTATAAGACAATTCAATTAAATGACGACTATCATGTAAACGTGGCACGTTTAACTTAATGGTCTTAAACTGCCAATCGTTATTTAAAGCGTCTAACTCTTCTTCACTTGGCGCTTTGCCTTTCATCGCACATAGATAGCCATTATCTGCCAATCGCGGCTCGGCAACTGCAACAAAATCTATCAAACTGGCAAATGCTCGAGAAGTAATCACATCATAGCTTGCCTCGTGCGCTTCAATGCGCGATGCGATAGGCTGCATATTACTCAAACCAAGCTCACTGCTCACTTGCTTAATAAAGCGGATTTTTTTCTGATTGCTATCAAGCGCTGTACATGAGCGCTCAGGCTGACAAATAGCAATAATCACTGCCGGCAAACCGGCACCCGTACCAATATCGAGCAGCGACCCCGAGGGTAAATGGGTTATAATAGCCAAACAATCGATGACATGTTTGATAAGTGCTTCTACCGGATCAGTAATCGCGGTCAGATTATACGCTTTATTCCATAATAAAAGCTGGTCTAAATACAATAATAAGCTGCGCTGCTGCTGGGCATTCAATGTTAGACCTAACTCGTCTATTGCTTGCGCTAAGATATTCGCCAATGTCGGTAATTGTGCGCCAAGCTTTACAAAGCCTGTCGGATCAATATGGATATTACCCATGTTAGCAGAGGATAAAGAAGCTTTAGTGGAGTCTGACATACAAGGGTTTATCCGTTTTTGACATGTGAACCGTCTATTTTATCATGCAGGCTGCTTATTGAATAGTTGCAGATTGCGCCAATGTGCGTCATCTTATACTATCTACGCCTATATTGAGCTGTTATTCTTCTTTAACTGTTCTACTATTATTGTTTTATAATTACTATTAGTAAACTTTTATTCGCTAAGACATAATTGCCCATGATACAAAATTGCGCTCAATGATTGCTTCAAAAAACAGCGATATCTTGTAAGATGTTCTATTACTATAAATGCTAATGTATTCATTGCCACATCAAAAAAACCAAAATCAATCATCATTTAATACTTTTAAGCGACTGACCCTATTCCTATGACAGAACAGACAAACATACCCCTGAATAAAGACCAACAAGACATTAGCGATAATACCGCAGAGGCTATGATGCCTATTAGTGACTCAAGTAACAAGCATCCCCATGAAGAGCCCTCAGCCAATAAGGAATCATTGGATAAAAATTCCTTAGATAAGAAAAAATTGGATAAAAGCTTAAAACGTAAAAAAACGGTCCGTAAGTCGGTAGAAAAAGAAAATAACCCTAACGCTACTGATGCGCCTATTACACCTCACCCTATATTCATAGAAGTCAGTCAGCGCTGCCTCGTCGCGACAAACCAGCTTAAGCGCTATAGTAAACCCAGTCTGCTGCCAGCCGATACTCGTAGCGCACCAGATTTAGATATTGGTTTTGGACAACAGCGGGCGCTTAAGGCATTGCATACGGCACTCGATATTCATGCTAGTGGTTATCATGTGTTTGCGGCTGGCGAGAATGGTTTGGGTAAACGCACTGTGATTAGTCGCTTGCTCAGTCTTATCGCAGCCGATGCACCGACGCCGGATGATTGGGTATATGTACACAACTTCACTGACCCACGGACGCCACTGGCACTACGCTTACCTGCTGGTCAGGCTGCTGTCTTGCAACACCAAGTCAATACTTTGTGGCAACAAGCCAAAAAACGGCTGAGTCAACGCTTTCGCAGCGATCAGTATCAAAGCAAGATAGAAGCCATCAAAAATGACACACATCAAAAGGAAAGTCATGCCTATGATGTGCTCAATGCTGAGGGCAAGCAGTATGATCTAGCGTTAACGTTTCGGCCGTTTGATAATAAAGCCGTTTTTGTTCATCCAAGCCAGCTTGCAACAGAAACGAGCGATATGGATGATAAAGAAAACAAACTCTCTAATAGTCATAAAAACAATACCCTTATCAATGACAATAAGGAAGCGGCGACCGCTAGCACCGATGAGAGCAATGTTAAGGCTAATGATAGTTCATATAGCAGCGAATATGAAACTGAGCTAAATAATTTCGCTCAAAAAAATCATATGCAAAAACGTCTGAGTCAGCTGACGATTGCTTTAGAGCAATTAGAAGATGAAGCCAATGATGCCATCGAGTCGCTACATCGCAATATTGCCAAGCGAGCACTACAGCCGTTATTTACCCCTATTTATGAGCAGTTCAGTGCTCAACCACTGGTCGTTGAGTATTTAAAAGTAGTCTTTGCCGATATGGTTACTCATGTCGAGCGTATCGTTAATGGAGATGATGAAGAGTTTGTAACGGCATTGCTCGCCACGACGCCTAGTAGATATGCGGTCAATGTTATTAGCAGTCATGAGCCTGATAGTGGTGCGCCCGTTATCTTTGAAGACTTGCCTACTCACTTAAATTTATTAGGTCATGTAGAGCAGATCACTCAATTAGGTACGGTTACGACCGATGTCAGCATGATTCGTGCCGGCGCTTTACATCGTGCTAATGGAGGTTACTTACTGCTTGAAGCCAGTCATCTGCTTGAGCATCCTTATGCGTGGCAAGGTCTTAAGCGTGCATTACAGTCTCGTAAAATTAAACTCTCAAGTCTTGAACAAATGCTGACCTTAACAGGTAGCTTATCCTTATCGCCTGCGCCCATTGATCTTGATATAAAGGTTATTTTATTGGGTGAAGCTGATTTGTATTACGAATTACTGGAGCTTGAGCCGGAGTTTGATGCGGTATTTAAGGTACGTGCTGACTTCCACGATGATGTGGTTCGTACTCATGAGCACGAGCTCGCGTTGGTCGGAAAGATGGCAGACATCATTGATTACGCCAATCTTTATCCATTTGATAGAAGGGCACAAGCTGCTCTACTTGAGCATTTAAGTCTGCAAGCAGAGGATCAAGACCGTCTAAGTCTGCACAGTGATTTGCTTATTAAGCTGTTGCATGAATCCAATCGCCATGCGCGTTTGGGCGGACAGGATATCGTCAGTGCCAAACATGTGGTACAAGCTATTGAAGATATGGATGAGCGCTCAGGATATTTGCGCGACCTCTATTGGGATGAGCTCAAAAACGGTCAGCAGCTTATTCAAACTCAAGGAGAGGCAGTTGGGCAAGTCAACGCCTTAACAGTGGTAAGCTATGCCGATAGTGAGTTTGGCATGCCTGCCCGTCTCACAGCGGTCATTCAGCCAAATATCGGTACAGGTGAAATCCTAGATATCGAGCGTGATGTTGATTTGGGCGGTAGCTTGCACGCCAAAGGTATGCTGATTATGACCAGCTACTTACGAGCGTTATTTAGTCAGCACCATGCACTAAATTTTAGCGCCTCACTGGCTTTTGAGCAAAGCTATGCACATATTGATGGTGATAGCGCGACTGTCAGTGAGGGCTGTGCGCTATTATCTGCCTTAGCAAACGTACCGATCAATCAATCTCTTGCGATTACAGGTTCTATGAATCAGCTTGGGGAAGTACAAGCCGTCGGCGGCATCAATTCCAAGATTGCAGGTTTCTTTGATGCGTGCCGCGAGCAAGAATTGACTGGACAGCAAGGCGTGGTCATTCCTATGGCAAACGTCAAACAGCTTATGCTGCGCGACGATATCATTACTGCTGTAAAAGCTGGTAGCTTTCATATATATGGGGTGCACACGCTCAGTGAAGCGCTCACATTAATGACGGGATTACCTGTCGATACAGTGAATAAGAAAAGTCGCTACCGCAAAGAGACGTTGTTTGGTAAAGTCTTAAGTCGTTTGATGCTATGGGATGAAAACCAAAACACAGATGATGATATTGACGATAAAAAATCAAAAAAGAAAGCCAAAAAAAAGCGCCAAGCCAAACGCCAAAAAAAAGAAGATAAGAATAAAGTCTCTAACAAAGAAAAGGCTATTAAAGAACAGCTTATTAAAGGGGACAATGACACCATCATAGAAGAAGTTATTATAGATGAAGCACGCTAGATATTAGGGTGCTCTCTGCAATGCTATATAATAACCATCTGCTGATGTCCTTTCATGCTCATATTAATGTGAATAACCCGCTGACTTTATAATCGTGACATTACAAAGGTTATCTTTTCATGACTGTATCTCATACCGACATTGCTCATACTGACAACGATAATCGCGACACTCAACAGGCTACTGATGAGCAAGCAAACGCTGTTGCATTTTCAGACAATAAAGCCGCTGATGATACAGCCGATAGTCGTCATGGCGCTGCGACAACAGCGCGGCAGTGGCAAGTGTTGTCGCAATTACAACGTAATCGTTGGGTCGGCACCACTCATGTCTATGAGCAGCTGATACTGGCAGGTTTTGACATCAGTTTGCGCACAGTACAGCGCGACTTAAACGCCCTTGCCAAACGTTTTCCTATCGAAAAAAATAACGCCAATCCACAAGGTTGGCGCTGGGAAGACGATGCGCCGCTACAAAGCTTGCCGCATATGAATCTATCACAAGCGGTTGCCTTTAATATGGTGGAAGCCAATCTAAGCCAGCTGCTACCGCCCGTTATTTTAGATGAGTTATTTCCTTGGTTTGATTTGGCACGGCGCCAACTTAAAAACAGCAAAGTAACCCATTCATGGATTGATAGGGTTCGTATTGAGCCTGCGACCCAGCCTTTGATTGCGCCGCACATTGATTTGGACAGTAAAGATAATATTTATCATGCTTTATTTTATCAATTACAAATCAAAGCCAGCTATACCCGTAGCAACAAATCCCAAGCCAGCGAATATACCTTAAACCCTATTGCCATTATCCAACGCGGGGTGGTTATTTATCTGCTCGCGACCCGCACTGATGATAGCGAAACTATCATTCGCACCTTTGCCCTACATCGATTTGCCAGTGTTGAGATATTAGAGAGCGCAGCAAAAACGCCTGATAATTTTCAGTTAGATAACTATCTGGACGCAGGTGGTATGGGCTTTAGTCATCCTTTATTCCGCCAACTGCCCAATCATGGCAAATATACAGCGATTGAGCTACAATTTACCAAACAAGCAGGCAAAAGCTTAACAGAAAGTAAGCTCAGTGATGATCAAATTGTGATCATCAATAACGATGAAACCTTGACCATACAAGCAACGGTGAATCTAACTTCTCAGCTGGTTTGGTGGTTAAGAGGTTTTGGTAATGGGCTGCTAAACGCCAAACCAGAGCTACTTTATCAAGCAGTATTAGATAAAATAGTGGAAGATATCTAATTTTTTACGCCATCCTTACAAGCACTTTTATAGCTTATACATCTACCTAACTCATTCATAAAAAAACCAAGTATAAAAAGGATTACTATGTCGACCACTACCCCATCGCCACTACTTTCAGACAGCTTAAGAGGGTTGGGTTTGGACGCAGGAACTTTGTTTTTTGGTCTCAATTATGAATTTACCAAGGTTGAGCAGACAGGCTTATTTAAAAAATTAAAGAAGCGTTTTAATAAAAATGCAAATTCCATGGATCTTGATTTGGCTTGCGTGTTATATGATGACAACTGCACCATCAGCGATATGGTTTGGTTTAAGCAGCTGCGCGACAAAGCCGAATCGATATGCCATCAAGGCGATAGTTTGAATGGTAAAGACCGCGGCGACCAAGCGATGTATCTTGCACCGCTTGATCAAGAGCAAATCAGACTATATCTGGATGAAATCCCTGCTCATATTACGCATATTGCTTTGATTGCCAACTCCTATTACGGACAACCTTTTACCAGAGTTAAAAAAGGCGAGATTCATCTCAGCGATGATGAAGGTAACCGCTCTTTTGAGGTCAATTTAAAGCAGCTGCCACGTGATTGCGTGACGCTGTGGGTTGCCCATTTACGCCGAGAAGTAGATGACTGGCATCTAACGTTACAGAACCTGCCACTCCCTGCAACAGATTTGGCAATAGCGGCGCAACAAGTGGCGCATGAATTGGCTCGTGCCCTACCGATCCCGCAAGCCATCTATAGCTAAAAGGATGTGCCGCGCTTAATTAAAAATGGTCAATCGCTATACAAAGCCATTGACCATTTTTAATTCTATATAGGCGATTCGATACAGAAGAAAGCCTGTGATAACTGGCATAGTTAAAATATCTTAAAAACACTACAGTGCTGCTGGTATAAATTTTTTGCAGCCTCTGTCTGCGTAGGCACAGTAAGCAAGAAAAATTAATATCAGCAGTACTTGATGTATCAATATTACTTTTCCCTGACTATAGTCCTTTACTATAAGCGCTCACCGCAATGTGGACAAAAATTCTTTTGCTGCACGTCTCTTTCACGGCGCTCAAGCTCTTGCTCACGCAGCACTTGCAGCACAATATCCTGCGCTTGCTCTTTATCTAAGCCAAGCTCGCGGCGGATTTTTTCAATCATCATCTGATTTTGAACCAAATCAAAATCACTATCAATCAGTTGTCCCCTGAAATCCTGCTCAAGCTCTTCACGGCGCTGACTGAGCTCATTTGCCAAGCCAGTTGCCAAAATACCAGCAGGTAACGCTGCTAAACCAACGCCCAATATAGTAATGATAGCGCCTAATATTTTGCCAGCATTGGTAATCGGCGTCACATCACCATAACCTACCGTTGTTAGAGTAACTACCGCCCACCACATGGCTTTTGGTATCGATTCAAACTCCTCTGGCTGTGCATGATTTTCTACTAAGTAGATACCACTAGAAGCGGTCACAATCATGATTATTAAGATAAAAATAACCGCTTGGAAGGAGCCTTTTTCCTTACTAATAACCACCAACAAAATACGCAATGAGGCAAAATAACGAGTCAACTTAAGAATACGAAACAGACGTAAAATACGCAAGAAACGCAAGTCTATACTGACAAAGAAGTTCAAAAAGGCAGGGACAATGGCAATCAAATCAATCAATGCAGATGGACTTCTTAGCCAATCCCAGCGCTGTCGCCATGTAGTATTGCTTGGCTTAGCTTCAGCAACGCTCCATATGCGAAGCAAATATTCAATAGAAAATATCACAATAGAAAAATTTTCAAACCACGTAAAGTATTCTTGATAAGGGTAGTACCAAGTATCAACAGACTCTGCAATCACTGCAGTAACATTTGCCATAATCAAAAAAATAAGGAAATAATCAACACAGCGACTAAAGAGCGTATCATGCTCATCGTTTTGCAAAATATTATAGACAAAAAGACGCAAGCGCCGTATAGATTGAAATAGCATGCCGTCCCTATGCGGTGTAACACCGAGCTTGGATGAACAAAAAAGCCGTTATGAGAGTCTGATTATACTAACTTTGTATAATAAATGTAGACAACCAAGACCAATATGATAGCAACGACAAAAAACGCTATGCGCAATAACCGCTCTTCAGCGCGCCACTCATGACTACGTTTTTGGGCAGGTAACAAGGATAAGCCACAGATCGGGCAACAAGAATCTATTTGGTCTAACACTATCAATGAGAGAGCGTTGTCACAGCGCAGTGGAGAATTACTACAGTAGCCAAGCATAATAGATAACCGATCCCTTTATAAAATAATGGTATATCAATAATAGCAAAAACCTACAATCGGAATAGGTTATGCCATAAACTTTAATGTATCCAAACCTTTCTCATTGTAAATTTACGCATAAATATCTGAACATTCCGCTTAATACCTTACTATTAGTAAGGTATTTGTACTATAATAGATAGCAGATGTTACAGGTTAATCCCTAGCCTAACATTATATGTTGCTAACTTATGACATCCCTCATGAGCTAGCGACCATTATCTAAACGTTAAGGAATTAAACGATGAAACTACAATCCCTAGTTTTAGCCGCTGCTACTGCACTTACTATGACCACTGCTTTTGCTGTACCTGCTGGTACTTGGACAGTTGCCGCTGGTGCGCATTATGTTGATCCTAAAAATGATAATGGTGATGTCACTATAGGGGGTACAAATTATGCTGTAGATGTTGATGGCGATGTCCGTCCAACCATCAGTGGTGAATACTTTATCGCTAATAACGTTGGTGTTGAACTACTCGCTGCCATTCCATTTCATCATGACTTTACCTTAACTGATGCTTTAAATAATGAGATCACTGGTAGAATTCAGCATTTACCACCAACGCTTTCTCTACAATATCACTTCGATGATTATAACCTACCTATGAATGTAAAACCGTTTGTGGGTGTTGGTGTAAACTACACGATGTTCTTTAAAGAAAAAGCAAATGTTGTAGGTACTGAATTAAAGCTTGATGATAGCGTTGGTGTTGCTGGTCATATCGGTCTTGATATCCCATTTGCTGCCACTGAGTCTTTCCGTATTGATGCTCGCTATATGGACATCAAAACTGACGCTACTTTAAATGGTACTGATATTGGCAAAATCGATATCAGTCCTTGGGCTTATGGCGTTGCCTTTGTAAAACAGTTCTAATTTATCAGAGTTATAAGCTAAATATCATAAATAGAGAAAGCCAGCGATAAGCTGGTTTTTTTGTGTCTGTTATTTATCTATATTCTGCTTAAATAACAGACACAAAAAAAAGACCATCCGAAGATGGCGTTTTTTGATAAAGCCTGATAAAACCTGATAACCTCAAATCCTTTATTTAACATGGTTTTAGTGCTAATATGTCACTTGTGATAACGTTAGTACAAGTGTGAAAAAGCCAATTAAATGGCTACCAAAATGGCTACCAGTTTGCAGGTGATAAGATGACAATTAAAATAGACTTAACAACCGATACCCAAATCAAACGAGCAATCAAAGACACTATCCAAACTGGCAAGACTATCAGTTATCCTATAGCTGGCTATAGAGGCTTAGAAGTACGCATAAGACCACACAAAGACAGCCTAGACGCTACCACAGACTTTAGACACCGTTACACCCATCCCATCACTGGTAAACGCCCTTACATGACGCTAGGACAATACCCAGCGTTAAGCCTTGCCGATGCCCGTCAATATCACAGCGACAATATGCAACTGTTAGCCAAAGACATAGACCCAATAGAGCATAGAGAAAGTGAAAAGCAAAAAGACATAACAGACCGTCAAAACACCTTAGCTCACTTCATCAATGAATGGTTAGAAATACAGCACAGCAAAAACTTATCACCGTCTAGTATCAAAAACATTAACATTGCAATAAAGCCTATTCAGCAACAGCTCGGACATATGAAAGTGACAGATATTAGCCCTAGTACTGTCATTAAGTTTGTTAAGGGCATACAAAAAACATATTCATATAAGGGCTTACAGGTTAAAACCATACTAAAAAGTATTCTACAGATTGCTAAAGCTCATATGATTATCGAGTACAACCCAGCCAGCGATCTACAAGGAACACTGATTAATCATAAAGTAAAACATCATGCAGCACTGACAGACCCTAAAGAATTTGCCGAACTGCTAAAAGATATTGACCGCTTAGACGATGCAAGCCAGCTACACAATAAGCGCATATTACAGCTATTAGCCCTTACCTTTGTTCGAGTTGGTGATATGTGCGCTATGAAGTGGGCAGATATTAACTGGTTTAAAAAACAATGGGAACTTAAGCCACAGAAAGCTGGCAACAGGGCGGACATGGTAGCCAGTATTGTTATACCACTAGCGCCGCAAGCCATCGCCATATTAGAGCAAATGAAGCCACTTACAGGTGATAGCGAGTATGTATTTCATAACCCTAGACGCAAAAAAGAGCCTTATCACCATACGCAAGCAATTAACAAAGTATTGAACAGTGATCTAATGAATAACGGACAAGGCTATAAAGATATTCACAGCCCACACGGTTTTAGAAGTAGCGCAAAAACTATGCTAATGGAGCGACTAGGCTATGATGAATTGATAACCGAACTGGCACTAGGTCACCGTATGCTTAACGCTTATGGCACGGCATACAACCGCATGACAGGATTAGAGCAGCGAGCCGAAATGATGACAGCATGGGCAAACTACTTAGATGCTATCAAGGCTGGCAAGTTTGATAATGTTATTCATGCCGATTTTAAGAAAGCAGCCAAACAGAACCACGGCTAAAACCTACCCAACAAAACCCACCAATGGAGATCAAACACAATGAGCTAGATTAACCACAACAGCACAATCAATATTAACGCTTTTGATTTAGAGGACTTGCACCTTAACCAACTCTACCAAATCGACCGCTTAACGCATGTTATAGAAGTGGCAAAGATGGCTAGGGATAGTAATAACGCCAAGCAGTTGAGTAGTGTTATCAGCCTAATGATAGAGAGCTTAAGCAGTACGGTAAACACCATAAAGAACGACCATGAAAGCATGACCCATTTACTTGATGAAGCCAAAACAATCACAGCCGCATAACTGGAGCATAAGCCATGATGATTTTAGACACCAAACCAACACGCCAGCAATTAGATAACCGCGCATTTTGGGACAATTTACCGCCTGATGGTGCAGAGTATGACGGCTACGCTTACACCCCCCTCTATTCAGTCATGCAAGATGGTGAACCCATCGACTTTAAAACATTAACAAACTCATTCCCTTACGATTGTGCCGTTAGAGAAATGCAGCGCCAATCTAAAGAGCATGACAATATCACTTTAAAGATGACAGGCTATAGTGAAAGCCTTGTAAGAATGGATAGACGATTAACTGCTTAACCAATTAGCGGCTAACGCTGCTACAATGACCATGCAAGGCTAGGATTAATTACCCGAAAACCCGCTATTTTTACACGCCTTAAGCGGGCACGCCTTGCACCTTTTTATGTTTTAAAGGTGTGTAAATTAAAGGCGCGTAACCATGAATTACTACAGTTTAAAACAAGCCCTAGAAGTATTCAAAAAAGACCTACCTACCCCCCTACTACCTTTTGACTTGCCACAGATTGCCGACCTATGCAGACAAGGCAAACTTACGCCAGTATTCCCTTATCAAGGCTTTATATCCGCGCCAGTAGATTATGATGACAATGGCAGACCAATACACGCCACGGGTGCAATAGAGCCATACGATAGCTATTTACATAGCAACAAGCTGATAAATTTAATGGATGGTTATGTGGACAAGTTGGAACTATGGACAGCAAGCACACCACAAGGTGGGCATGACTTAGATTTTTACAGTCGACCTATGCGCCATACTGATGATGACATAGAACCCATTACATTCACGGTAAGGCTTGAAAATATCCTACTTAAAGTCGATGACGTGCAAAACTATATTACATTGCAATATTTTGACGATCTAACAACGCCTGAACAACAGCGCATCATTGAACTGGAAAGCGAAGTAACCGCCCTTAAAAAGCAGTTAAGACAACAAGCAGACACGCCAGCCAATGACGATACAGAGTTAAGCACAAGATCACAAAACCTAGCAGCCAAAATAATATTATCTTTACTTGATACCGCCCAACTAGATAGAAATAGCCCACCTTATCAGTATGACAACCCTAGCAGTAATAACTCTATTATTCATGACCAGCTAAAAGCAAAGGGCATGAAGGTATCACCACAAAAAATAGGTTATTGGCTTGATCTAGCAATCAAACAGACGACAGATGATTGATTTTATTTAGTCATATCATTTTAAATAAAATGAGGTTTTTTTAGTTAAAACCGCAAAGTAAAACAGACCTATACCATTCACTTACACCTTAACAGACGTTATCTAGGAGTAAGTGAAATGTCTAGCATACCTACCAGTAATCAGCCTACCACCACCGAACAACCAGCACCATTAAATCCTCAAGGCTATTCACGTATTCAGCCCACCGCCGATATTGCAGGCGTTCACCACCAAACCTTACGGCGCTGGTGGAAAGCTAACAAATTCCCAAAACCGATCAATATAAATGGTATTCCTATGTTTAGGAATAGCGAGCTTTTAGCATGGCTTGAAAGTCATACAGCCAATGAAACACAGGGGGCTTAAGTTATGACTAGCCAATATATCAAGATACCTTTAGAGGACTTAACAGCACTCAAAGATGAAATGAGCAACGCTGAAAGTATGGTATTAAGAATAACGACCGCGCTATTAGAAGAGGACTTAGACCCATACAGCCTTGAACAAAACATGCAGCACATATCAAGCTGGCTAGATGATAAGCAGGCACAGCTACAAAAGCTCATTGATGAAAGCAAAGGAGCTTAAGCCATGACACAGATAAAACAAATCAATAGCATCATGGCGAACGTGGACACGATCAAACGCCTATTAGATGAAGCCACAACTGATGTTAAACGCTTAGAGCGTGAGCACTATCAAGCGGACGAATTAGAGCCAGTTTACCGCCCTATATTCAATGCAGTCACTGAGTTACGCCACGCCTTGCCAGCATTAAGAGAATTTAAAGGCGATGCAATTATAGCGGACGGTATAAGCGCCGATGATGGAGCAGACGGTATAAACAAAATGCTTGAACGTTTTGATAAGAAGGCGACAAGCCATATTGCACAAACCGCGAAAAAAGACGCTCGAAAAACAACAGTTAAAGGGGGCAAGTAATGTCATTAACTTATGATTTAGAACAAGCCCAAACTATGATTAATATGCTAGCGCCTAATGGTGAGGGCTTAACCTTTCAAACGTTCGATGACAACGTTGACAGAGGTAGCAAGGCTATTATTAAGCAGTACCACGGCGCACTATCAACACACACCCAAACGCTTGTACAACTCAATGAGCGTGGCGCTGGTGTGTTTATCACAATCAATGCAACCGATGGCAAGGCACGCACTAAGAAAAACATAACGGCGGTAAGGTCTGTTTATGTGGACTTTGACAGCGCCGACCCTAAACGCCTTGATATGCTTTTAAACTTGCCGTTACCGCCCAGCCTGATCGTGGAGTCATCGACAGACAAGCATCATGCTTACTGGATAGCGGACGGCATACCGCTTGATAACTTTACCCAATGGCAAAAAACGTTAATCGGTTATTTTAAGATGATAGGCGATGAACCAGACGAAGCCGTTCACGACTTGCCACGAGTTATGCGTTTGGCAGGTTTTTATCATTGCAAGGTGAGCAGTAAAAAGGGCTTAACGGGTGAGCCGTTTTTAACTAAGATTGTGCATGAAGGGCAGCGTTATAGCATTGATGATATAGAGAATTTTATTAATAGCTTGCCAGCACAGCCGACCGCTAAGCTGACAAGTAAGAACACAAATAAAACTAAGCTAAGCAGCCCTATTTTAACGCAGTTGTTCGATGATAGCCAATTGCCAAGCCTTAGCCATGAACAGGTTAGAAGCCTAGCACGTGGGCGCTGGCAGGATATATTAGGGCATTTAGACTACCATGTAAGCAGTGATGCAAAAGATCATAACTCATGCCCTATTTGTGGCGGTACTGATCGCTTTAGGTTTGATGATGAGAAAGGTACAGGTAGCTTTATATGCTCGCAAGGCACAGGCGAACCGATAGCAGGCGATGGGCTTAGCTTGTTAGCAGACCATGCAGGGTTAGGTATACATGAAGCCATGCAAGCCGTTACAGCCGTATTAAATGACATGGGGCTTATATCGCCATATGATGATAAGACACAGCCCTTAAATATTGAATGGGCAGACCCCGAACCCTTAGCCAATGATCCAAGCAAGCCCACCCCATACCCCATAGAAGCATTTACAGGCTTATTAAAAAATGTTGTTAAGGCGGTAGCGCATTACGCACAAGTACCCGATGCAATGGCAGGGCAATGCGTTTTAGGTGCATTGGCACATATAGGGCAAAGATTTATTGATGCACCGATGGGACATAATCAACAACCAGCCAGCCTAATAATAATTATTGAAGGTGAAAGCGGTAGCGGTAAATCACAAGCAATGGGTTTGACCCATTTCAAAATTAAAGAATATGAGCGCCAGCAATATGAAGCCTACCTAAGCGATCAAGCAGCATGGGACGCACAAAAAGCGGTATTTAAGGGCAAAGAGGTGCAAGCGTTCCTTGATACAAGCCCAAAGCCCTTAAACCCTATAACCATGTTTAAAGATGCCACTATTGAACCAATACTGGATAGGTTTATTAACAAAGAGATGTATAACGCATCGTGGACAACAGACGAAGCAGGGCAATTTTTTAATGGTCATACAATGACAGGTGACACTGCAGGCAGCGCGTTATCATCATTGACCACATTACATAGTGATGGTGAAGTGTTCCGTTTTCGCTCGCAAAAATCAGCACATGCTATGGCGCGTACTAATGCCTATGATGTGAGAATGACACTTGTGCTGATGGGGCAACGCATAGTATTAGAGCAGGCTTTAACTAATCCCTTAATGAATGGGCAAGGCTTTTTAGCAAGGGCGCTTATTGCTTGCCCCAATGACTTACGCGGTCAAAGAGTATGGGACGATGAACAACGCAGGAATGACAGCCCATATGATAATCCTGATCTAATCGCCTACTGGTCACGCTGTCAAAGCTTACTTGATCCACTACCAGCCAATCTACCAAATGACATTACAGGTGAACCACAGCGCGTAAAAATGCAATGGGCAGATAAGCAAGCAGAGCAAGCATTTTACAAGGGTATGCAAGCCATAGAAAACCGCCAAGCCAATGGGCAAGCGTTCGAGTTTTTACAAGCCTATGCCTCACGTATGGCAGAAAACGCCAGCCGTATATCATCATTAATGGCGTTCTTTGATGGACGCAATACGATCACTACTGATGATATTAAACGGGCGTTTATGTTGGTGGAGTATTCCACAGCCGAACGCTTACGCTACCTTGATGCAACGCCCACAGGTGAGCAGAACGACAGTGAGAAGTTAAGCAACTGGCTAGTGGATAAAGCTAAAGGTAAAAACCCAATGATGTTAAATCGTACTTACGTTTATAACGGAGCCCCTCAGCCAATGCGGAAAAACAACAAGGCATTGCAAAGCGAGTTAGATAACTTGGAAAGCATGGGACATATCAAACAAGCAGACGAGGGGAAAAAGAAAGTAATATATATTAATCCTAAGTTGCACCAGTAAATACATATACCTAAAAACGTGCCTTTTTTGCCTAAACTACTTGCAAGCCTTTACAGCTAGGGGGTTTTATTTATTAAGGGCGATTGCCTAAACGTGCCTTTTCTGCCTAAAAAATGCCTTTATTCATACTGATTTAGGACTGTTTAGGCTATTTAGGACGGCTTAGGATAGGCATATTAATAACCCAAACAACCATAGCGCAAGGCTTGCAAGTAGTTTAGGCAGTTTAGGCACGTTTTCTTAGGCGTATAACTATAGACAGATCAGTAAGGCGTAATGATCCGCAGGCAGGTGCAAGCACTTATGCTTATTGAGTGCAGCCACTTGCAACCAGTTGCAGCTACTCGATGCCGTCAAGAATAACGTTTATCGTGAGATCAGTTTAAGCACTGGCAGCATGTTATCAATTGTTATGGTTGAAAACAGTTTTATGCCGCCAAAAAAAGTATAGAAAAGTATATCTAGAAATGGTTTTTGTTATACCACATGATACGAGAACGCAAAACACGAATGGCAGACAGAACAGCCCCACGCCTTGCCAGTATTAACGCACAGCCTTACAACACCATCAAAACAGCATAGAGCCGTCAAACAAAACAAGCGCCGTGCTACTACCTCATAAAACCTCATATTAATATTGCCTATTGGCAGCACTCACTACCCAATATAAAACAACGTTCCGCATTTGAGGTGCGTAATCCCTATAATAAAGGGTTTGGAGGTCGGTCGGAATTCCAGCCGACCTTTAAGTCATTGATATTGTTCCGTTATGGGAATTCCCGCAACGACCTGATAAAGACCAACACCCAAATCATTGACATTGCCCACCGCTGGCAAGTCCAAGAACCTTATATTAAAATCAGCCCAGCACAACGGCAAGCTACTACATTGACAGACAGTACCGACTTAATAAAACTTAATGTTTTAGCGGCTACAAATAATCAAAAATTAAAGCTACTGGCTACCAAAACGGCTACCAAACTGAACCAATATAACAATATTATTAATTAAAACAATTACTTAAGGTAATAAAAAAGACCATCCGCAGATAGTCTTTCTTTTATATAAAATTTAAATAAGAATAAAACCTATAGCAAAATACGGCGCGGGTCAGCAAGCAATGTTGCGACATAACGCGTGAATACTGCCGCATCAGCCCCATTAATCACACGATGATCATATGATAATGACAATGGCAACATCAAGCGCGGCTCAAAAGTTTGCTTGGCAGCATTCCATTTCGGTTGCATAGTCGCTTCTGATGCCCCCAAAATACCAACTTGTGGCCAGTTTACCAATGGCGTAAACGCAGTACCACCTAAGATGCCTTGACTTGAGATGGTAAAGCTTGCGCCTTGCAAGTCTTTAGTACTTAGCTTTTTATCACGGGCTTTGAGTGCCAATTCGCCGATTTCAATCGCAATTTGCTTGATACCTTTTTCGTGAGCATTTTTAATCACTGGCACGATTAAGCCATCATCTGTTGCTACTGCAATCCCCATATTTACGCTTTTACGTAGGATGACTTGGGTATTGTCGTCACTTAAATGACTGTTAAAACGTGGATGCTGGGTCAATGCATAAGCCGTTGCTTTGACAATAAAGGCTAAAATTGTCAGTCCAACACCTTCAGCTTTCATACTGCCTTTAAGCTCACTACGCAGCTGCTCTGTCTCAGTGATATCAGACAAATCAAATTGCGTCACCTGTGGCAAGTAAGTGTTGTAATTCAGCTGTGGAATCGACACCTTTTGCAAGCGAGTTAAGTCTTGGGTTTCTGTTTCGCCCCAAATCTCAACGTTACTCATATCAGGTAAGCTTGGTAAGCTGGCTCTAGATACACCGGCTCCAGTAGCGGGTGCAGCTTGTTTTGTCGTCAAGCTTTGCTTCACATGAGCAAATAAATCTTCTTTTAAGATACGTGCATTCAGTGCTGAACCTGTTACTTCACTAATATCCACACCCAACTGACGGGCAAGTTTACGCACGGCGGGACCAGCATAGACATCAACCATTTTTTCATTGACTTGTGCTTCGGTCAGCTTATTACCTGTACTGCTTTTTGCAGTAGTACTAGCAACTTGTTTAGGCTCAGTCGTGGCTTGTTTAGCAGCTTCCTGACTTGAATCAGTCTTCTGCTCGCTCACTGCTGGTTTTGAATCTTGCGATTGAGCGACTGGTGCTTTGGCTTCACTTGTAGCATTAGCATTGTCTGAGCTTTGAGCGATGATGACTATAAAGTCTTGCCCATTGGCAACCATATCGCCTACTTGTATCAGTATTTTCTCAACTTTGCCGGCTTGTGGCGCTGGTACTTCAACCGACGCTTTATCTGACTCGATCAGCAAGATAGACTGATCAGCAGTGACCATATCGCCAACACTGACCATAATCTCAGATACTTGCGCTTCATCGACGCCTAAATCTGGGAGCGCATGCGTGGTCGCTGTTGCTTCTTGCCCAACAGGTTGATCGGTATTTGACTCAACGGCTACCTTATCGCTCTGCTCTTCCTTTTGCGGTTCTTCTTGCTCAGCATCAAGAGATTTCTCTTGAGTGTCAGCAGCAGGTGTTTCTACGCTTTGACTTTCATCTTGACTGTCAGTCTCGCTTTCAAGCTCGATTAGCACCATACCTTCACTGACTTGATCACCAATCGCAACACTGATTTTAGTCACTTTACCAGCAGCAGAGCTTGGTACTTCGACCGAAGCCTTGTCTGACTCAAGTAAAATAATATTATCGTCTTTTGCAATGACATCACCAACTGCAACCATAATTTCACTGACTTCGGCGCTATCGACACCCAAATCGGGGGCTTTAATGTCCATGTTTCATTTCCTTGTCTTATGGTTATTTTTCTTCGACATCATCATTATTAAGTAAGGTTGCATCGGCTTGATCTTCGGCGCGACCTTCACTGCTGATTTCATCATCATCTTCAGCAACAAACTCAGGTACAGGAATCGGATTGATGTTGCCAGGTGCTGGAGCGTCTGGAGAATAGTCATAATATGACTGTTGCTGCCATGCAGGCGGATGATCGATATCGATATTCAAGCTAGAGATCGCATCTTTAACCAAACGCATTTCTACTTCGCCTTCATCAGCCAAGCGTTTTAGAGTAGCGACAACAATATGGGCGGCATCAACGTTAAAGAAGCTACGGAGATTTTCGCGGGTATCGGAGCGACCATAACCATCAGTACCTAAAGTGGTATATGGACGGCTATCTGGCAACCAAGCACGGATCTGTTCTGAATAGTTGCGCATATAATCCGTTGCGGCAACGACCACGCCTTCGTGCGGTGCAAGCTGTTCAGTAATCCATGGCACGCGCTCTTCATCCATTGGATGTAGACGATTATAGTCATCACATGCCATACCATCACGTGTCAACTCATTAAAGCTGGTGACGCTCCAGACGTTCGATGTGATATTAAACTCGTCTTTTAAGATACGTGCCGCTTTTTGCACTTCACGTAAAATAACACCAGAACCTAATAACTGAACTTGCGCAGAACCATTATCTTCTAGCAGATACATACCACGTTTGATGCCTTCTTCAACGCCTTCTGGCATTGCAGGTTGCTCATAGTTCTCATTCATCACGGTGAGATAGTAATAAATACGCTCACCTTCAGCATACATGCGGCGTAAACCATCATGCATAATCACTGCCAACTCATAACCAAAGCACGGATCATAGCTCACACAGTTAGGAACAACGTTGAATAAAATTTGCGAATGACCATCTTGATGTTGCAAGCCTTCACCATTTAACGTCGTGCGACCTGCCGTTGCACCCAATAAGAAACCCTGTGCTTGACAATCACCAGCGGCCCAAGCCAAGTCACCAATGCGCTGGAAACCGAACATAGAGTAGTAGATGTACATCGGAATCATCGGTAGCGCATTCACTGAATAACTGGTTGCCAGCGCAATCCACGCACTCATTGCACCCGCTTCGTTGATACCTTCTTCTAACATATGACCATCGATGGCTTCTTTATAACCCATCAAGGCTTCACTGTCTTCAGGCGTATACTTTTGCCCAACGGCAGAATAAATACCCAATTGACGGAACATACCTTCTAAACCAAAGGTACGCGCTTCATCAGGTACAATAGGTACGACGCGGTCTTGGATGTCTTTGTTCTTTAGCATTGCTGATAATAGACGCACAAACACCATGGTGGTTGATTGCTCTTTACCGTTACTACCTTTTAAAACACGATCAAAAATAGATAAATCAGGGATATTCAAAGGAATATGACCACTACGGCGATTTGGCAAATGGCCACCCAAGGCTTCGCGGCGACCTTTTAGATACTTCATCTCTGCTGAATCTTCAGCTGGACGATAGAACGGAAGCGTCTCTAACTGCTCATCAGTAAATGGTAAGTCAAAACGGTCACGGAAGTACACCAATGCTTCTTGATCAAGCTTCTTGACTTGATGCGATTTGTTAACCGCTTGGGTGGTGGATAGACCATAGCCTTTGACGGTCTTCACTAAAATAACCGTCGGCTGACCTTTGGTTTTCATGGCTTCACTAAACGCGGCATAAACCTTCATCGGATCATGACCACCACGGTTCAGACGTGAAATATCTTCATCCGTTAAGGCATCTGCCATCTCTTTTAATTCAGGATACTTATTAAAGAAATGCTCACGGGTAAATTTAGCATCGCGCGCTTCATATAGCTGATACTCACCGTCGACTGTCTCTTCCATACGGTGTTTAAGGACACCGGTATCATCATTAGCAAGCAGACTGTCCCAGTTACCGCCCCAAACCACTTTAATCACTCGCCAGCCTGCACCGCGGAATACGGATTCAAGTTCTTGAATAATTTTACCATTACCACGAACAGGACCATCGAGGCGCTGCAGGTTACAGTTAACGACCCAAATCAGGTTATCCAGCTTTTCACGACCAGCAAGAGAGATAGCACCTAAGCTTTCTGGCTCATCTGTTTCACCATCACCTAAGAACGCCCAAATCTTACGACCTTCTGACTCTAGCAGTTTGCGGTTTTCCATATAGCGATGTACATGGGCATGGTAGATTGACATGATAGGACCTAAGCCCATCGAAACCGTTGGGAACTGCCAATAGTCCGGCATTAAGTATGGATGTGGATAGCTTGATAACCCTTTACCACCGACTTCACGGCGGAAATTATCCAACTGATCTTCAGTCAAGCGACCTTCTAGATAAGAACGTGCATACATACCTGGCGCTGAGTGACCTTGATAATAAATCATATCGCCGCCGAAATGATCGCTGGCAGCACGGAAGAAATGGTTAAAACCCGTTTCATATAGCGTCGCACTAGAAGCAAATGATGCTAAGTGACCGCCCAAATCGTCATCGTTTTTATTGGCGCGCATCACCATTGCCAAAGCATTGTAGCGAATCAAGGCGCGAATCTTGCGCTCGATCGTCAAGTCACCTGGGTACATCGGCTCATCTTCAACGGCGATAGTATTGATATAGGCCGTATCTAAACGGTTAAATGGTAGGCCTTCTTGCACCCCCATATTATATAAGGCTTTTAATAAGAACTGCGCACGATCTTTATCGGCATGCTTAATCACAGACTCAAAAGCTTGCAGCCATTCCTGCGTTTCGCTGCTATCAGCATCCTTGTAATAATTCATCTTCTCTAATCCTTTTTTATCGGTCATCCCTACACGGTGGCAGGGTATTATTAAATCACAGAGTTATACATATTTTCGTAAGCAAACGATTTACCTAATGCCTTCCTTGCTGCATCTCGTCATTCCATTATATGTCTTGGCTATTACAGACCAGTGCTAATAATCAGCAACTGTAGCTTGGCATGGGGTTCAAACAGACATCGTAGTAAAAGTAAACGACAGCCGATATGCGACTTTCATCATCAAATGATATTGACGCTCTATTATAGGGGTTTATTTACGTATTGTTTATAGCGATAAAGAAATGCCAATATGACAAGTATTTTTAAAATAAATAGTGATTATGTTTTTTGAGATATTTGGGAGGTTTGTTGGGAGATACCTTGTAATGAGCGGTAAATATAATATTTAGCAGAAATATATGTATTTGGTCATATTAAATCTGCCATTCATCCGTTTTCTAGGAAATTTACAAAATTATTGCTTAATATGATGAATTACGTAATATACACAGGTTTTTGGTTATGTTTATCGTGCGTATTTACATAAATGATTGTTAGTGAATATCAGTTTATAGGGATAGCAATATGTATCAGACTCAGCGCTTCGTAAATGCAATAGCTTCACAATTATTTGGTACATATCTATATCGAATATTGGCGTTGATGACAGCGATGGTTTTTCTTACGATCAGCAATTCATCATTTGCACTTGCACCTAATCCTGGAGCTAACCTAGCATGCCCAGCTAGTTCAACTAAGGGAATATTCGATAACAGCAATTACACTAAGCTCAAAGAGAGTTTTGACACAAATACTTATCAGCCTATGACAAGTACGTCAAGTTTGTCTATTCCATTGAAAATCAAAATGACTATTGAAGATATCAACGTTAATACTTCTGGTAATAATACTACGATCACAGGAACTAGCGCCAATCCGGCTATGGATATTAATAGAAATTTCAAAGATCTAACATCTCGTTCTGATATCACTTTAGATTTTCAAAACACTGGGAATAGTGACTCTCTTTATTTAAATAATGTTGCCATAAGCGCGTTTGATATTGATAAAAGCATAGGCAGCAATAAGACAGGTTGGGATGATTTAGTCAGCATCACTGGCATAACCCGAAACAACACTAAGATTAAAGGGACTTTTCAAAGACTATCTGGATCCAGTGTCATTGAGCTGGCAAATGGGCTTCAGACCTCTTCTACAAATGCGTCATTTAACTGCACTGCTGCTCTTGATACAAATTGTCAAGGATCTGTCTTATTTAGCGAGGATATCAGATCGGTCACTTTTAGCTACACTAATACTAATAATGTAACTACTCCTACAAGTCAAAGGTTTCAGTTTCGAGTAGATAGCTACTGCTACACGCCACAATATACGTTCTCAGGTATTGTTTTTAACGATAATGGTGGTATCACAGATGCTAATGCTACTAACGCCAATATTACAACAGGTCCTTATGCTAATAACGCTAATTACTTTAACGGTATATTCGATAGCACTACGCCTAACGCTGAAGCTGGTATTGCTAGTAGTACTGTTGAGCTTACTCACTGTACAAATGGATCTGTTTATGGTTCACAATTGGTTGATGGTAGCACACCTACTATCGGTCAATATAAGATAAATGTTCCTATTACTACCATCAGTGGCAATACCAACAATCTCTGTCTAATAGAAAAAAATAATAATACCGCTAATGTCTATACTATCCGTACCAATAGTGATAAGAAAGTGATTGCATTTGCAAATACCACTTACCATTATCCAGATAATAACTTCGGTAGAGTCATCGCTGCGAATGCTGCTTTGGTATTACAGAAATACCAGTTTGTAAATGACTGTAATGCCAGTACTTTAAATTATACTACAGTACCGACTACTTCTGATCCAAGAACTGGATTTAGCATGGACTCTATTTTAGGCAATATTACTCCACAGCAATGTATTGCTTATAGAATTACCGCCACCAACCGTGCAAATATCGTGATCAGCGATTTTGTGATGCGAGATGTGTTGCAGAAAAAAGGAGTAAACGGTGCTCAAGTCACATCAGTACTTGCCAATCCTCCACTCTCAACGACTGATTATAATGCTGCAGAAAACCCCGCTATTGGAGCAAACGGTGAAGTCAAAACCAAAACTCTTACCCTCAATGCAAGAACCAATCGCAATTTTTACTTCAATACCAAATATGGAAGTACAGCGAATCCATAGTGATTACTTATCTTGTATCGTCCCTAACATTAGAAAATCAAATTTTTCAACAAAAGCCCTATCTCAAAAGATAGGGCTTTTACCGTTTAGTCGCCTTAAAATGCCGTTTGTCTTGTTTATAGTGAAATTATGTATTTATTTTGTGACAATACCCTTAAGAAAAAATCTGACATTACCTAAACTTTTATAGATTACTGATTACGATTTTTGAATCATATAAGATGACATTTAAGTCTCATTAATAGCAATAGTGTAAACAAGGAATATTATATGAAAGGTTTTAATATTTTACGCACCGCCTTATTAGCCAGTTTAACATCGGTATTATTGTTAAGTACCGCTCATGCCGATGACGCTTTAAAAATGGATTTAACTGCCAATCAAGTCACTAAAAACGCTGCGGGCAAAACCAGCTATGTGCCCGTTCGTACTGCTCCAGCAGGTACTGTTATTCAGTATAAAGCCACCTATAGCAATATCATCAATAAAGATATTCAAGACTTAGCAGTTATCTTGCCTATCCCTGCCAATATGACATTCACTGGTGAGGCAAGCCCTGCCAGTGCCCAAGCTAGCATCGATGGCAAGAACTATATGGACATGCCATTGATGCGTAAAATCGATGGCAAGATGGTCAAAATTCCGTTTTCTGAATACCGTACCCTGCGTTGGAATATCAAGCTATTACCCGCACAGAAATCAGCTGCCGTCTCACTTAACACAATTATCAATTAAACCACTTTTAAAGCCCTTAGGAGATCTACCATATGAAACCTAATTTATTCAAGTATTCAGTTCTGAGCATTGGTATTGTGAGCGCAATGGGTATAACTGCCACTGCTATCGCGGCTGAATCCTCAGTAGGATCAGCACCTACCATTAATAACGTCGCTACTGCTACTTATAATATTGGTAATGTCGCGCAAACACCGGTCATATCGAACACCGTAACGGTAAACATTACTCAAAGTGCTGCATTTAGCTTGACCGCTGACAATGCAGATGGCAACACGGCAGATGACTTTAATAAAAATCTAGCAGTGACCCCTCAAGGTCGGGTTCTTTTCGAACATACATTAACCAACACAGGTAACATAGAAGACTCGTATAAATTAGCATTATCCCAAGGTGGTAATATCCCCGGTATTACGCCTCAAAATGTAGGAAATTATGATTTAACTAATACCAATGTTACCTATGTAGTCTATAACGCTAATAATGTACAAATTAGATCTATAACAGTAGCAGGTACAAATCTTCAAAACTCAAGCATCGCTCTAAAACCGAGTGAATACGCCAAAATTACCATTTCTGCTAAAACAGCTAATAACGTTGGTGGCGCGTTACAGAATTTGACATTAACAGCAGAAAGTGCATTTATTGCGACCGCTGAGCCTAGTAAAGCTGTGCTTACTAATGTTGATAACAGTACAACAAAATTGCCTGTATTTAAAATCGATAGTAGTATCGATGGCACTTTGGATCTAAATAATCCAAATGATGTTGTCACCTATATTATTACTGTGACGAACGATGGTACAGCGCCCTATAGCACTGATGCTCAAGGTATTACGGTGATAAGCAACCTGCCTGCAGGTTTACGCTTGGCAAACTCACCAAATGCTAGTGTCAGCAATAATGCAAGTATCAATACTGGTAAAGGCGGTGCTGGTACAGGTTCAGCGAATGATAGCATTACTGTTACTCTTCTCAATTTACCAGTAGGCGACACTGCAACCATCAGATTTGATGTGCAAAGAGACGCCGATGAAAGCTCTGCTATTGTCAAAGGTACTGTGAATCACGCCATAGTTAAACTTGATTTAGGCGCTGATAGTGGCATCATGTATGACACAACAGATTCAACAGACAGTAATCAAAATACAGCACTGTATTATCCCACAACTCATGATAGCGAACGTACTGACGGCATTGCTAATAGTGCTATTGGTGGCGACTCTGCTGCGCCATTAACGGCTAATCAGCGCGCCTTTAGTATTGCTGGAGCCACTAAAAAAGAGATTCCAACCACCACTTCTAGTACTACGCTAGTGACTCATTCAGCTGTCATTACAAATACTGGTAAGGAAGTTGAAGGTGACCAGCTAGGTGAGCTCAAATTCACAATTACCCCTGAAGCCAATAATAAAGTCATTGTGGTTGCAGGTTCGGTCGAGCTTGTCTATGACCCTGATGGAAATCCTAACACAAACAACTCAGTCACTTACACCATTACAAGTGATGCCAATGGTGATTACGATATAGTTAATGCTAATCCTGGACCTGGTGCACCCGCTTGGACTGGTATGTCTCCTGGCTCAACAGCCACTATCAACTATAAGACTCAGTCTACTAATGCGGCTTTAAATACTACTGAGAATATCATCATCACTGTAGTGCCAGGTGGTACAGATGCACCTACTATAACTAATAACACAGTAAAAAATGAAACCACTGTTAAAGGTCTGGTTCTCAATAAACAGCAGGCGTTGAATATAGGTTGTCAGGCAAATGCAATATTAACCTTTAGCGCTAACTCAATCAGTGCCCAACCTGGTAACTGCATCGTTTATAAAATCTCTGCTTTTAATAATTTCTCAACGGCAGATAGTCGTTTTACTTTTACAAATACTGTAATAAGTGATGCTATATCGCAGTTTGCAAACAAAGCTATGGTCTTGACGACAGCAACGACGCCAAGCTTTGAGATAAAACTTGACGACATTGCTAATGCTACTGCCACACCTCTCACTAATAAATATTCTGCTGCTTTGGATACTAATAAAGTTGGTGGAACAGTTACCAGCTTAGCACCACAGAATTATGCTGCAATGATGTTTGCAGTAAGAATCAACCCTGAAGGGGCCGAAGTTAACGTTCCTTAATTTAAAGCATACTGGTTTTTTTATAAAGCTCTCTACCATGAATTGGTTGGAGAGCCCAAATAAACTGTTTTTGTGACTATAAAGATGTTAGCAAAGACAGTTTTCTTCTCTTTTAGATTTTATTGGATAAGCGACATATGACTCTATCTATCACGACACTGTCTAATCGTACCGCCCTATGTACAGCGAAGATCTCTGCGCTGTCATTAGCGATGTTGCTTATGCAATCAAATACAGCGTTTGCTGCATCCAACACACCGATTGAGCTGATTAATAATATTGCTCAAGCCAGCTATAGTGTCAATAACGATACTAACATTGGTTTAAGCAGTACCTCTAACCAGGTTCAAGTAAATTACTCTGTATTGCCTGAATTTGGTATTAGCTTAACTCAGCAACCCTTACGTACTGTCGCGCCTAACACATTGGTGAATTGGGTCAATGTCCTCAGTAATACCAGTTATAGCAGTCAGACTGTTGATTTGACACTTAATGTATCGCCGACTCTGTCTAACCTTAAAGTCTATCAAGACCTTGGTACTATTGGCGTATTTGATAGTGCAGATAAGGAAATTATCTTTGATAACTTAAGCGCTCAAATCAAGCTTGGTCAGAGTGAAAGTATTCAGTTTATTGTACAAGCTCTATCAGATGCTAATGGTAAAGATGGTGATACTGCTAGTATTAAGCTTGGTGCTGCTGTTGTTGAAGACCCTTCTATTACCGCTTTAGTGAGTGACGAGCTAATCATCGTTGAAACACGTCTCGATTTTATGCTTTATTCATGGGATGGCTACAAAAGTAAATCGCAAGTTGGTGAAAATACCTATCTTGAAGCCAGCTGTGCTAAATGTAACGTCCGTGATAGCGCACGAGATGAAATATGGCTAACTATCACTTCTCCTAAGACTGGTGATACTTATTCACTTAAAGCTATTGAGACTGGTGATAATACCGGTAAATTCCGTATAGAAGCACCAACAGAAAATAATGCTAATGCCATTAATGACGGTATCATTCAGACACTAGAAGGTGATAATTTACTCGCTACGTTAGATGCTTATATTGACTCAAATGGTATACGACAGGAAATTAAAGAAGCTATCAGTAGCAATATCGCTATCGTTAATGATATCCCAACCCTACAAGTTACCAAAGAAGGTGATGTCAAAACTGCCTCACTTGGTGATTATGTTAACTATACGATTAATATCAAAAATGATGGTACCAGTACGGCTTATAACGTTGAATTAAAAGACGCTTTACCGCGCGGATTTGACTACGTTGGTGGTAGTGTGAGTATTGATAAAGCGCAAACCACTGAGTTTAAAACCGATGGCAAATATCAAGTTTTAAGTCTGGGGAATATGGATGCCCAAACTAGTAAAGATATTACTTATCGCGTATTGGTTGGTTCATCAGCATTAGGCGGTGACGGCATTAACCGTGCGATTGCCATTGCCAAAACTGAGCAAGATCAAAGCCTCGTATCAAGAGAAGCCCAGTGGAAAGTAGAAGTCGATCGCGGTGTTATGAATACAGATGGCATCATCGTCGGTAAGGTCTACCATGATATCAACCGCGATGGCATTCAACAAAAACAAGGTGGCGAGCTTGGTGTTGCTGGCGTGCGACTCTATATGGAAAACGGCAACTTTGCTGTCACTGATCCTGAAGGAAAATATAACTTTTATGGTATCAGCGCCAAGACCCACGTCCTCAAAGTTGACCGCACTACTATTCCAAACGCCACAGAACTGGTTACCCAAAGCAACCGTAATGCTGGCGATGCAGGTAGCCGTTTCGTTGACCTAAAATATGGCGAGCTGCATCGTGCCGATTTCGGTATCGTTGGCGGTATGGCGGATAGTACTGAACGCTTAAACGCAGAGCTTGTAGCGCGTAGCAAAAATATCGGTGCCAAAAACGATCGCTTAGAGCAAGCGGTTAAAAGCGAGCTAATTTTAGATCCTGACTATAACCGTGACAATAAAGACAATATCAATGCCAGCGGCTGTAAATCTAACGATGTTTTAGATGCAGGAATTCAATGCGATTCAGCAATCGTCAATGAAATGGTAAACCCATCTGCCAATCGCGTTGAGATGGCAATTACTAAAATTGCACCTCCTGTAGAAAAAGAGTTAGAAGAATACCTTAAAGAAGTGGCAACTAATAATGTCTCTTTCATTAATTTGAGTGAAGGTCAGCAGCTCAGCACTTATAAACAAATGGTACAGGTACAAGCCCCACTGGGCTCTATTTTCACTCTATATGCCAACGGTAAAGCTATATCAAGAGAACAAATCGGTAAAACGGCTGAACAACAAAAGCAAAATGTCACTGCATTTGATTATTACGCGGTCGATTTAAAGCGTGGCACTAATACTTTACGCGGTGTCGCAACCGACGTGAATGGCAAAGTTATCTCTGAACAAACTATCAAGGTATTAACACCGGATATTTTACAATCTATTAGTTATCGTACCCAAAAACAATTGGTGGCAGCTGACGGCGTCAGCGATTATCAAATCGTTATTAGTCTAAAAGATCGTGATGGTCGTCCTTATATAGCATCAACTCCTATCACCATTGATACCAATATTGGTCGTATCAACTTAGCAGACAGCAGTAAAGATCAGGCTGGCACGCAAGTTACTGTCAATGGTGGTGAGCTGTTGATCTCCGTGACTGCGCCAAGCGTACCCGGTAAAGGTGAGATGATCATCGATACAGGCAGCAATAAGCAAGTAATTCCGCTACAGTTTACGGCTCAATTGCGTCCATTAATAGCTGTTGGTATCGTTGAAGGCGCGATAGCGCTCAAAGACTTTGATGGTAGTAATATCACTGACGCACAAGGTGCATTTGAAAAAGAATTACGCGAAATAGCCGGTAACGATGATTACTCAGCGACGGGTCGTGCGGCAATGTTCTTAAAAGGCAAAGTACGCGGTGATTATCTATTAACGCTTGCTTATGACAGCGACAAAAAAGGCGAGCGCCTGTTCCGTGATATCGAGCCGGGCGAATACTATCCCGTTTATGGCGACTCATCAGCCAAAGGTTTTGATGCGCAATCGACGAGCAAGCTATATGTACGTCTAGATAAAGGTCGCTCATTTGCCATGTATGGCGACTTAAAGACTCAAATTGACAATGATGAAGGTATTAAGCTCGGTCAATACAATCGTACACTGACTGGTGTCAAAGCCCAGTTTGAAGATAGCAACACGCGTATTACTGCTTTTGCCGCTGAAACAAGCACCTCACAGCGTGTCAATGAAACTCGTGGTTTGGGCATTTCAGGTCCTTACCCGCTTGCTAATGATTTTGATGCAGTATTAGAAAATTCAGAAACTATAGAAGTAATCATCCGTGATGCTAATAATCCTGGACGTATTGTGCGCCGTGAGACCTTGACGCGCTTTGCTGATTATGAAATTGATCCTATTAGCCGTAGCTTATATCTAAAATCACCGATTGCTAGCCAAGATATCGATGGCAACCCTATCTACTTACGCGTTACTGTCGAAGTTGATGAAGGTGGTGAGAAATATTGGGTAGGTGGCGTCGCTGCTAAACGACAATTGACTGATAAAATTGCCATCGGTGGCAGCTATATTAATAGTGATGATCCACTTAATAAAGAAGAGCTTGCTAGCGTTAATACTGTGGTTAAACTTAATGACAAGCTAAAACTGGTCGCAGAATATGCCAAAAACAAAGCTGAGAATCCAAATTTCGAGCCAAGCAATCAGATCAATGCGGACAAACTAACAGGCGATAATGCTGAGGGTGACGCTCTACGTATCGAGCTTGACTATGACAATAAAAAAAATACCCGTGCAAAAGCCTATCATAACGATACCGATATCGGTTTTGTCACTGGCGCGTCACCACAAACTGCTGGTCGTACCGAATCTGGCATCGAAATCATCCACACTTTAAACGAGAAAAAGACTGCGCTTAAACTTGAAGGCGTACGCACAGAAGATCATATTACTGATGCAAGTACTGAAGGCGTACAGGCCAGTCTCGAACAGCATTTAAGCAAAAATATCGTTGGTGAAGTCGGTGTACGTTATTACAAACAGGAAGGTGCCTCACGTAATATCCAAGCAGCAACTGATGTGGTAGATATTACTAATGATACTTTTGCAAATGATGACATCATTAATCAATCAGCGCTTAATGGCGTAAGCAACACTGAAAAAGACATCGAAGGCACTACTGCCCGCGCCCGTCTAACCGCGCGTTTGCCAAAGCTAAATAACTCATTGGTATTTGCTGAGTATGAGCAAGATATTGAACACAGCTCACGCAACGCAACCTCTATCGGCGGTGAAACAGCACTGGGTAATTTAGGTCGACTTTATGCTCGCCATGATTTAATCAATAGCTTGTCTGGCAGCTATGGTTTAGACGATTCTGAGGAGCGTCAACGCACTGTTGTCGGCTTTGATGCCACTTATATGAAAGATGGCAAGGTTTATAGTGAATACCGTCTACGTGATGCCATCAGTGCTCGCGAAGCGGAAGCTGCCATTGGTCTAAAGAATAAATGGTATGTGCAAAAAGGTTTGACGCTTAATACTTTACTCGAGCGTGTCGAATCTTTAGAGGGTGAGAAAGACAGTACCTCAACTGCAGCAGGTTTTGGCGTCGAATACCTTGCTAACGAAAATTACAAAGCATCAGGGCGCCTAGAAAAACGCTGGGGCGATACCAGTGACACCTTATTAGGTAGTGCTGGCGTTGCTTATCGTTATAGCGATGAAGTTACTTTATTAGCCAAAGATATTTATTCAAAAGTTGATTATGATAATGGTCATAGGACTATCAATCGCTTTCAACTTGGTGCTGCCTATCGCGATTACGATAGCAATCAGCTTGATATGCTGGCCAAGCTTGAATATCGCTTAGATGATAATGCCACTGGTGATGACCCTTATCAAAAGGATGCTATTGTTTGGTCATGGAGCGGTAACTACCATCCAACGCGCCCATTAACGTTATCAGGTCACTATGCAGGTAAATATACCGAATACGATGCTCAAGGTATCGCAAGTGACAATACCGCTCATGCTGTGTACGCTCGCGGCTTATATGATATTAGCGAGCGCTGGGATATTGGTTTACAAGCAGGTACTTATTGGAATAAGCAAGCAAATGACCTAGCCTATTTAGTTGGCGCTGAAGTTGGCTATAGTCCAATGAACAATTTATGGTTATCGCTTGGTTATAACTTCATGGGCTTTGAAGATGAAGACATCGCTTATGACGATACTACCATCGAGGGCGCATACTTTAGACTACGCTTCAAGTTTGATGAAGATCTATTTAAGCGTGAAGACCCACGTAAAAATAAACGTGCAGCACCTGTATCCTCTACATTATAAGACGGTCAATTAAAAAGGCACCATCTTGAATGACGTTTTTCTGGAATCGTTTTTCCTTATTCACATGCACTAAAGGAAGATAAAGACTTTAAAATCTTATTCCAATAGCACTATATTTTTGAAGTAAATTGACTATAGCATTTGATAAGCGATAAAATCAGTCTCAAAATTGCCAGCACCGATACTTATCAGCTTACTACAAGGTTTTCGCGTTATGCTTTACTCTACTATTAAAGTAGCTACTTATAAAAATCCAATATGTGCTGCGTTTTCAGCTGTTTTGCTATTATCAACGACTTCATGTGTATCAACCGCAGCTACGACTCTCCAAAAAAGTGGGAATATCACTACTGTAGACACCTCTGATTACTGCCAGAGTCAGGATTTAAAAGCGACATATAAAAACCAAAATACGCAGCAACGGGCGATGAGCTGTATGCTAGCAGAACTACAGCATTATCAGCAAAAAGATAAAACTGCGCAGCAACAGTACTTTGCTTATAAAGCCCAAGCTTGGCTCAACTATGCCATCCATAAAGACAGCATGAATAGTCGCTCACCTGCTGGATTAGAAGCGGCAAAATCTGCAGAAGCTATTTTGCAAGCATTAAAAAAAGGTTCAGAAAACGATCTTGTTCTTATCCAAAATATATCTGCCTCATCAGCGCTAATGCGACCTGATTTATGGGCAACATTAAGTGCCCTCAAAGACAGCGGTGGTATTGCAAGCGCTCCCCGTGAAATAGCATTTAGTGAAGTGGCATTAATCTGGGCAGCGACCGACCAATGTGAACATAATTCACGGCAGGCAGGCAGCCAATTTCGCATGGCTGACCGCTGGCTTGAACAAGCACGTGAAGCTTTTGTTAATGCTCACGATTCCAAAGAAAACGTGGCATTAGAAGGGCTTATCGTACGTTATTATGAGCAATACTCGCCTTTCGATGCAAGTGGTGATCGCTGTAATGGACAAGTATTGCCGACACTTGATCAAATGTAGGAATTTTATTCACTATAAGTATTTTATAAAGCTTATACATAAAAATTTAGCAAAAAAATCCGACATATATATGTCGGATTTTTTTAATGTCTGTCTTTAAAACTTAATAGACAGACTAACGGTCTTTACGCGGTAGCTTCTCTGGCAAGTAACAACGCAGATAAGCGATAGATGCCGTATTAGCTTCTTGTAGATACTTATCGGTAATACGCTCATGACGACGATAAGAAACAGTAAAGATCGCATTCACGATACTAAAGGTAATCAATAATACATCTTGAATATCTTCAAACTTAGGCACTTCATAGCGTTCAGCCAAACGATCATAGACCAATTTTACTACTTGGTGATCCATATGCTCGCCAAAACTGTCGCCTTCAAAATCAGGCGTATTGGTATCATAAATTAATTTGGCTTTGGTTTGATCTTCATCAAAAATTTGTACACAGCGATCAATCAGCGCTGTAAGATACCCTTGCCATCTATCATATTTAACCGTCTCAACGGTTCTCAATACATCTAAAATATCAATAGCATTTAAAAAACGCAGCGCCAAAAATATTGCTTCAATATTAGGGAAGAAATGATAAGCAGACGCCCGTGGAATACCCGCTTCTTCGCAGACAGCGGCAAGCGTAATATCATTGATAGATTGGGTTTCACTCAACTTTTTAGCACCCATCAACAATTTTTGACGGCGGGCGCGTCCTTGCTGGCTAGTAAACTTAAACTTATTCGGCACCAGCTTTTTTGCCAGCTCCGAATCTACCAGTACATCTTCAATTTTGTCGTCTTTATTTTCACTCATGATAAATCTCTTAATGTTATGTCATATCTTTAAAAATATAGTGTTCATCGGATAGTATGCGCCCTAAATCAAAGCACCATTTCTATCAATCATATATGGATTGATAACACCGCTACTATACTCAACGAAGAGGCATAATAAACGCTTGTACACTATCAAGCAAGGAACAAGAATAGGTTAAAAAAAATTCAGTAATTAATTATTAAATAGTGTTAATTGTGAAGCTTTATTTTCGCTCTTATAATACCGTGGTCGATCACTCTATCTGCATAATCCCACTTTAAATGGTCATTAAAGTAGTCAACCCGTTCAACCTGACCGAGCGAAAACTTACTATCAGGTAGAAATTCTTCAGAGACAAATAACTGATCAATCACTTCTGGCATACCTTGATAGATATGAGTATATGCTACATCTTTCATCCAACCATAACGGGCTTGAATACGAGCAGCATCAAACAGCGCGACGTCTCGCATGCTCTTGTCATAGTTGACCTCACCAGTCTCCGTCATCAGCTGGGTGGTCACGCTTTCAGTCACATCATTCATATCACCAAGCAAAATCAAGGGCTCACGAGTATGCTGTAACCTATCTATGATAGAAAGCCTGATAGAAGCCGCTTCTGCCGCACGCATACACAAACTACGCAACTTGGCACGAATACGAATGTTTGGATCATCCATATCTTCTAACAAATTACCAGCCTCATCACGTAAGAAAAAAGCACGTTTACTTTTTAGATGAGCGGTAATAATCGTTATCGGCTGACCAAATGCATCTACACGCAATACAAGGGGCGGACGATTAAAGCGCTGATAAGGACCAACATCAGGGATATCAATGACCGCTTTTGGGGCAATCTCTTCAAGCAAACTGTTCTCTAAGTGCGCAAACCGACTAATGATACCGACAGCAGGCGTATTTTGCGCCCCTTTACCTTGCGTATATGAATTTACGCTATCATTACTTGCCAGCGGAATAACGACATGTTCAGGCTTAAAGCCCAATGATACTGCTAAAGCTTCGAGCGCTTCACTGTCCCATACTTCCTGGACCGCAATGATATCAGCATGTGCCTTTGACAGTAGATCTGTGATACCGCGTAACTTATGTTCGTATTCGTGATTAGTATATGCAGGTGCGTTTGGATAATAGAGACGATTGGGATTGGCAAAATTGAGCAGGTTGGCAGTTGCTATATAAAACTGCTTATGATTACTTTCATTATTATTGGTCATAAACTGCCTATTATTCTATAATTGTTTTTACATAAGGTTTCTAATTATTACTTATTGGCTAATTTTAACAATAAAGCATATTATATATTCATACATAGTAATATACAGTAAAAAAGCCTCCAAAGAAATCTTTGGAGGCTTTAAAATAGCATAAATTCAAATTATTGCGTCTGTTAACAAAAAATGTCTACAATCGAACTAAACCCAGTAATAAGACAGTAAGCTTTAGTCGTGTTTACTTACTTGAAGCAAGTATACTATTAGCAGCACTTGCATATTAATCGCTGACTACTTTTCATAAACTATCTGACCTGAGTACTTAATATCTTATTAAAATCAGCATAAATACATTAAGAAATGCGGTTCCATGCATCACGAGATGCTCTACGTGCCTCATTCCATTCCATACGTGATTCACCTTTCACATTGTTCCATGAGCGCTCTAAATCTGACTCATGATCTTCAAAGCGGGCATCAGCGGGATAACGTGCACGGTTAGCATAGCCTACCGCGTAAGCTGGATGCAAATCACGATCGAAATCATGACCTTCTTGATAGTAATCGGCATTGGCATACTCTGCACGCCAATATGCTTCTTCACGCGTTGGATCAATCGCTTCGGCTGCTGCATGACCTGCACCGCCACCGACAATTGCACCAATTGCTCCACCAATAAGCGTGCCTAATGGGCCTGCCATCGTGCCAATAGCAGCACCTGCTGCTGCGCCGCCAATACCACCAATACCTGTACCTACAGGGTGTGAGCCTGGCTCGCCTGTGATTGGATCAGCATTCAGATCACTTCTTGCTTCTTTCGACATATGCTTGACAGCAGTACGATCAATCGCATCATGATCCTCTATAATGTTGTCTTTTTCATGTCTAATAACAGTATTGTTGATTGTCTGATCATTACCAGTCAATCGGCGCTCATTATCATCGATAATACGCTCTCTATCACCAACTTCAAGATAGTCATCAGTAATCACACGGTTATTCGAGTCTGTAATACGGCCGTCGTTATTCATAATATCTTCCTTAATTGATTTGTTATATATTCTATTTATCATCAATCCACTTAATAGCAATATAAGCCAGATTAAGCGTTTTATTAAATCTTCTAAAGTATAGGAACTGAGTTCAAAGACAGATAGGTCGAATATGTAAACTGTGTCAAAATCACGATGGTATTGCGTTACAGTCTGTATCTGTACCAAAACTTTGTCATCTGACGTAGTTTCTAGGTGAGTCGATTATATAATATTGAAAAACGGCTATTAAGTAATAAGCAAAACACTATCTATCATGGTAATCAAGGCACTATTAATGCTCTACTGATAGCTTGTTGCCATTTATACAGATGCTTTTCACGCACATCTATAGACATATTAGGCTCAAAAACTCGATCTACCTGCCATGAGGCCTTCATCGTTGTATCATCATATAAACCTGTTTTTAAGCCAGCAAGTAAAGCGGCTCCTTTTGCAGTAATCTCTGTGTCTCTTGGACGCAGTACCGGCACATTCAATAAATCTGCTTGGAACTGCATCAACAAATCATTATTTGCCGCGCCCCCATCTACCCTTAATTCAGTGAGTGGATGCGGGCTGTCTTTTTGCATGGCAATGAGCACATCGTATGTTTGATAAGCAACCGCCTCGAGTGCTGCCCTTGCAATATGGGCTTTGGTCGTACCGCGACTCATACCAGTAATGCTGGCACTGATATCTGAGCGCCAATAAGGGGCACCTAATCCCGTAAATGCTGGCAGCAAAACCACCTCTTCACTGCTCTCAACTTGCCGAGCCAAGTCTTCTACCTCGCCGCTTTTTTGAAACATACCTAGGTTGTCACGCAGCCACTGTACAATTGCACCCGCCATAAAAACACTGCCCTCTAACGCGTAAGTTACGTCCCTGTTTGGCGGCTGTAGCATGCGTCTGCCAGATTGGACGATCTGTTCGAACGAGAGATTGTCTGGGCGAGTTGGTGCAGATTTTCGTTGCCATGCAATAGTTGTGAGTAGTTTATGTTCACTAAGCAGCGGCTTTTGACCGATATTCATTAGCATAAAACAACCAGTGCCATAAGTATTTTTAGCCATGCCCGTCTCAAGACAGCCTTGACCAAAAAGTGCTGCTTGCTGGTCACCCAATACTGCATGAATTGGGATTTGCTTGGCAAATAATCCCTTTTTAGTTTTGCCAAAGTCGCCATCGGATGGCAGAACTTTAGGTAAAATATTCATGGGTATGCCAAATCGGGCGCACAACTCCTCCGACCATGCCAGCTTATGGATATCGTATAGCAAGGTACGAGAAGCATTGGTGACATCGATGACATGCTCACCACCTGTGAGCTTATATATCAGCCAGCTGTCTATGGTGCCAACTGCTATCTCGCCTTTATTGGCGCGTACGCTTAATTTAGGATTTTGATCTAGTAACCAAGCGATTTTACTGGCACTGAAATATGGATCTAAACGCAGACCTGTAATACGTTGCACTTCGCTTGCCATATCACCTTGGCTATTATTACTAACCATACCACTTTGCGGCGTGGCGGTTAAGTTCTCAGTAGCAAGCGCTTCACAGTAGCTCGCTGTACGCCTGTCTTGCCAAATAATAGCGGGGGCAAGTGGCTTACCTGTTTGCTTATCCCACATGACAATAGATTCACGCTGATTGGTAATAGCGATACTGCTAACATCGGTGGCGAGTAGCCCTGCCTGATTAATAACGTCATGAGCGCAGCTGATTTGCGTCTGCCAAATTTGCTGGGCATCTTGCTCAACAAAACCGGCTTGCGGTGTCTTTAAGACCGTTGGCTGCTGTGCCATTTTGATTGGGCGCGCATGATCATCGTACAATATAGCTCGACTTGACGTTGTCCCTTGATCTAACGCTAAAATATATCCTGCCATTACTCACATCCCATCTTGTCTTATTTGAGTCTAATATTATTATTTATTAACTATAAATTTATAAAATCTAAAATTCAGTATAGATAATGCTATCCATTTTATAGATAGTACTTACAAAAAATTTAAACCTATGCAATTAGGAAAATCAGAGGAAAAACAAGTTACTAGCCTATATCAGCCGTTTATTAAATGATGCTATTATTCATTATAGTTAAAAGCGTTACCATAAACCCTTTGTTGATACAATGCAGAATAAGCAAATAGTGAGCATTGACCCGTCACTATTGTGGCACTACAGTGTACGCTTTGTCATCCATGACAAATTTTAGATCGAATCATATTTGATAATTTAGTCTATTTAGCAGCACATTTTGCATAATATTTAGCTTAGATTATCTCTAGCATAAACAGTACTCAGCATGACTAATACTGTTTATACATTGCGTGTGATTCTAGACACCTTTTAACTTGTACCTTGTATTCTAATTAATGGCTTACGTGACCTATGAAATTTGCTCTATCGACTCTGTCCACTGCCGTGATGACGATTACGCTCATGAGTATAGCGGCGACTGCCTCTGCACGCGCTAGTGAGCATATGAATGAGTCACAAAATGAGGTGATAGCTGTCAATGTGACACAGATTATCGACGCCGACAATCAAAACAATGCATTAAGTGCACTTGATATGGTCAATCAAAATATCACCTCTAAAACGGTATCCTCTAAGCATGCAGCTTCTGCAAACAAATCTTCTATAAACGAAGCTTCTGTAAAATCGGCGACGATACGTGGCGACAGTACGGGCGAGGTCTCTGGACGTCAAGCAGCTCTAAGCACGCTTATCGATCCTATTACCCATAAAAGCATAGAGAACAGCTATCCGTTAGAAGTGTCTAGCTTGTTAAGTCTTGAACAAGCGCAAAATATTTTGTTGCAAGTATCCCCAAAAATCGCTGCCAATCAGGCCGCTATTGCTGCCAGCGAATATCAAACGGACGCCCTCAAAACTATCGATCACCCACTTGTATTTGCCCGTGTTTCAGCTACTACCTACAATTTGGATGCGGACATTGATCTATCGTCGCTAAAAAACGGCATCGTTAATGATATTAATAATGGGGTTGGTGACATTATTCCGCCCATTCCAGATTTGCCAAATTTTGGTGAATTGGTTGGTGAGCGTATCCCAGATAACTACGAGTTAAAACGCTCAGGCTCTACGGTGGGCGCAGGACTTGGGGTAGTATGGCCTATTTATACCGCTGGACGTACTGCCGCTCTGACAGGCGCGTCCAATGCTCGTACTCAAGAAGCCGTAGCTGACAGTATATTGGACAAAAACGAGCTTTATAACACCTTGATTGAGCGTTATTTTAAAGCGCAATTGGCAATCATTGCCGCCTATTTACGCGACGATGCCTATGATACCTTGCAGCAGACTGACCATATGGCGCAGCGGCTTTTTGAAGAAGGTTTTATATCGCGAGTTGATCGCTTAGAAGCGCAATCGGCACTTGCGGATGCCAAAAGCGAATCTGTCAATGCCAATAATGATGCACGTCTTGCCATGATAGCTTTACAGCGTCTATTGCGCACTGAGTATCGCATTAAACCTCGCACACCTTTGTTTGTCTCAAGCCGACCCCTACCTGATGTCAGCTACTTTCAAGATTTGGCACTGACCAATCACCCAGGTCTACAAAAAGTCGCCGCCAAACGTGCTCAGGCTCAGCAATTGCATGCGCTATCGGATACTGGTTACAAGCCTACTGTCATGCTATATGGCTACGGGCAAATCGAAAAAGACCCAAGCTGGGTCGCTGGCGTCTCGGCGAGTTGGAAATTATGGGGCGGTCTGGATAAAACCGCATCACTGGCATCAAGTAATGCCAAGATACGTCAAGCTGATTTGTCTGAGATTGAAGTCAGTGACAACCTATTATTACTGGTTGAAAAAAACTGGCATGATGTGAATAACGCCCAATCACGCTATCAAGCTCTACAAAGCAATGTAGAGCTTGCGGCAGAAGTCTTGCGTTTGCGCAGGCTTGGACTACAAGAGGGTTTGAATACGCCAGTCGAGATTGCCCAAGCGCAAACGCAGTCGTTAAAAGCACGTACGGAGCAAGCGCAAGCAGCTTATAGCTATGTTCAATCACTTGCTGCTCTTATGCAAAGCTGTGGTACGCCCCTTGCCTTTAATGCCTATCTCAATGCCGCCGATATTCGGCTACCCACTTTATATGACAAATAACATCGCCCATTTATCGTCTTAGCAATATCAGACGACAAACGATTTATTTTGCTTATTACCGACTCTATTGCTTTAGGAATCTCACTGTCATGACTGAATCTACCAACGAATCAGGCGACTCGCGCAAACTAAGTGGCTTAAACTCATCGACTGGATCGACCAATACTAACGATAATCCAGCGCCCACGAACATGGATTCTACGGTCGATGCAAATGATGCTGATGCGTCTAAGACTGATATGAATAACAGCACTGATGCCGATAGGGACACCAATACTGATACTAGCATTGAGCCGGAGCAAACGGTGCCAAGCTATAAGCGCCAGTCAGTAAAAGATAATAAATCAACAAAGATTAAAAAGGTGATTTTGGCGCTGGTGATTTTAGTTATTTTGGGCGTGATTGCTTATGGTTTATACAAGAGCAATCAGCATAGCGAGCCGCAAATTATTACCCTCCAAGGGCAAATGCAAATGCAGCAAACGTCTATCGCGGCAAAAGTACCGGGACGTATTGCAAAAATATTAGTCACAGAAGGTGATGCGGTCACGGTCGGTCAACAGCTAATAGAGATGGATTCGCCTGAGATTAATGCAAAAATCAATCAGGCACGCGCTGGCAAACAAATGGCACAAAGCCAGCTGGATAAAGCTGAAAATGGGGCACGTCCGCAAGAAATCGCTCAAGCAAAAGCAGCATGGCAAGCTCATAAAGCAGCATCTGACTTGGCAGAAAACACTTATCAGCGTGTTAATCGTCTGTATGAAGAAGGACTGATGGCGCGGCAAAAGCGCGATGAAGCCTATGCACAATATTTGGCAACTCAAGATCAAACCGAAGCAGCACGCTTACAGTATGAGTTAGCGATGGAAGGCGCACGTAGTGAAGATAAGTCAGCGGCGACTGCACAAGTTGCGCAAGTCGATGCGCAATTAGAAGAAGCATTGGTAGCGAAAGAAGAAGCCAACTTAAAAAGCCCAATCTCTGGTGTCGTCGATAATGTCATCGTCAATGCAGGTGAAGTGATCGGTCAAGGTGTGCCGCTGCTAACCTTAGTCAATACCAATGATCAATGGGTCGTCTTAAATGTCACGGAAACCTACTTAAATCAGTTTGCGATTGGTCAGCGGTTCATGGGTACTATTCCCGCTTTATCATCACCTGAAAAGCCTTATACCAAACAATTTACTGTTTATGCTACTTCAACCTTGTCTGACTTTGCCACTTGGCGACCGACTAACAATGACGATGGTTTTGATGTTCGTACCTTTGAAGTGAAAGCCCGACCCACTAACCCTGATAGACGTATTCGCTCAGGTATGAGCGTAGTTGTACGTCTTAATCCTGCCCTCGTTAATCAGAACCAAGAGTAAGCTATGCGCCTGACGAAGCTAAAGGATGCTTTTGTACGCAGTGCAGCTTACGAGCGACGTTTTTTAGCCAAAAACCCTTGGGACTTGGCGATGGTGTTCTGGATACCGCTGGCTACTGTGCTGCTGATTTGGTGGATTTTTTCACAAATACAAATCACTGATTTGCCTATTGGCGTGATTGATAATGATCGGGGGCCTGTTGCCAATACGGCACTACGGTATTTGGAAGCCAATCCTAATTTGACTGTAAAGCAGCTATATCATACGCCTGCTGCGGCAAAAGCTGCTATCTTGCAGCGTGATATCTATGCAGTCGTCATTATCCCTGAAGATTTTTCTCGTAATATCTTATTAAGTAAGCCTGCTCCTATCGTACTCCAAGTCAATGCCCAATATGGCACCCACTCTGGCATTATCCAAACCAGCGTACAGTCTGTCATTGGTACCTTATCCGCAGGCGTTGAGATGAAGCGCTTGGTCAAACAAGGTATGGCACCATCGCAAGCGGCGATTGCTTACTCTCCTATTAGCATTCAACGCATCAGCTTATTTAATGCGGCGACTGATTATCAGCAATTTTTGGCATCGACAGTCATTCCTGCTCTGCTGCATATTTTAGCAATGGTGATTGGCGCAACGACGATCGGCCGTGAATTGCGTGACAAGCGAATCGGACGCTGGTATCACTTTATTAATGGCAGTCATGTTTATTTAACATTACCACATAAAGATGATCAACCTAATAATGACAGCCAACCTAGTCCATTAGATAATGTCTCAGCCAGTCAAAACCAAGCACCAGAAGAAGTAAGTATACCGGTATTGGTATTTGGTTTATTGGGCAAGTACTTTTGGCCGCTACTGGCTTATAGTATTTGGTCGATATTGGCTTTATGGCTGGCAGCGCCGCAACAATCGATTGCTATTAGCGCGCTCATGGTAACCTATATAAGCCTTGTATTATTGATGATGTTATCTTTCTGGCTTGGCGCTATATTTACCTTAGGCTCCTTCTCATTGCGTATGGGTTTATCGGCGACGGGTTTTATCTCAGCACCTTCTTATGCGTTCGCTGGGGTGACGTTTCCTTATGTCGCTATCAGTAAGAATGCCCAGCATTGGTCAGATGTGCTGCCGCTTACCCATTATCTTAAGCTGCATATTGCACAGTTACAGATGCAAGCGCCTGTCATCATATCCTTACCAATTGTTTATGGGCTGACGCTAGCAACACTCGTTACGCTATATTTAACGGCCTTACTAAGCAAACGCGCATTAGCGCATCCTGAACGCTGGGGAGCACGCTGATGTCATTATCCAAAAACAAGTCCTCTACTATCATGACAGAATCAGAGAAAATTCTGGCATCGCCAAGCTTTTTTGGCAGCTTTTTACAAACTATAAAAGACGTGTTTTCTGATAAAGGTGTGCTGTTACTATTGATGATTGCACCGATTATTTATGGTTTTTTCTATCCTTGGCCGTATTCTACGGAAGTTGTAAACCATGTACCTGTTGGCATTGTTGATAAAGACAATAGTCCTTTATCGCAAACCATCGTTCGTTATGCCAGTGCCAGTCCGCAATTAGATACAAAACGCTTCTTAAATGAACAGCAAGCCATCGATGCCATGTGGGCGGATGACATCGCAGGCTACATGATTATTCCAAGCGGACTTGAACAGCAAGTGTTGTCAGGCAAAGCCGCTAGCGTCAGCGTACTTGGTAATGGCGGCTATTTTTTATTAAATAAAAACGTACAAATGGGATTTTTGCAAGCGGTTAGTACCGTCTCAGCTGGCATTGAGGTAAAGAAAAACGTGGCACAAGGGGCGTACTTAGCGACTGCTTCTGCCAAAACCCAAGCCGTACCGTTAAAGATTATCCCTTTATATAATCAAACGGAAGGTTATGGCGCTTACGTCGTGCCAGCGGTGTCTATTCTTATCTTGCAGCAAACGCTTTTAATGTCAACGGCGATGTTAATCGGCACTTGGTATGAGCAACGACGCCATAGAACTAACATTCGTGGCTGGCTTGGGCGGATTGCCGCGCTAAGTATGTTTAGCTTTGTGATTGGCTGTTTCTATTACGGCTGGGCATTTGAGCTTCATGACTATCCGCGCGGGCAAAACATGCTCGGCAGTTTATTATTCTTGCTGCTATTTTGTCCGACAGTCGCCACACTTGGTTGCGTGCTTGGACTTTGGTTTCGCCAGCGCGAGCGTAGTATGCAAATTTTAATTTTTAGCTCATTACCGATGTTTTTTGTCAGTGGCTATCCGTGGCCTGCCCATCAGCTTCCTGAATTCTTGCAAATTATTCGTTGGTTATTGCCAACGACACCAGGTATCAATACTTCCGTGCAGCTTAACCAAATGGGCGCCAGTATCGCGCAAGTAGCGACAGGATTTTATGCGTTGGCAGGATTATGGGCTTTTTACTTTATCCTACTGTTGCTCTTTCGCTGGGTTAATTCAGCGCGTAAAAACGCTTACTAAGATAAAAAATGATTTAAAAAAAGCGCCTGTATAATTACAGACGCTTTTTTATTGACTCAGTTTAATATCATTAATCGTTAGAACACACGATTAAGACCGTTCAATGCCGCGACGCGATAAGCTTCTGCCATTGTTGGATAATTAAAGGTGGTATTTACAAAGTATTCAAGCGTGGCATTACATTTCATCACGGCTTGCCCAATGTGAATAATCTCTGAAGCATGATTGCCGTAGCAATGAATACCTAAAATCTCTAACGTCTCACGGTGGAACAAGATTTTTAGAACGCCTGAACGCTCACCAATGATTTGCGCGCGTGCAAGATGCTTAAAGAAAGCCTGACCGACCTCATAAGGAACTTTGGCATCGGTTAACTCTTGTTCCGTTTTACCGATACATGAAATCTCAGGTATCGTATAAATACCTGTTGGTACGCTCGATACAGGCTCTGCATCACGGTCACCGACCATAAATGCCGCCGCACAACGCCCTTGGTCGTAAGCGGCAGAAGCTAATGAAGGCCAACCGATAACGTCGCCCGCTGCATAGATGTTTTCAACTTCGGTACAGTAAGTATCATCAACTTTCAGCTGACCGCGGCTATTGGCTTCTAGACCTAGGCATTCTAAATTTAAGCCTTCAGTATTACCTGAGCGTCCATTCGACCATAAAATAGCGTCTGACTTGATTTTCTTACCACTTTTTAGATGCAAAATGACACAGTCATCATGCGTTTCTAAATGGTCAATCTCTTCATTGCTACGGATAACCACGCCAAATTGACGGAAATCATGAGCAATAGCGTCACTGATTTCACTATCCAAATAGCTTAGCAGCTGATTTTGGTTATTAATCAAATCTACTTTATAGCCAAGACCAGTAAAGATAGACGCATACTCACAGCCAATCACGCCAGCGCCATAAATAATAATTTTCTTAACCACATAATCCATCTGTAGGATTTTATCAGAATCAAATACGCGTGGATGATTAAAGTCTAAGATATCAGGGCGATATGGACGGCTACCGACCGTAATGATAGCTTTGTTAAAGGTAATTGTTTCAAAGGTATTTTCATCAATTTCGATACGTATCGTGTTTTTATCGATAAAATTTGCCCAACCATGAATCACTTCGATTTGGTTGCGCTCATAGAATCTGGTGTGCGTCTGAACCTGTTGCAGAATCACTTTTCGAGCTTTAGCTAACACGATATTCAGTGGAACTTGATGATAGTCCATGGCCTTAGTAAACATCTGGTCACGGCGAAAGTTAATCAAGTTAAAAACCGACTGGCGCAAAGCTTTACTTGGAATCGTACCAACGTGGGTACAGTTACCGCCTACTTGCTCGCGCGGGTCAATGACCACCACTTTCTTGCCCGATTTGGCAAGTTTCATGGCAGCAGCTTCACCTGCAGGACCTGCACCTAATACGACCGCATCATATTCAAACTCATGCTTATCGCTTTTTAGACGTTGTGAATCCTTAGTAAAGCCCGATTTTACGTCGATACGTGTATCATCTAGTGGATTGACCAAATCTGGATGATGCATGATGTCTTCAGTAACTTGCTCATGCGTTTGTTCGATTTTCTCTTTCTTATTTTTACCCTCAGTATGCTCAGGGTTTGGCACACGACCACTTTCCTTATTAGACACCTCAGTTTTAATATCTTTACCAGTATCATTGGTCGCGTCGCCTATCGTTTTGCTTCCCATCGTGTCCTCTTTATTCATTTATGAATCTGTTTTTTAGCTCGCGGACGCCTTCATCTTTATAAATGTCTAGATAAAAATATCCATGGTGCTAAAGTGTGTCCACCATACGTGGTGATACGTTATTTTGCAATACAGCAACCACTACAACCGTTTTTTTCAAAAGTATTGTTTTTCAGAAAAATAGAGACCTAGCTCAATTAGCCAATGCGGCGTTTCAGACCAGTCATCTGTAATATACGCGTGGCAATCTCTTCAACGGACATCTCTGACACATCAAGGCTTGGAATCCCCTGTGAGGTATAAATTCCTTGTATTGCGCGCTGTTCTTGCTGACATTGCTGATAACTTGAATAGCGACTACCCGCGCGGCGCTCTTGGCGGATTTTCACCAAGCGATCCGTATCGATAATCAGACCAAACAACTTGTGTTTATGCTCACGCAATGCTTTAGGTAGCTGGTTGTCATTTAGGTCTTCTTCGGTTAAAGGATAATTGGCCGCTCGAATACCAAACTGTAGTGCCAAATACAATGACGTTGGGGTCTTACCAGAGCGCGAAACACCAATCAAAATAATATCTGCGGCATGATAATGACGGGTACGCGCGCCGTCATCATTATCTAAAGCAAAATGCACCGCATCAATACGCTCTTTATAAGTCTCAGAGTCGACGTTATCATGGGCATGACCTGAATGCCCATCTGGCTCCACGCCCGTCTCTTCTGCAACGCGACCGATGAGACCTTCATACATATCAAGATTACAGCTGTGCGCTGAATTAATTTTTTCACGAATCTCAGGACTAACAATAGTATCAAACACCAGTGGCAGCAAGCCATCTCGCTGATAGGCGGTATTGATTTGCACAACCGCATCTTCAGCACGTTCTAGATTATCCACATAAGGCAATACTCGAGTCTCAAAAGGCACTGAAGCAAATTGGCTTAAAATAGCACGCCCAAGCGTTTCTGCTGTAATCGCCGTGCCATCAGAGATAAAAAACGCCGTTCTTATGTTCTGAGCGTTATCAACTTCTAGTGCTTTCATATTTTGAATCGTAGAATTGGGTTGTGGTGACGAATGATTTACATACATAACGTTGATACCTTATTTTTAAATCCTTGGTTGAAACCTCAGTAGCAGCCTTTCATTTTTAGCATCTAGCGCTTCATAATTTGGTCATATGCGTCTCAAATTTTCACCTTTATTATACGCATAATAGACGCTTAATAGTAATCAATGTTACAGGCGTACACTTAGACTTAGATAGATTTTTAAGACTCAGCTCACTGTAAGATCGATATTTATCGTGCCAAAATTTATGATCTAGCCTAATAAATATGTAGCAAATCTCACAATTTGTAGCTTTTTCATCATTTTTTTGCTTCAAGCTCTCGAATTTCTCAAAATATAGGGGTATAATCGACCATTATAATCTTTACTAAATAACCTTATTTTCTGGAGTTATCATGGCAGCGCAATCTACAGCACTTGTAATTAACCTTGATCAGTTAGGAAAAGACGACATTGAAATGGTCGGTGGCAAAAACGCTTCACTTGGTGAAATGATCAGCCATCTATCTGATTTGGGCGTTAGTGTTCCAGGCGGCTTTGCCACAACTTCAAATGCTTTTTACCAGTTTCTAACAGAAACAGGCTTACTTGACAAAATTAACGGCGAGCTTAAAACCTTAGATGTTAATGATGTCAATAAACTTGCTGAAACTGGCAAAAAAATCCGTACTTGGATTATTGAGCAAGAACTGCCAAAAGATCTTGAGCAAGCGGTTCGTGATTCATTCGAAGCAATGAGCGATGGTAAAGAAATCGCGGTTGCTGTACGTTCTTCTGCTACTGCTGAAGATTTGCCAGACGCCTCATTTGCCGGTCAACAAGAAACGTTCTTGAACATTCGCGGCATTGATAACGTCCTAATCGCGATTAAAGAAGTTTTTGCTTCTCTTTATAATGACCGTGCTATCTCTTATCGTGTGCACAAAGGTTTTGAGCACGAAGGCGTAGCATTGTCTGCTGCTGTACAGCGTATGGTTCGCTCAGAAACTGGTGCTGCAGGCGTTATGTTCACACTAGATACCGAAAGTGGTTTTGATCAAGTGGTCTTTATCACTTCAAGCTATGGTCTAGGTGAAATGGTTGTACAGGGCGCCGTAAACCCTGATGAATTCTATGTGTCAAAGCAATTACTTGCCAACGGCAAACCTGCGATTATCCGTCGCAACTTAGGTAGCAAGCACAAGAAAATGATTTATGGTGATGAAGGTAGTACCACCAAATCAGTTAAAGTCATTGATGTTGAAAAAGAAGATCGTATGCAGTTCTCTTTGTCTACGGAAGAGCTGACGTCACTTGCCAAGCAAGCGATGACCATTGAAAAGCATTATGGTCAAGCAATGGATATCGAGTGGGCAAAAGACGGTGACACCAATGAAATCTTTATCGTTCAGGCTCGTCCTGAAACGGTTAAGAGTCGCCAAGACAGCAATGTCATGGAACGTTATATCATTGACACGACTAACGCTAAAGTATTGTGTGAAGGTCGCTCAATTGGTCAACGTATCGGTTCAGGTAAAGTCCGCATCGTTAGCAACCTAAATGAGATGGATAAAGTACAAGAAGGCGATGTATTGGTATCAGATATGACGGATCCGGATTGGGAACCAGTCATGAAGCGTGCTTCTGCTATCATTACTAACCGTGGTGGTCGTACTTGTCACGCAGCGATTATCGCTCGTGAGCTAGGCGTCCCTGCTATCGTTGGTTGTGGTAATGCCACTGAGCTGTTGGTTGATGGTCAAGATGTGACTGCTTCTTGTGCCGAAGGTGATACTGGCTTCATTTATGAAAGTCAGATTGATTTTGAAGTACAGACCAACTCTGTAGAATCTATGCCTGAGCTTGCCTTCAAAGTCATGATGAACGTTGGTAATCCAGATCGTGCCTTCTCATTTACCCAAATGCCGAACGAAGGGATTGGTCTTGCGCGTCTTGAGTTCATTATCAACCGTATGATTGGCGTGCATCCAAAAGCATTGCTAAACATGAACAGCTTGCCACGTGAAATTGCACAAGCTATCAATGAGCGCATCGCTGGTTATGCCTCACCCGTTGACTTCTATGTTGATAAGTTGGTTGAAGGTATCTCAACGCTCGCTGTCGCCTTTATGGATCAGCCAGTGATCGTTCGTATGTCAGATTTCAAGTCAAACGAATACGCTAACTTGCTTGGTGGTAAGTTATACGAGCCATCAGAAGAAAACCCAATGCTTGGTTTCCGTGGTGCGAGTCGTTATGTGTCTGATAACTTCCGTGACTGCTTTGAGCTAGAGTGTAAAGCGCTTAAACGCGTCCGTGATGAGATGGGCTTGACCAACGTCGAGATTATGATTCCATTCGTCCGTACCGTTGGCGAAGCAGCACAGGTCATCGAATTGCTTGAGAAAAATGGTCTAAAACGTGGCGAAAATGGTCTACGCATCATCATGATGTGTGAGCTACCAACTAACTGCTTACTAGCAGAAGAGTTCCTAGAGCATTTCGATGGTTTCTCAATCGGCTCGAACGATTTGACTCAGTTGACTCTAGGTCTAGATCGTGACTCAGGTATCGTCTCACATCTATTTGATGAGCGTGACCCTGCGGTTAAAAAGCTGTTGTCAATGGCAATTGATGCCTGCCGTAAGCAAAACAAATATGTCGGTATCTGTGGTCAAGGTCCATCAGACCATCCAGATCTAGCTTTATGGCTCATGGAGCAAGGCATCAGCTCAGTATCATTGAACCCTGACTCAGTACTAGATACTTGGTTCTTCTTAGCGGGTGAAGAAGCGAAGTAAGCTGTAACGTTACGTCACAACGTTAATTCACACCGTCATTTAAGATACAATTACTAGGGTCTATTTGATTTTTTCAAATAGACCCTAATATAATGTATGATCAATAGTGACTGAAAAGCAGTTTTTTAAAACAGTGACTTAAGACATGACTAACTATGCAGGCAATTATGCAGATTTTCCTTGCTCGAAATAACGTACAAGCCGGTCCCTACACTTTGGATCAGCTCAATATTATGCTCACCTCTGGTGAAGTGCTATTAGATGATTTGGTCTGGCATGACGGCTTAGATCAGTGGCAGCGCGTGGGTAACTTAACTAATAATCAAGCCTTTTATCGCCTAACTCATGTAGCGATGCCTGAGGTTAATGATTCTATCATCAACAACGTTACTATCTTCCCAGAAGACGATGCAGCAGATACCAATAAAGACAAACAATCGGTATCGCTGGATCGTTTATATGGCAAGCCTGAACGTTCAAAAGACACTGCTAAAAACACCAAAGCAGATATGACAACCAATCGTCATCACACGCCAAATAGCAATGTGTCATTAAATAAGTCTAACGCGACCAAGGCTGCTTCAGCGAAAGATAAAGTAGTGGGTAATGTGATACTGGCTCCTATCATGTCACGGATATTGGCAACGGCGCTGAATGCTTTACTGTATTTATTAGCTATTTTTCCACTAGTCATGGCATTGACCAAGATGGATGTCGATTATACCAAGTTCCAAAATATTCAGGATATGGACGCTGCTTATCAGTACTCAGTGACGTTGATGGAAAGCTTGCCTAGCAGCACGTTGATGATCTCGCAGGTCATGGTCTTTGGTTTGTTTGCCTTGCAATTGTTATTTATCACTTTGCGTGGTCAATCACTGGGCAAAATGATTACGGGTATTCGCGTGGTTGATCAAACCACCCATCGTCTGCCATCATTTTTAAAGCTTATTGGTATGCGTACCTTTTTGCTGTTTATCATTTATAATTTACTGTTTTCTTTTACCAGCTTTTTAGGCTTTGTCATTGTTGCTATTCATTATTATATGGCGTCTAAAAGCCCTGAAAACATCGGTTGGCACGACAAATTGGCCAAAACTTTGGTGGTTAAAGCAGATAGTAGTCAATTGATAAAAGAGCCAAAAATAAAATAATCCTATTTTTGATTATTAACAATATCTCTTATGTTTGTCATAAAAAGCGACGTATCAGCGTTGCTTTTTTATTGATAAAGAAACAAGGTATTCCATTAATAATTTTTATTAACAGCTGCGCATTGATTAACCTTTGTGTTCATCAGTGACTACTGTTATAATATGGCGCTTTATAAACTAAGCTTATTCTCTGTTAATTATTTATAATAATGGGTAGGATTTGAGCTTACCTTATAAATCTCCTTGCTATTAACATAGGGTTAATAGCTACTAATCCGTAAGGAGTCATAATGCGACATTACGAACTGGTGTTACTTGTACACCCAGACCAAAGCGACCAAGTGGTCGGCATGGTTGAACGCTATATCAAGTTAGTTCAAGACAACAACGGCACTATCCATCGTCTAGAAGATTGGGGTCGTCGTCAACTTGCTTACCCAATTAACAAGATTCACAAAGCTCATTACGTTCTTTTCAACATTGAAACTGACGGCGAGACTTTAGCTGAACTTGAAGAATTATTCCGTTATAACGACGCGATCATTCGTAGTCTAGTTATGCGCCGTGATGATGCTGTCACTGAAGAGTCGCAGTTAGCCAAGAATGCCGATGAAAAACGCGCACGCAAAGCTACTACTCGTCGTCCAGACAGTAATGATGACAACGACAACCACAGTGATGACTAATTAAAGGAGCATAATCATGGCACGTTTTTATCGCCGTCGCAAATTCTGCCGTTTCACTGCTGAAGGTATCACTCACATCGATTATAAAGATGTTGAATTGCTAAAACAGTATATCAGTGATAATGGCAAAATCGTACCAAGCCGTATTACCGGTACGTCTACTAAATATCAGCGTCAACTAGCGACTGCTATCAAGCAAGCTCGTTATTTATCGCTACTTCCATACACTGATAACCATCAGGGTTAACCGTTAACTAGGAATGACTCATGCAAATTATTTTGTTACAGCGTATCGTCAACCTTGGCAAACTCGGTGAAACTGTCGATGTAAAACCAGGTTACGGACGTAACTTTCTTATCCCTTTGGGTAAAGCACTACCTGCTACTAAAGCTAACATTGAAAAGTTCGAAGCACGTCGTGCTGAACTTGAAGCTGAAGAAGCAAAAGAAGTAGCGGTTGCTCAAGAACGTGCTGACGCATTAACTGACGTTAATGTTATCATGCGCGCTAAATCAGGTGACGAAGGCAAGCTATTCGGCTCTATCGGTACACGCGATATCGCTGAAGCATTGACTAACTCAGGTCTAGAAGTTGACCGTGCTGAAATCAAGCTACCTGAAGGCACTTTGCGTCAAATTGGTGAATATAATGTTGATATTCAACTACATCATGACGTTACGGCTACTATTCTAGTTACCATTCTTTCTGAAGATGGCGACAACGAAGATTTAGACGAAGACAATGCTGCAGACGAAAACGAAGACTATTCTGAAGAGTAATCTTTAGCATACTAAGTTTTAGTCGCAATAAAAAACCAGCAACTTTAGGTTGCTGGTTTTTTTTGTGCTGGATTTGGACTTCGTTATTTGTATTAGTACTGATACAGACAATAAACACTGTATACGCAATGACAAAAGACTATTGATAACGTCTGTTGTATTCTAATCCTACTAGTCACTATGCTGACGATATATATTTTATGAATGAAATCTAGGATACCATGATAAATACTGATGACACTTTACGATGTACTCAAGGCAATGACTTTTATACCGAAGGCAAAACTTATAAGGTTGGTAGAATTGTTAATAATAAATACTTCCAGATATTAACCGATAATAATACTGACCATTGGTATGCGACCTTAGATAACAAAGGCATTTATGTGAGCTTTGATTCGGCTATAGCAGAAACTGAGAGAGCATGTTTTGAGAAGATTAATGATCTATCAAATGACTGTCAGTAGCATTTCAACACTTTTAAACTATAATTAAATATTAAAAACGGTCATTATAATGACCATTTTTTTTGGTTAAATATCAATACGACTACAGGATAAATATCCTACAGAGTGTGGCCAGTTAATTGCAAGGTTTGGTACCTCTTGACCAGTCGCGATCATCTTAGCGGCATTGATCCAACCAGCATGACCGATGGCTAATACTGGATGATCTTTTTGCTCAACTGCAATTTTATCCAACCAGCTCTCCGCTCGATTAAACAGCTGTTGCAAATTTTCACCATGATCAGGCGCAAAGTGGGCAAAATTATTGCACCATTCATCAATTTGTTGTTTCTCAATCTGTTTCCAAGACTGACCATCCCAATCACCGAAATGAATCTCAGCCAATTCAGGTGCGACTCGACACTCAAAACCGCGCTGTGCCAATATTTCCCCGACCTTTAGTGAACGCTGTAAGGGGCTAACCCAAATCACTTTTGGTAATTGTTGTAGACGTACAAAGCGCTGTATTTTATTGGCAAGGCGTTTTAGTTTACGTTTATCGACCTCTACATCTGTCTGTCCAATACAGAGACCACCAGCCGTAACTGGTTTTGGATGACGCCAAATATACAGAATCATGAGTGCGAGTATCCTTTCTTAGCATCATTTTTAACGCTTTGGCTTAAATTAAGGGCAATGAAGCGGCCAGTCCAATGTAAATAGCAATTTCGCTAAGCTGCTGCGTGGCTCCTAAGCCATCACCCGTATAGCCATCTAAACGTCTACGCAATAAGCGCCGCATATAATCTGTCGCGCCTATGCCTAGCAATAAAGCCAATAACCATTGCCAGATACCAATCTGTTGCATGGTATTAGGGAAAACCAGTGCGACCAAAGTAATAGCCAACATTAGCCAACCACTGCTATATATAGCTTGTAATGGTGTCAGCTGCTGTGCCATCGGTTTGGCTTTGGCATGTTCAATCTCTCCGCCATAAGGCAATAGCGTCAGTAAGCTAATACAAAATAAACGTGACGCAGTATGCCCAATAATGAGTGCAACGATAGCAACGGGTGTTGGCATCGCAGTAAGTAAGCTGATTTTAAGCAATAGCGCTGAGACCAAACCTAATACGCCATAAGTGCCTAAGCGTGAGTCTTTCATAATCTCTAAAGTGCGCTCGCGAGTGAGTCCGCCACCTAGCCCATCGCAACTATCGGCAAGTCCATCTTCATGAAAAGCACCTGTTAACTTGATACCAAAAGCCGTACTTATCACTGCCGCAACTAGCGGTATGAATAAGAGACTGCTAAGCCAAAACACGCCAGCACAAAGCAAACCTATCAGTAAGCCTACCGCTGGAAAATAACGGCTGCTTTGGTGCAGCCACTGCGGATCATAATGGCTAAAAGACGGGACGGATATACGCGTTAAAAACTGAACAGCAACCAATATCAATCGGGCTTCATAACGAAGGCGCTGCAATACAGACAGCTTTGAGGATGAACTTTGCATCACTTGCTTTGCTCACTGATACCAGCATCACTAAAGCTTGCCATCTCATTGATAAGCGCGCAAGCGGATTGCAATAATGGATACGCTAATGCCGCACCACTGCCCTCGCCTAAGCGCATACCCATATTGAGTAATGGCTTAGCATTCAGCAGTTTTAATAAATGCGCGTGCCCTGGTTCAACTGAGTGATGAGAAAAGATAGCATATTGAGCAACACCGGGTGCTAAGCGCTCGGCGACAAGCAAAGCACTACTGGCGATAAAGCCATCAATTAACAAAATACGACGTTCACTGGCAGCCTGCATCAGTGCGCCTGCCATCATAGCAACCTCAAGCCCGCCTAATGCAGCAAGTACATCGAACGGCGCTTGCGCTTCACGGTGACGCTCTAAAACTTGCGTTAAAATGCTCGCCTTGTGCTGTAATCCTGCATCATCAAGACCAGTGCCACGACCGATACAGTCGGCAATGCTCAAGTCGCCAAGTCTCGCCAGCAATAGACTTGCCGCTGACGTATTACCGATGCCCATTTCACCAACAATCAATAGATTGCCTACCATGTCCTTAACCACGCTCCTACCGCTTTCTAACGCAGCTAAACATTCTACTTCTGTCATCGCAGCTTCTGTCAGCGCATCACGGCTACCATGTCGAATTTTATAATCTAGCAGTTGCGGATGGTCTTTAAAAGGAGAATTGCCAAAATCCGCGTCTACCCCAGCATCGACTACTTTTAGCTCAATATCATGCTGACGTGCTAAGACATTGATGGCAGCGCCGCCTTGCAAAAAGTTATAAACCATCTGTGCAGTGACTGCACTAGGATACGCAGACGTGCCATGCTTGGTTAAACCATGATCGGCGGCAAATACTCGAATTTGAGGTTGCTCAATCTTTGGCATAATTGTGCCTTGAATCATACCTAACTGCAGAGCGAGCGTCTCTAAACGTCCAAGTGCGCCAATTGGTTTGGTCTTCTGGTCAATGATTTGCTCTAGCTGCTGGCGTAGCGCATTATTTTCGATATTGGGAATTATCGGGGCATTAAATATGTTCAAAGGAAGTATCCTAAATCTGGTACATGTCAAACAAAACCCACATACTAGCAGAGTATCCAAGCTTTACCATGAATAAAATCAAATATGAGCCGAATAGATTTCCTAGCAACGTAGATTTACTATAGAATATGCCCCTTTAAAAATTCATATGACTATTGATGCTTTATGAAGTGCACGCTGCATGAGCCTCATAATTTTTCATAAGACATTAACAACTATATAGAGATAGTGATGATCGTATTTTGGCTGGTGCTGACCATTCTTTTTATTATTTTTGCCACCGCAAAACTCAAGTGGCATCCTTTTTTAGTATTGATATTATCTGCCTTCTTGGTCGCACTGTTTTACCAAGTACCGCTTAATACGGTCGCCAAAACTATCTCTGATGGCTTTGGCGGTATCTTAGGGTATATCGGTCTGGTCATTGTATTTGGTACCATTATCGGCTTAATCCTTGAAAAAACAGGTGCCGCCATTGTGATGGCAGAGACAGTCATTAAAGTCTTGGGACCACGCTTCCCTACTTTGACGATGTCTATCGTAGGTGCCGTGGTATCTGTACCAGTGTTTTGCGATTCAGGCTATATTATTTTAAACTCGTTAAAAGAGTCTTTGGCTGAGCGCTTAAAAGTATCAAGCGTGGCGATGAGTATTGCCTTAGCAACTGGCTTATATGCCACTCATACCTTTGTACCACCGACACCCGGTCCAATTGCAGCAGCAGGAAACTTGGGACTTGAGTCAAATTTGGGCTTGGTCATCATGGTCGGTGTAGTTGTGACAACTGTTGCAGTACTTGCCGGTTGGTTATGGTCCAATCGCTTCCTGAATGCCACTCCTGACAATATTGATGCACTCGACGCGCCAGCTGCGACTGTGCCAGAAAACATGAAAACTCGCGACGACTATAGTAAGCTACCGTCGGCAACCATGGCATTTTTACCTATTATCGTGCCTATCGTCTTGATTTGCTTGTCGTCTGTTGCTAACTTACCTAGTACGCCATTTGGTACAAGCACCATAACAGATATCTTGATATTTATTGGCAATCCATTGACAGCCCTACTGATTGGTTTGTTTTTATCATTTTTACTCATCAATACTGAACAAAAAACACAGCAAATCAGCGATAGTATCTCTCAAGGCTTGGTGGTCGCAGCGCCTATTCTCTTAATCACTGGCGCTGGCGGCGCGTTTGGCGCTATGCTAAAGGTCACACCAATTGGCGATTATTTAGGAACGACTTTATCTGCCTTGGGGCTTGGTATTTTTATGCCATTTATCGTTTCTGCCGCATTAAAAACAGCACAAGGCTCAACTACTGTTGCCTTGGTGACCACCTCTGCGATGGTCGCACCACTATTGGGTCAAATAGGTCTTGATAGTGAGCTTGGTCGCGTATTTTGCGTGATGGCAATTGGTGCAGGCGCAATGACTATCTCACACGCTAATGACAGCTTTTTTTGGATTGTTAGCCAGTTTAGTCGTATGAGTGTGGCACAGGCTTATAAAGCCCATTCTATGGCGACTGGTATTCAGGGCGTGACCAGTATCATCTTTATTTGGTTATTAACCTTGGTATTTATTTAAAGAGATTTAAAGAGACATTCATGAAAATTTTAATTGCTCCCGACTCATTTAAAGAAAGCTTAGAAGCACTGGATGTTTGCCGCGCCATTCAATCTGGCTTCAGCCAAGTGTTTCCAGATGCTGACTATAAACTGCTACCTATGGCAGATGGCGGTGAAGGGACTTCTGCAGTATTGTCTTACGTGCTAGGTGGCCGCTGGAAAGAAGTGCGCGTCCATGACCCTTTAATGCGACCGATTAGCGCAAAATATTTATTACTGCCTGATGCAACTGCGGTCATCGAAGTTGCTCAAGCTTGTGGTTTACATCTCTTGACTGTGGCAGAGCGCAATCCAGTCATCGCCAGCAGCTATGGCGTTGGCGAGCTGATTGCAGATGCTTTAAGGGAAGGTGTCAAACGTATTATTATCGGTCTTGGTGGTAGTGCCACCAATGATGCAGGACTTGGTATGCTAACCGCACTTGGCATGATGTTTCATGATAGTGATGACAATATGCTAGCCCAAGGCGGCGGCGCGCTTGCCAACTTGCAACGATTAGATGCGACAAGCTTCCATACTAGCGTGTTACAGACAGTGTTTGAAGTAGCCTGTGATGTCACCAACCCTTTATGTGGCGAATTGGGTGCCAGTGCAATATTTGGTCCTCAAAAAGGCGCTAGCCTACAGCAAGTCAATGATTTGGACCAAGCATTGAATCATTTTGCAAGTGTATGTGAGCAACATGGCTATCAGAATTATCAAGAGATAGCGGGTGCTGGCGCAGCAGGTGGTCTTGGCTATGCGTTAATGAGCTTTTGCCAAGCTGAGTTAAAGTCAGGTTTTGATACAGTGGCAAAAGTTACCAACTTATCACAGCACATTGCCGATGCAGATTTGGTCATTACTGGTGAAGGCAAGCTTGACGCTCAGTCTGCCATGGGTAAAGTAGCTGGCGGCATTAGCCACATTGCCAAAGCCCGCCATACGCCAGTGATTGCGATTTGTGGCAGTGTTGATGGACTAGAATCGGCTCAGACCAGTCAGTTTGATGTCATCATGCCCAGTATCCAAAAGCTAGAGTCCATCGAGAATATCTTTGAAAATGCTTATCATAATGTTGAAATCACTGCCACCAATATTGCTGCGGCAATAAAACTAGGTCAAAGTATCAAGTAGGCTTTATACGGCTACTTAAGATACTCTATTAGACGCTGTTATAGCCATTTTTTCACCTCATTGAGGACGGTTTGCATCCTATTTGGCAGTACCTGCTGGCGGCGTACAGCAAAGTACAGGGTTTCACTAACTGAGACTGGCAGCTGATGACATTTAAGCAGCTGCGGGTTTGGATACGCGGCAACTGCGTGCGCTGGTAATACGGTAAATCCAAGCCCCCTACTTACCGGCTCTAAAATCATACCTATCTGATTGGAAAAGCCTTTTTTAATAAAGTCATTGATGTGTCCAAATTCAGGATAATTGGCGCTCAACAGCAAACTGGCATGATGTGCGCCATCAGGATGATCAATAAATCCAAGCTTGGTAAGTGCTTCCCAGCTAGGCTCCATCATCGTGATTGGTGTCACCAGTAGTAGCGCTTCTTGAGCCACCGGCTTGCAGCTGACCGTCTCATCATCCGAGATAGTTGTCATAAAACCTATATCAATCTCATGCTTGGAAAGCGCCTGCTCTATATCTGTATTGGGGGCAAAACGGTAATCAATCACCAGCTTTGGATGCTGGTCTTGTAATGTTAACAGCTTAGGATAGAGCTTTAAACCAACGCTGCCAGGCGACATGATTCGCACCAATCCCTCATTATACGGATCGTCACCGATACGCTGCTCTAAGCGTGATAAGCGCTGCAAGATATCCTCTGCCTCTCGATACAAATGCTCACCTGCATCTGTTAATGAAAACTGCTTACCTTGACGAATAAGCAAGTCAACATCCAACTGATTCTCAAGCTTACGTATATGCTGACTAACCCCTGACTGCGTCATATATAGACGCTCAGCCGTTTGAGTAAAATGTCCGACTTCCACCAAGGTGCAAAAGGTACGTAGCCATGTGATATTTATCATTACAGTACATACTTATCTTTATAATAAATGATAATTTTACGTAATATACATAACTTTGTAAACTACTCCCATATCAAAAAGGAGTACAAACCATGAATAATGTTTATCCAAGAAGCTTTTCACATATTGGTCTTTCAGTACCTGACCTCGATGCCGCTGTCAAATTTTATACTGAAGTGATGGGTTGGTACATCATCATGGAGCCGACTGAAATTACTGAAGATGACAGTGCTATTGGTGAGATGTGTACCGAAGTCTTTGGTGCAGGTTGGGGCAGTTTTCGTATTGCTCATTTATCTACTGGCGACCGTATTGGCGTTGAGATTTTTGAATTCAAAAATCAAGAAAATCCTGACAATAACTTTGAATACTGGAAAACAGGTATCTTCCATTTCTGTGTTCAAGATCCTAATGTGGAAGAGCTAGCCGAACGTATGGTTGCCGCAGGGGGTAAAAAGCGGATGGAGAAACCTCGTTATTACTACCCTGGCGAAAAACCCTATCGCATGATTTATATGGAAGATCCATTTGGCAATATCGTTGAGATATATAGCCATAGCTATGAGCTGATTTACAGTGAAGGCGCTTACTAAAGGGCGCTAACAGTAATTAACGCTTTGAAACGATTGCCTTTAAAACATAAAAATAGCGCTCTTATATGATAAGGGCGCTATTTTTATATGGGCTATATCAGTATCACTGACCTATTGCTTAACCAATTAAGCATGCTACTATTTGGGTTATTATTTCATTAGCTTTTACACTTTTACACTAAGTTTCAATACCCATTATCAAGGACGATAAATGACCCAGTCTAACCCCATTCAATCAGTGACTCCCTCGACAAACATTAATGAGCCACTGGTTATCAAAGAAATCTCAGGCAGCGTGGTGACATTGACACTCAACAGTCCCAAACAATTTAATACATTATCGATTGAACTACTAACAGCTATGCAAGCGGAGCTTGACAGTATTGCGAAAGACTCAAGCGTGCAAGTGCTAGTGATTGCCGCAAATGGCAAGGCATTTTGTGCTGGTCATAATCTAAAAGAGATGCGTGCCAATCCAGATGAAGCATTTCAGCGCGCTTTATTTGAGCAATGTAGTCAGATGATGCTTACCATCAATCAAATGCCGCAAGTTGTCATTGCCAAAGTACAAGGCATCGCTACCGCTGCTGGTTGTCAACTGGTCGCAGCCTGTGATTTAGCTGTTGCCTCAGACAATGCCAAATTTGCCACCTCTGGTATCAACGTAGGGCTGTTCTGTTCTACCCCTGCGGTGGCAGTCAGTCGCAACCTATCTCGCAAGCAAGCATTTGAGATGCTGATTACTGGTGAATTTATAGATGCCCACACTGCACTACAGCAGGGACTGATCAATCGTGTGGCAAGCGCTGAGCAATTAGACCAGATGCTACAGTCTCTGATAGACGCTATTACTAATCAATCTTCAGTCGCTCTTAAAACTGGCAAAACCATGTTTTATAAGCAACTGGATATGGAATTGGCAGATGCTTACGAGTATGCCAGCGAGGTGATGAGCTGCAATATGATGGCGGATGATGTGAGTGAAGGGATTGACGCCTTTATCGAAAAGCGTTCTGCCATATGGACAGGACGATAAGAACAATAGAGTTATTCTATAATGCAAAATGTCTCTGTTGGCGTTGGCAGCGCCACTTTTTTAAATAACAAAGGCGTTTTTTAAATAAGAAATGGCAATAATTAAGATTACTCAGCTAGTAATTTTGCAAGCATCTTATCTATCTCACTTTTGAATGCTTTATCGTCGAGCTTACTGGCAGTAATTTTAGCACTCTGTAAGCTTTGAATCGCTGCCTCTGTCTGTCCAAGCTCGCTCTGTAATTCAGCCATTGAAAAGGCTATCGATGATAAATGCTCTTTTGATTGAATCACTGCTGCTTTATCGAAGGCCTTCTGGTAAATAACTAATGCCTCATCCAAATCTTCCGTAAAATCTGCCAATGTCTCCCACTGCTCAGGATGATCCTTATTGCCTTTCTCATTTTCAATGCACAAGTCTTTTAGCTGTACATACAGCGTATCAAATGTCTCTTTATCATTGGCACTGTCCGCTTCTAATAGCTTTTCTGCCAACACATAAATTGAGTGATAAATTTTATTATTAATCATTTTTTTATAACCTTTTTTTGCTGCTCATCAGATAACTGTCAATACTGTCAACGAGGTTAATTATAGACTATTTGCATACGTCGCTCATCAAAAAGGGCGTGATAGTCATATCACGCCCTCTCATTATTATTCAGTTTTAAGTAGCAGGTACTGGTATTTACTCAGCAGCGATAGCAGTAATCTCAACCAACAGCTCAGGACGTGCCAAAGCAGATTCACCGCAAGCACGAGCTGGCGGCTGTACGCCTTCGAACCACTTATCCCATACTTCATTCATTGCCGCAAAATCCGACATGCTTTTCACCCAGACAGTCGCCATTAGCAGCTTTGATTTGTCACTACCGACTTCTTGCAATAAGCTTTCGATCTTCTCTAGGCAAGTTAAGGTTTGGGCTTTGATATCATCTTCAGCGTTACCCACTTGACCACATAGATAGACGGTTTTGTTATGTACCACAATCTTACTCATGCGTTCACTACTATGAAGCTTTTTCATTACTTTTTACCCTTATAAATGTGTATGTATAGGCTATGTGCGTTACTTAGAAAAACGTTCGGCGCTAAACGGCTTGATATCGACCAATAGCGGTTTTTCATGAATCATCTCTTCAACGAGACGACCGGTCATCGGTCCTAATGTAAAACCTTGATGACTGTGACCAAAGGCAAACCACAATTTATCATGCTTAGGCGCAGGACCTATCACTGGCTTCATATCTGGCATACAAGGACGTGATCCTGCCCATGCTTCGCTCTCAACCGCATCTTCTAATGGCAGTATCTTTCGCGCCAGTTTAAGCACGGTCTTTAACTGTCCAAAATTCTTTGGCGCATTCATAGTGGTCATCTCAGCACCAGTGGTGATACGGATACCTTGCTGCATCGGCCCCATGACGAAACCTTTATCCATATCAAACATACTATGATGGATGGTGTTCTTTTCGTTGACTTTAAAATGCTGATGATAGCCACGCATCGGGAATAATGGCAAGTCATAACCAAGCGGCTTGATGAGATCATTAGACCAAGGTCCTGCTGCGATGACTAATTTATCACTATAGAAAGTCTCGGTATCGGTGACAATCTTCCAGCCGCCATCTTCTTGTACGATTTCTTGAACGCCAGTCTCTTTAATTATCCCGCCCATTTCTTGGAAGTTTTTTGCATAGGCTTTAACCAGAAAGCTTGGGTTTGAGACCTGCCAAGAATTCAACCAATGAATTGCGCCGACGAACTCGTCAAAATTGGCGCTAGGCTCCATGACTCTTAATTCTTCAACTGTCAATACATTATGTTCAACACCTTGATTGCGAGCATCGATAGCTAGCGCAATGGCTTCTTTAAAGGTGTCTTCAGAGCGATGCAATTGCAACCAACCATCGCGGGTAATCAGCTCATCTGCACCAGAGGCGCTAATCATGGTTTGATGTTCGCTTGTGCAATGCTCAATCAGTGTTTGCCACTCGCCTTCGATTTTTTTAACTGAAGCAGGTGTAGAGTATTTCCAGTATTGCAACAGCGCCTGATGATAACGAAGAATAGCTGGTATGCGATAGCGGATATCAGTACCTTGGTTTGGCAATACACGTATCATTTCAGTCAGCTGGCGCGGAAACGGATGCGTATGAATCGCCTCACGCTGAATCAAGCCAGCATTGCCGTATGAAGTCTCTGAGCCCGGTAGCTTTTTGTCTATAAGCAAAACTTCAGCATTGTTTTTTTGTAGATGCCAAGCAACCGAGGTGCCAACCATACCTGCACCGATAACGATAACTTCATGACGCATAACATATCCCTTTTTATGGCTTTGATACAGAGTGTTAAATAGATGAATATAACGGGTAAGGTGGTCATAGTAACGCATTGAAAGATTTTTTAAACCCTTATCTGTTAAATATTTTTACGAATAAACACTTTTGGTTATATGTTTTTATGCAAGGTATTTTTGATAGGAATAGTAACAACCTAATGAAAAACAAAAGTCATTTTTTAAGCTATTTTCCTGCTTTTATGGCATTTTTTATCACCACCAAACTGGATCATCACTCTCTTCTAAAGGCTGTTTTACCGTTAGCACCGTTATCTTATCAGCAGGTACTTCAGCGATAAACCGTGACACTTTATCAAAATAGCCTGAATAGCTCGAAAAATAATCGGGCGCAGTTAGAAACAGCCTGCTTTTTGCACGACTACAAGCAACATAAAACAGCTTACGCTCCTCTTCTAATTCCTCAAAATCGCTTAGTGAGCGGTAATGCGGCGTCATACCATCTACCAATGAATTAACAAATACCACTGACCATTCAAGTCCTTTGGCACTATGAATGGTCGAAATGGTCACTTTGTCACTATTCTCATCCCCTTTTTCAGGCTCACCTGTGGTGGCAACCGAGTCATTAGGTGGATCAAGTGCCAGATTTTCTAAAAATTTATCTAGGCTATCATGCTCTAACGCTAGATTTTTGAGCACACGAAAATCTTCGCTACGCTCACGCCAATTGTCTTCATTGATTTTTAAAACGGGCATATAAAAATCTAGAATCAGCTCGATAATGGCTTCGACCGACTCTGCTTGACTGGCTTGACTTAGCATTTTATACAGCAGCTCAAGTTGCGTGCTTTTTTTGGCAAACTTTGTTGTTAATAACGGCTCAAAAGAGTTATCGTCAGCATTGATTGCTTGGGTTAAGCGCGTGGCAGTCACCGACCCCACGCCTTTAAATAAGGTCAAAATACGGTGCCATGCAATGGTATCATTCGGGTTATAAAGTATCTTAACAAATGCTAAGACGTCTTTAATGTGGCGTCTTTCAATAAAACGAATCCCACCAACGACAATAAACGGGATATTGCGCTCCATGAATTCTAGCTGAACGTAGTTGGATTGAAAGGAGGTTCGGCACAATACCGCAAAGTCTTGATAATCATAATCTGATTTTAATTCGATAATTCTATCAGCAATATACTTTGCTTCTTTGCTTTCATCACCAAGTCGGCGAAATATTGGTTTTACGCCTTCTATAGAAACCCCAGAGTACAGCTGCTTTTGGTAACCCAAGGTGATCTGAGCAGACAGAGCATTGATATAATCAAGCACTGCTGGCGTACTACGATAATTTTGCTCAAGTTTAATCAACTTAGCTTCAGGGTAACCCTCGCCAAACAGTAAAATGTTTTCGTAATTGGCACCGCGAAAGGCATAAATGCTTTGATTATCATCACCAACAACCATCAGCGATACTGATGCAGGCGCACAAATGAGGTCAATCAGCTCTTTTTGCGGGATATTGGTATCTTGATATTCATCGACCATGACATAACGATATTGCTTTTGTAGCAGTTGGCGAAAAGTATCATTAGTCTTTAAATGACGCACCACTTGGCTAATGATGTCATCAAAATCGTATAAATGATTGGCACGCTTGTACTCATGAAAGTCAACGGCCAATTGCTCAATAACAGGAATATGCACGGCAATATCAGGATAGCTGTTTTCGATTAAATCGCGGATATGAATACGGCGATTTCTAGAGGTTGAAAAGATATTTTGCAACGTTTTTTTGCGCGGAAATGCCTGATTGGTTATTTTGGTCGGATACTTTTTTTCCTTATGAATTAAATCGATAGCGTCTTCACTGTCGCCTGTATCTAGAATGGTAAATCTCGGATTAATACCAAGCAGACCTGAGTATTGACGCAATAGCATATTACAAAAAGAGTGAAAAGTGCCACTGGTAATGTCATTCAGGGCTTTATTTTTTGGCAATTTATCTTCTACCAAATCCTCATTTAACCTTTGGGCAAAAGATGGTGTGCTTGCTAGCAAAGCTCTAGCGCGACTCTTTATTTCGTTGGCTGCTTTACGAGTAAAGGTTAATAGTAAAATCTCTTTTGGCGACACGCCGTTTTCTATTAAGTAACTGGTTCTATAAGTCAGAGTTTTGGTTTTACCAGAACCGGCACCGGCGATCACCAATACCTTGCCCTCAATAGTCGTGGCGGCCAATAGCTGATTGGCATTAAGCTCACTGGCATAATCTACTTGCAACCCTAAATGATTGCTAAGCCTTTGCGCTAATACCTCAGCATCCGCATTTATCAGATTGGCTTCAAGCTTCTTAATTGCCTGCTCAAGCCGCGCAATCTTGGGTTTCATCTCGATAAAATTTTGCGGATAATTATAATGATGGGTAGCAAAAATGGTCGTGGTCATTATAGGATATTACCTTTGATATGGTTTAGCGTGCCATTCATTATAAAGTAAGATAATAGTTTTAGGGGCTGTCTTAGATAAGTAAGACAATCTAGGGCAGCTTACAGATAGGTTCAACCCTACTTGACGCTTCACCACTTTCAATACACTCATTGACTATAAGTAAGCCGACTGCTTAAATGATTTATCCCTAGGAGAATATCATGACTGAAAAAACCGAAGAAAACGCTGCTACTCACAAACGCAAATTAATTGATAAATTTTTGATAAAACTGACCAAAGAAGAACCGCAGATGTATTACGCCACGACATCTGAGATTGCACGCAGTCTTTATAGCATGTTAAAAGAACATACGAATCGCCTAACCGTTGAGGAACAAGCGCTTATCAGACATATGACTATCGAAGAAATACAAGGGTTATTAGGCTTTCATGCTAAATGAGAAAATAAGATTCTTATGACTGCACAAAAAAGACTGCCCTATAGGCAGTCTTTTTTATTAACACATCAAATTAGAACTTTAATAATAAACGCTTAAAAAGGATAATCGCGCGGCGTATGCTGCACTGAAATCCAATGCAAGGTAGTAAACTCTTCTAGTATCCATTCACCATTAAAGCGTCCGATACCCGAGTTTTTCTCGCCGCCAAATGGCGCGTTGCTTTCATCATTGACCGAGATATCATTAATATGGGTCATGCCAGCTTTGATACCGCGAGCAAAACGCAAGCCTGTTGCCATATCTTGGGTAAACACTGCACTCGATAAGCCATACATAGAGTCATTAGCAATCGACAGCGCATCGTCTTCATCTTTGGCACGAATAATACCAACCAAAGGACCGAATACTTCGTTGCAAGACAAGTCCATCTCACGTGTGACGTCGCTAAAGACGTGTGGTGGCACCACTTGACCTTTTATCTCACCACTTAATAGCATTTTTGCGCCTTCAGCTTGCGCTTTAGCGATTTTTTCTTTTAGCAACTCAACTTGTTTTTCATTGATAATCGGACCGACTGCCGTATCAATTTTGCTAGGATCGCCAACATTCAAGGTCTTAACGTGTGACACAAAACGCGTAACGAAATCGTCATAAATCTCATCTTCGACAATGATACGGTTAATCGCAATACATATCTGACCTTGATGCAAGAATTTACCAAAGGCAGCAGCTTTTACGGCTTGCTCAATATCAGCGTCTTTTAGCACGACAAACGGGCTATTACCACCAAGCTCTAACGCCACTTGCTTGATATAGTCGCCGCCATTTGCCAACTCACCGATATGCTTACCCACAGAGGTCGAACCGGTAAAGGAAACCAAACTCGGAACATGATGGGTGACCATCGCATCGCCTATCTCACTGCCACTACCAACGACAACGTTTAATAATCCTTTTGGCAAACCAGCTTCTTCGAATATTTTCGCAAGCAGCAACCCACCGGTAATCGGTGTATCACTAGCAGGCTTCAACACTACGGCATTCCCTAGTGCCAATGCTGGCGCAATAGAGCGCTGGGTTAGATGTAGGGGGAAGTTCCATGGGCTAATCACGGCAATCACACCCATCGGTTCACGATAAATAAAATTCTCTTTACCCGGTGTGTTCGACGGGCGAATCTCACCATGGACGCGATTGGGAAAGCTTGCGGCTTCAAGGGTAATCGCCCGCGCACTGCTAAACTCGACCATCGCCTTAATACGGGTACTGCCCGACTCTTTGATTAGCCAATCGACAATCTCATCTTGACGCTCATCAAAGATACTGACTACTTTATAAAGGATAGCAGCACGTTCGTTCGGAGTTTGCTTTGCCCACTGTTTTTGCGCCTCGCTTGCCGCTTGATAAGCTTCATCAAGTTGTTTATCCGTTGCTTGTTGAATCTCAACCAAGGTTTCACCGTTAAACGGATTGGTATTGGTATTGATACTATCATCATCACCCTTTTTCCATTCGCCTGATATATATTGCAAATGAAAATCTGTATAAACATTTACCTGCGTATTTTTAGTTTCTGTTGACATAATTGTTCCTATTTTTTATTTAATAATATTATTAGAGTGTGGCTATAACGTATCATGGCCGTCTATCAGGTTCCGTAACACGTTTAATAAGCAATAGCAGCATACGATAACAAACGTAACTTGCTAGACGACTGGTCTAATGCTAACATAAACGCTATAAAAATTAGAATCTTTTAAACCTGTTGTTTGTTGAACAAACGTAACTTGCCAATTAATACTTATAAATTTGTTAAACCATCTTAAATAATTAGTCTCTCTAAGGAGAACATAAGTCACATGTCTATACCCAATGCTATAAAACATACTCAACCAGACAGTTCGCTATCTAATATTGCATTATCGAACACCAGAGACCATCTGTTAACGACGGGCTATAAGCTCATCGCACAAAAAGGCTTTACCGCTGTTGGTATTAAGCAAATATTAGATACGGCAGGCGTGCCGAAAGGCTCTTTTTATCATTATTTTGCGTCAAAAGAAGCCTTTGGTGAGGCGATTATCAGCCACTACTTTACCCAGTATAAGCAGCGCCTTGATACTATTGGTTCACAAGATGTTAGCGCCCAGCAAAAATTGTATGACTATTTCCAAAACTGGTATGACACGCAGCAAAGCGGCTGCGCTCATGAGAAATGTTTGGTAGTAAAGCTTAGCGCTGAAGTGTCAGATATGTCGGAACCAATGCGTAAAGTCCTATATGCGGGCTATCAGCAAACGATTACATGGCTTGCAACTCAAATCAAAGCCGGCTGGGCGGACGGTTCTGTCCCTCATCCTGCTAACGTGGCGGCTGAGAGTATGGCAAAACGTTGGTACTTTGCATGGCTTGGTGCCAGCTTAGTGACCAAAATTAGTCAAACGGATACCCCATTAGCAGAAGTATGGCTGATGACCACTACCGCTATGGGTCGCTAGTTTTTTCATTTTATAAACGATCTCTTTACATTCTGTAGCTCTCGTTTTGTCTATCTTTCTGTCTTACTCCTCCTTGTTTAACTTACCATGAACTAGTGTTGAACAAGGATATCTTATTAATATTTTGTCTTAGGAAAAATATTAATTACTACTATTAAAAGTCCAACTGAATAATTCGATTAACTTAATATCGGCTGAAATGCCTATACGATAGTTTTGTAACTATTTACTATAATTACTAGACGACCGGTCTAATTAATATATAATGCGGACAGATGCAAATAAGTTGCAGACTTTATTTTCAGTTTTTAAATCTCTTTTTCATACTCAGAAAACATATTAGGAATCTTATGAATAACTTTCAATATTATAATCCCGTCCGTATCGTCTTTGGTGAAGGTCAAATCGAGAAGTTGGCTGAGCTTGTACCAACAGATGCCCGCGTACTGATTACCTATGGTGGCAGTTCAGCACAGCGTACAGGTACGTTAGATGAAGTTAAAACGGCATTAGCTGCCAGTGGCAATCGCGAAATATTCGAGTTTGGTGGTATTGAAGCCAATCCAGAATTTACTACCTTGCTAAAAGCAGCTGATATGGTCAATGAGCACAATATTGACTTCTTATTAGCCGTTGGTGGTGGCTCTGTACTTGACGGCAGTAAGTTTGTCGCACTGGTATCTTCATTGACTGAAGAAGACGGTACGGTATCGAGAGATAAAGCATGGGATGCGCTCACCAGTTATTGCAGAGATATCGATTCAGCAGTTGATTTGGGCGCAGTATTAACTATTCCAGCGACTGGCTCTGAGATGAATTCAGGCGGCGTGATTAACTATAGTGAACGCCAAGCAAAACTGCCGTTTGGTAATCCACTTGCCTTCCCTAAATTTTCAATTTTAGATCCAACCAAAACCATGACTTTACCTGAACGCCAAGTAATGAATGGTGTGGCTGATGCCTTTGTTCATGTGATGGAACAGTACCTGACCTACCCGGTCAATGCGAAAGTTCAAGATGCCTTTGCTGAGAGCTTATTAAAGATTCTGATTGAAGAAGGCGCAGCGGTAAAAGCTGATCCAGAGAATTTAGAGACCCGCAAAAACATCATGTGGACGGCAACTATGGCGCTAAATGGTCTGATCGGTACTGGTGTACCGCAAGATTGGACGACGCATATGATTGGTCATGAGTTGACCTCATTGCACGCGATTGACCATGCTCGCACGCTAACCATCGTATTACCATCAGTCATGCGAGAGCTTAAAGACAGTAAAAAAGACAAATTGCTTCAATATGCACGTAATGTTTGGAATATTACAGCTGACGATAATGGTACTGAATTAAATGATGACGCCATCATTGAAGCGGCTATCAAACAGACTGAAAACTTCTTCCGCGAGCTTGGACTGCCGGTCAGCTTAGCAGATGTTGAGTTAGATGCTGCTGCCATTGATCCTATTATCAAGCAATTAGAAGTGCATGGTATGGTGAAATTGGGTGAGCATGGCAAAAACGACTTGGCAGTATCACGTCGTATTCTAGAGCGTGCCATTACTAGCAACGCTTAACTCTCTGAGTAATTATCTATAGTTATATTGTCGTTATAGAAACCACTAGCCTGTCACTTCAGAGTGGCGGGTAACTTTAAAATCAAAAATAAATAAAATAAGGCGCTTTATCATGAGCTTTAATGAACAACAAAATCCACAACAAAATCGTCAAATCAAACTTGCCAGCCGCCCACATGGCGCACCAACTGCCGATAATTTTGAATTGGCTACTGGCGAGATTCCAAAACCCAACCAAAGCGAGATGCTATTACGCACCGTATATTTATCGCTTGACCCTTATATGCGCGGACGTATGAGTGATGCCGCAAGCTACGCTGACCCATTAGAAATTGGCGATGTCATGCTAGGTGGAACGGTTGCCCAAGTCGTCGAGTCTAATATCGATACATTTGCAGTCGGTGATTTGGTAGTATCGAACTCGGGCTGGCAGGACTATAGCGTCAGCGATGGCGAAGGCGTACTAAAGCTCGATAAAAACATGGCAAACCCTTCTTATGGCTTGGGTGTGCTTGGTATGCCCGGCTTCACAGGCTACATGGGTTTGACTGATATCGGTAAACCAAAAAAAGGCGAAACCTTAGTCGTCGCGGCGGCAACGGGTCCTGTTGGCGCAACTGTTGGACAAGTCGGTAATCAGTTAGGCTTACGTACTGTTGGCGTTGCTGGCGGTGCTGAGAAGTGTGCTTACGCGGTTGAAGAATTAGGCTTTGATGTTTGTCTTGATCATAAAGCCGATGACTTTGCTGAACAACTAGCAATCGCCTGCCCAGATGGTATCGACATTTATTATGAAAATGTTGGTGGTAAAGTCTTTGATGGCGTATTGCCACTATTAAATGCCCACGCACGTATTCCAGTATGTGGCTTGGTATCACAGTATAACGCCACCGAATTGCCAGACGGTAAAGACCGTTTGGGTGTCCTGATGGGTAATATTCTAAGTAAACGTCTAACCATCAAAGGTTTTATTATCTTTGAAGAATACGGCGATCATTTCCCAGAATTCTTAGCTACGATGAGCAAATGGCTTGAATCAGGTGCTGTTAAAACCAAAGAGCATCAAGTTGATGGTTTAGCACAAGCCCCACAAGCTTTCTTTGATATGCTTGATGGTAAGAATTTTGGTAAGACAGTGATTAAAGTGGCTGACGTTAAATAGCTGATAGCTAACATAAAAAATCATGAAAATAACCAGTTAACAACATAACTTGTTAAGACAGCTACTGAAAGTCATTCTTAAAAGATGAATACTGTCAGCAGTCGGTTTTTTAGCGTTATTAGTTTTTGATAGCGTTAATAACTTTCAACAATAAACAGGGACAATTATGAATATTTTAATGGTACTAACTTCACACGATAAATTGGGCGATACTGGTAAGAAGACAGGTTTTTGGCTAGAAGAATTTGCCGCGCCTTACTATGCTTTTTTAGATGCCGGTGTCAATATCACAATTGCCTCTCCTGCAGGCGGTCAACCACCACTTGACCCAAGTAGTGACACGCCGGATGCTCAAACCAAAGATACCAAACGTTTTAAAGAAGATTCTGAAGCCCAAGAACGTTTAGCAACGACTAAAAAATTGGCAGATATGAAAGCGGAAGATTTTGATTCAGTATTCTATCCTGGTGGTCATGGTCCAATGTGGGATTTAGCCGTTGATAAAAACTCGATTGAATTAATTGAGACGTTTATCAAACAAGATAAGCCAGTTGCTTTTGTCTGCCATTCTCCTGCCGCGCTCAAAAACGTTAAAATCGATGGCGAGTATCTGGTCAAAGGCAAAACGGTCACAGGCTTTAGTAATACCGAAGAAGAAGCGGTTCAGCTCACTGACGTCGTGCCTTTCTTATTAGAAGATGTGCTAAAAGCCAATGGCGGAAACTATGAAAAAAGCTCTGATTGGGAATCGTTTGTGGTCGAAGATGGTTTGCTGATCACGGGTCAAAATCCGGCGTCGTCAGAAGAAGCCGCCAAGCGTTTAATGGCTAAAATACAGGCTTAATAGCATCAAATCCACTGCAAAAAGGCTAACTAAATGATTCGCTTACATCACCTCAATCAATCACGCTCATTACGGACGTTATGGCTTTTAGAAGAATTGGGACAACCTTATGAAATTATTAGCCACCAGCGTGATGCCAAAACGCATCTAGCACCAGATAGCCTAAAAGCGGTACATCCTCTTGGTAAGTCTCCGGTTATTGAGATGGATGGCGAGCTTTATGCAGAGTCAGGTGCGATTACTGAGCTGTTGATTGAGCGGTTTGCACCTGATAATCTTCGCCCTGCTATCGATAGCGCAGATTATGGTCATTACTTACAGTGGATTAACTTTGCTGAAAGCTCGCTGATGCTGCCGCTTTTGCTTGAATTATTTACCAATAAAGCAGGTGCTGGTGATAATGCATTTTTAAAAGGGTATATCGCTCAAGAAAAACACAGGCTACTGAGCTATCTAAATGACGAGGTGGCAGGCAAATCCTTTATCGTGGGTAACAAGCTAAGCGGTGCAGATTTTATGCTGTCGTTTGATTTGATTATGCTTCTCAAGCGTGAGGCGTTAGAGGATTATCCTCATATTAAAGAATACGCGCTACAACTGGCAAGCCTTGATAGCTATCAGCGCGCCATGCGTTTGGAAGCAAATTATGATATGACTACTCTGACATAAATCCCACGGTTAAGCGCGTAGATGCGAACGATAATCAAAAACTATGATAAAATAGCTCAAGCTTTTCTTGGGCTATTTTTTCTTATACAGCATTATTAAGTATTAAAGTTTTATATCTTTATGCTTTTATTGTTCTGTGACCTATTTTTTATAGCGCTTTAAATGAGTAAGCGCTAAGAATAAAACCGTATGATGATCGCCGACCACGCTTATTAGCGCTGATCAGACACCGCCTGATAACTGGGAGCGTTACCATGAATTTATATTATCCGTCGTTACCGATGATAGATAGCCCATGAGTACCGACTATCAGTTTAAACCTCATGAACAGCCGTTTATGCTGGGCTCTCCTGCCACACCCGATCATCCTACTTATCGAAAAGTATTTTACTTACTGATCGGTATTTTTATCGGTATTACTGCCAGTTTTCAAAACGGTCTGTTGGTCGCCAACCTCTCTCAAATTCAAGGTGAGATGGGCTTAACCCCTGTTGAGGGTGGCTGGATATCAGTCGCTTACAATATGACCAATGCCTGTATCACGGTACTGCTCTATAAAATTCGCCAACAGTTTGGTATGTCGTTATTTAGCAAAATCACCCTATTCTTTTTGCTCTCAGCGACCAGTATGCAGTGGTTAGTCAGTAGTCATCTATTGAGCTCAACCACCGGAATTAGCATTGATCCTTATTATTTAGAGCTGATTGCCCGTGGCTTTAGCGGCGTGGTCGCGAGTGCCATGACGGTATTGTCTATCTTTTATTGTTTGCAAGGCATGCCAGCAGCTCGGCGTATTAGTGGACTGATTTTGGGCTTTGGCTTGGTACAGTTTGGGGTGCCTTTATCTCGCATCATCTCGCCTTATCTTGCCGCCGATGGTCAACTTGAAGGCTTGTTTTTATTCCAAGTTGGCTTAGCTTTGATATGCTTTGGCTTAATTAACCTTCTTGAGCTGCCACGCGGTAATATGGAAAAAGTCTTTGAAAAGCTGGATATTGTCAGCTTTGTTTTTTTCGCGACTGGTCTTGCAGCATTGGCAGTGTTTTTGGTACAAGGGCGTATTTTATGGTGGACGACTCCTTGGCTCAGTTATCCACTGATTATTTCCGTCGTCACCATTTCTATTGCGCTGTGGATTGAAACCCATCGTAAAAACCCGATGCTACAAGTACGTTGGATGCGCAGCCGGACGATTATCGCCTTTATGATAACGGGCGCTGTGATGCGTATCTTGCTGTCGGAGCAAAGCGTTGGCGCGGCAGGGTTATTGGCTAACCTCGGTTATGGCAATGATCAGCTGATTGTGTTCTATGCCATTATTTTGGCGGCCAGTGCGCTGGCATTGGTGCTTAGTATTTTTACGACCAATGCGATGGACCTACGTCGACCGGTGATTTTTGCCGTGGCATTGATTGCGATTGGTGCATGGATAGATACGGGTGTGTCACTGAATTCTACACCTGTCATGTTTTATTTTAGCCAGTTTATCATTGCGTTTGCTGCTGTATACTTTATGGGACCGATGGTATTTGAAGGGATGTTTCGTGCCATTGCTAATGGTCCTGCCTATATTATTAGCTTCTCGGTGATTTTTGGTATTTCGCAAACGGTTGGCGGTTTAGCAGGTGCCGCCGGTATTCAAGCCTTTACCACTATTCGCACGCAGATGCACTATGCAGATATGGTCAGCTCGATGACTGCTGGCAACCCTGCTCAAATGACCCAAATGCTGCAAGGGATTCAGCGCCAAGCGACCGTTGCCGCTTATGATGATTTATTCTTTTTAATGGCAGTGAGCGCTACGATTACCGCGATCTATTTATTAATGGTGTATTTCTATTATTTGTATCATAAGCGCAATCCTCTTGGTAAAGAGCTTGCCGCGTTAGCAGAAATGATGGGCAAAAAATAGCAGATAGTGCAAATGCTATTGTGTATTCTATAGCGCCTATTCTCTCTTATTATTATTGTAACGTTATCTATTATGCTTATTAAATCCTTTAGGAGCGTGTCATGAACGAAGACAAACCGAACCGCGTTGATGACGCAAGCACCCCTAACAAAATAGCTAAAACTGTTGAAAATGCTCAAGCTAGTGAATCATCATCAAATCAAGTGGTTGTGGATACACCATCACAGTCATACGTGGCTTCCAATAATGACACAAATACCAATATAGCAGCCATTCAACCTGAACCGACTATGCCTGCAACTCGGATTCAAACCGACCCTTCTGATGACTTACCTACGAATACCAATGAGCCTATAGACGCCGCTGATACAAATAAAATAGACAGCACTGAGGCAGGCGATGGCAAAGATGATACACCGATGCCACCCACTGAATCTATTCCTGCGCCAGCAGGTTGGTCGCCCAAAAAGAAGTCATTTTTTAATTTAGCCTTACTGATTGCGCTGATTGTTATTGGTGTGGCACTCATTCTCTATGCGTGGAAACTGCCACCTTTTACCCCAACCATGCAGCAAACCAATAATGCTTTCGTTAAAGGACAAACCACCATTATCAGTCCGCAAGTGTCAGGTTATGTGACAGAAGTAGCGGTAGAAGATTTTGCAAATGTTGTAGCTGGTGACTTATTGGTAAAAATAGATGATCGTACTTTTCAGCAGCAGCTCGAACAAGCGCAGGCGAATATCGATATTGCGTTAACCAATCGCTCTAGTAATGCGCAAGATACTGGCACCAGCCAAGCACAGATTCAGGCACGCGAGGCAGATGTTTATAGCGCCAAAGTGAGTGTCGACAGTGCCCGCGAGGACGTTAACCGTTATCAGGGCTTGATTGCCATTGGTGCAGTATCAAGTGCAGATGTTGCTCATGCTGAAGCTCAATTAGCAAAAGCACAAGCTGGTGTCCAACAAGCGGAAGCCAATTTACAAGTGGCAGTCGAGAGCAGCGAAAAAACGACTGCTAGCCGCTCTTCATTAGATGCCAATATCAAAAATGCTGAAGCCGCCGCAAAACAAGCACAGATTAATTTGGACAACACCATAATCCGTGCTCCTGAATCGGGACAACTGAGTCAGTTGACCGTTAAAACAGGACAATATGTCACTGCTGGTACGCAGCTTATGTATATCGTACCAAAAGGCGTATGGATTATTGCCAACTTTAAAGAGACGCAAGTGGCAAATATGACCATTGGTGAAGCTGCCACTATTCATGTGGATGCCTTAGGTGGCACACAATTTAGCGGACGGGTCAGCAATATATCACCCGCAACAGGCAGTGAATTCAGTGCTGGCGCTGCCAATCCTGCGACAGGTAACTATATTAAAATTGCTCAGCGTATTCCGGTACGCATCGACTTAGACTCTAACCAGCCAGACCTTGCCCGCCTACGCCCTGGTATGTCTGTGTCGGTAGATGTTGATACCAAATAGCTCCACTATAAAAGAAATGAAAAAAAGCCACTTTTTTTGCCATATGAATATGACAGGTAAAGTGGCTTTTTTATAGACATGAACTTCTTCTAAGACCATATCATGCGCTATTGATTACGTTTAAGGCAATAAGCGTTTGGTACTAAAGCTACCATCCGCCTCTTTATGATAGACAATACGGTCGTGCATTCGATTGGCGCGACCTTGCCAAAACTCAATCTCATTGACAGTAATCTCGTAACCACCCCAAAACTCAGGCGTTGGTACGGCTGCGCCTTCTGGATAGTCTGTTTTCAATTGCTCAAACGTCTGCTCCATCACTTCGCGATTAGCAACTTCACCGCTTTGTGGTTGGCTAACCCACGCGCCTACTTGGCTATCGTGAGGGCGTTTTTGAAAGTAAGCAGCAGATTTATCAGCATCAATTTTAGCAATACTGCCGCTGATACGAATCTGACGCTCAAGCTTGTGCCAAAAAAACAGCGCTTCTGTATTAGGATTTTCAGCGATATCTTGACCCTTGGCACTTTCGTAATTGGTATAAAAAACGATACCTTTATCTGTAATTTCACGTAATAGAACAATACGTACGCTAGGCTTAGTATCCTCACCACAAGTCGCTAAGCTCATCGCATACGGCTCTTGTACTTGCGCCTCTATTGCTTCATTCATCCAAACATTTAACAACTCAAACGGTGATGCTGGTATTGATTGTTGGTCTAGTTGACCTTTTTCATATGACAAACGCTGATCGCTAAAGTCCATACTCATGATTGTCCCTTATTTTGCTATTCTAGTATGTTTATATCAAAGACTATTAACCCAATATGGCTTTTATTTTATCTGCCAAATCATTCGCCATTACATCACATTCTATCTCATCATCTGACTCAACCATGACTCGAATCATAGGCTCTGTACCCGATTGGCGAATAAGCAAGCGACCGCGACCTTCTAAAGTAGCACGAGCTTTATCAAAAGCAACCACTAGCTTTTCATGCTCAAACGGATCTTGCATTTGAGGCAAGCGTACATTGACCAGTTTTTGTGGTAATACTTCAAAGCCTTCAGTTAAATCACTTAGTGCTTTGCCTCTTGCTTGCATGACTGCAAGTATCTGCAAACTTGCGATAATAGCGTCGCCAGTCCGGCTTTTATCCAAGCACAAGATATGACCTGACGGCTCACCGCCCAATATCCAACCGTTGGCCTCAAGCTCTTGCATCACATAACGATCGCCTACTTTTGCACGGGTAAATTCAATACCAGCGTCTTTTAATGCCAATTCTAAGCCCATGTTACTCATCAATGTCCCAACGACACCTTTGGCTTTAGTTTGACCTTGAGTAGCAAGTACATACAAGATACCATCGCCGTCAACCAAATTGCCGGCTTCATCGACCATCACAATACGGTCGCCATCACCATCTAAGGCAATGCCCACATCGGCTTCGTATTTTAGCACTGCTTCTTGCAAACCTTCAGGATGGGTTGAGCCACAATCAGCATTGATATTAATGCCGTCAGGCTTATTATTAATGGCGATGACATTGGCGCCCAGCTCACGCATGACACGAGGCGCCACGCTATAGCCTGCACCATTTGCACAGTCGACGACCACAGTCAGATGATCTAAGTCATATTGATAGGGAAAGCTGCCTTTACAAAATTCAATATAGCGACCTTTCGCATCATCGATACGATTATTTTTGCCCAATTGTGCCGGATCAAGAATAGGCATTACGGCATCGTTATTACCGTCGACCGCCATAATAGCGTCCAACTTATCATTGATAGCATTTTGCATTGCATCAGTTAATTTTTTGCCGTCGGCTGAGAAAAATTTGATGCCATTATCATAGTATGGATTGTGTGAGGCAGAAATGACTACGCCTGCATCGGCATTAAAGCTACGGGTCAAATGTGCGATAGCAGGTGTGGGCAATGGCCCTAACATATATACATCGACGCCAGCGGCGTTAAAGCCTGCTTGTAGTGCGCCTTCGATCACATAGCCTGACAACCGCGTGTCTTTACCAATCACAACACTTGGCTTACGCGGCGAATTTTGATTGTTTTCTATCAGCACCAATCCTGTGACATAGCCGAGCTTTAAGATAAAATCTGGCGTAATTGGCAGCTCACCAAATTTACCGCGAATACCATCAGTGCCAAAGTAGCTCATTATTATTGTTCCTTAAGTCTAAAAGTAAAAGCCTCGACGTGGAAGCAGGCTCAGTAGCTTCAATCATTCACTGTCATCAATGGTTTTGATAAGACAAACAGTTATGAATTATTAGAATAATCTATGATTGTATTTTACAAAAAAAACAGCCAACAATAACAAGGCATTGTTGGCTGTTTGTATCTTAACGTCGCTTGACACTGTACAGCTGCGAGTCATCGCATCCTATAGCGGCAAAGATATAATTAGTCGACTCGATAGTTAGGTGCTTCTTTGGTGATTTGCACATCATGCACATGCGATTCTTTCATACCCGCTGAGGTAACTTTGATGAACTGTGGTTTGCTGCGCATATCTTCAATCGTGGCACAGCCGGTATAACCCATAGATGAGCGCAAGCCACCTACCAATTGGTTGACGATACCAGCGACTGGACCTTTATAAGGTACACGACCTTCGATACCTTCTGGCACCAATTTTTCCACACCGTCTTTGGCATCTTGGAAGTAGCGATCTGATGAGCCGTTTTGACCTGACATCGCGCCCAAGCTACCCATACCGCGATACGCTTTATAATAGCGACCTTGGAACAACTCAACTTCACCTGGCGCTTCTTCTGTACCTGCCATAAGTGAGCCAACCATGATGCATGACGCACCAGCAGCAATGGCTTTTGCCATATCACCTGAATAGCGAATACCACCATCAGCAATCAATGGAATACTGTCTTGCAAAGCGCTTGCAACACTATCAATCGCCGAGATTTGCGGCACACCGATACCAGCGATGATACGTGTGGTACAGATAGATCCTGGACCAATACCAACTTTGACCGCATCTGCACCAGCATCACGTAAGGCTTTTGCCGCATCACCTGTCGCGATATTGCCGCCAATCACTTGTACATGCGGGAAATGTTTTTTAATCCAAGATACTTTATCAATAACGCCTTTTGAGTGACCATGCGCGGTATCAACAACGATGATATCGACGTCAGCCGCAATCAAAGCTTCAACGCGTGCTTGAGTATCAGCGCCCGTACCAACTGCTGCGCCAACACGCAGGCGACCTTGCTCATCTTTACAAGCATTGGGATTGTTTTCAGCTTTAGCAAAGTCATTGACCGTAATCAGACCACGCAAACGGAAATCATCATTAATAACAATAACTTTTTCGATACGGTGCTCGTGTAGCAGTCTTTTGATGTTTTCGTTGCTCTCACCTTCTTTAACGGTGACGAGCTGCTCTTTCGGCGTCATGATATGGCTAACAGGCAATGATAGATTGGTCTCAAAGCGCCAGTCACGATGAGTAACGATACCGACTACTTTATCAGTGCCCTTTTCAACCACTGGCACGCCTGAGATGTTATTGTCTTGGGTCAGTCTTAATAACTCACCGATGGTCATCTCTGGATGCACAGTAATAGGATCAACCACAGTACCAGCTTCGAATTTCTTGACGCGGCGCACTTGCATTGCCTGCTTATCGATATCCATACTCTTATGCAAAATACCTAAACCACCAAGTTGTGCCATGGTAATGGCCATCTCAGACTCAGTGACTGTATCCATAGCAGCAGAAATTAGCGGTAAATTTAGCGTGATACTTTTTGTTAGGCGGGTCGTTAGATTAGCAGCTTTTGGCAGTATTTCTGAATAAGCTGGCAATAATAAAACGTCATCAAAGGTTAAGGCTTCATCGACAATTCGCAACATACAGACCCCTAGTAGTGGTTATTTTGATGGGTGGGCAATACAGCATCAAGAAAATCAACGAAAATTCTATCAAAATCATAAGGTTATAAACCTATCAGAAAACAATAAAACTGTGGGGAACAAATACTAAATACAAACATTCGCTCGGCACATCATCAATTCATCATTGCTCATTAAATCATTGGCTCAGCAGACTGGCTAATACAGCGCCCTTTACCTGCCCCAAAATCTAACTATACAATGCTTAACAACTGAATTATCCCTTAAAAATAACGCCATATTATAACAAATAAGCAAGCAAATCGCATGCTATATTTGTCAATAGGTTTTACCCAAAGCTGTCTATCGATAGTGACGCTGTACATTCAATTTTTTTAAGCGCCAAACCAATAGACATTGACTATTTTTGTCTCAATACAAGGTGCTCAGCTGGTAAATAATGCTTTTGTTCACGGTACAAATAATCAAGCATCTGCTCACGTATCTCACAGGCCAGTGTCCATGCTTCTACAGGGCCTACCGCTGAAACAGCGCCGCGCAGTTGAATGGTCTTTTCAGTTACCTCAACGACAAATATTTCAGGCTCAGTTTTATTGTCCCAAAGCTTATTGTCTTTCACCACCGAAATAAACTGCTGCCGAATGGCGTCAATATCTGCACCATAATCGATATATAAGAACACAGGACAGGTCTGATGCACTTCTGTATGCGACCAGTTCTCTACCATTTCGGTGATCAATTCGCGCATCGGCACGATTAATCGACGTTCATCCCATGTTTTTAGTACCGCATAAGTGTAACGCAGGTCTTCAACGGTACTAAAGTTGCCATCCATTATCACACTGTCGCCAATTCGTACGGGCTGTGTCACTGCTACCTGTACTCCAGCAATGATGTTACCCAGTATTGGTTGAGCGGCGATACCAATGACCACGCCAGCAATGCCAGCCGAAGTCAGTAAGGTTTTGCCAAAGCCTTCCATGTTGGCAAACTCACTCAGACCTATCCAAATACTGCCCAACACCATGACAAATACGAAGACGCGGCGAAATATCGATACGTAAGTTCGACGACGGCGCACTTTGTCAAACTGCTCCTCTCCTAGATTTTCAATCTGCATATCTTGATAGCGGTTGGCAAAAAAGTTGATAACACGTATACCGAGCCACATGGCGCTAAAGACCAATCCAATCCAAATAATCGGACGTGTCGAGGAAGCGACTGCATCCAGATAAGGAAAGCCGCCCGATACCAAGGTAAATACCGATGAGAAGCTGATGGTAAAGGTTAGCGGTACTGTCAGCTTATTGACCAAATCTTCCACGCTATTATGGTGGAGCGTACTCAGCCTATTGCCTGCTTTATCTTTGACATACCAATTGAGAAGCTTGCCAGCACCTTTGCTGAGTAACCAGCCCACTCCCATGGTAAAAGAGAAGAAAACAAGTAATGCTAAAAACTCCCAGATGGCGATGCTAAATAACTGTAATTTTGTCCACGCCGGTAAATAACGCTCAAACTTTGCCGGATGATATTGCTCATAGAGGTTATCGATATTACCAACCGTTTGGGCAGAAAATACCCAAAAAGGCGCACTATCATCAATGCGCACACGCTCTAGATGTATGGGTACACGGCGCTCACGATAATCGATATAACCAAGCTGAATAGAGCGTCTAGGAATGCCTTGAATACTGTTCGTGCTACCAAGCGGTGGCTCAATCAAACCGTCAGGACGATCTGGCAATTCATCAAAAACATAGAGCTTTTTTTCAATCAACAGAAAATCAAGTTGTTTGGCCAGATCTATCGCCCGACTACGCTGCAACTTACCATCAATCAAGTTCATATTTAGTGCATAAGCTGCCAAATCATATTGCTGATTCATGACTGCCGATTGGAAAAACTCTAATGTGGCAAGGGGTGTCGACAGATTCGGCGGCTCAGACAAGGGCGGCAAACCTGCATTGAGCTTATCTAACGCATAGTAGTTTTCGTTGTAATCACCAGTGAGACCAGAATCTCCTTGTAGCACACCTGCTTGCTGCACTGTCCTTTTTTCTAGCGGGCTAATTACCTCTGCTGCAACGGCAGAGACAGTCACCCCTTCTTCTTTTAACTTATCGATTCTTTGCGCAGCATACTCCACCAAATTTTCTGGTTTTGTAGTAACTGTCTCTTCAATATTTCGATTGTCTATGTCCTCAGTACTGCTTGCTGCATAAGCAGAAATGCACGCCATATTTAATAGGATAAATAAGCTGCCAATTATAAAGAGCAGTCGCGGTAGAAACTGGGCATGAGACTGTAGAGAGTGAATCCTGAGAAATCCAAAAGGAGTTTGCATACAAAAACTCTTGCTAATAAGTATGATATTAAGCTAATGCAGAAGACACAAAAAAGCCAGCAGATAGCTGGCTTAATTTATTATTGTTTGTGAATGAACAAGCGCAAAAAACTAATGCTTACATTAAGCACGGCGCCAAGTGGTGCCCGCACGACTGTCTTCAAGCTCAATACCAGCATCTTTCAACTGCACACGTATCTCATCAGCACGCGCAAAGTCTTTATTGGTTTTGGCATCTGTACGCTCGATGATTAGCCCATCAATGGCTTCGTCGGTTAAACTATCTTCAGCTGCTTCACCAATGACGGCTTGCAAGAACTGCTGCACAGGCTGCTGTAAAATATTAAGCGTTTGCGCCAAAGCTTTTAAGTGCTGCGCTAATTGCCATGCAGTCTCTACATCTTGTGCTTTACTCGCTTTATTGATATCACGCGCCAATCCAAACAGCACACTGATTGCCGTTGAGCTATTAAAGTCGTCATTCATGGCTTTGATAAAGTCTTGTCCCACCGCACTAGCATAGGCATTATGAATCAAGGCTTCATCGATAATAAGTACTTCACCTTTTTGTTGTTCAGCAACTTTTAATGCTTGATACAACCTGCTTAGGCTATTATGCGCTTCGTCCAAGGCACTATCAGAGAAGTTTACTTGACTGCGATAATGACTCGACAATAAGAAGAAACGAACCGTTTCTGGTAAGTATTTTGCCATGACATCACGAATGGTAAAAAAGTTACCCAATGATTTAGACATTTTTTCGCCATCAACATTGATAAAACCAACGTGCATCCAGTTACGCGCGTATTCACAGCCGGTCGCTGCTTCAGATTGGGCAATCTCATTTTCATGATGCGGGAACTGCAAATCATGACCGCCGCCATGGATATCAAAGGTATTACCAAGGCATTTGGTCGACATCGCTGAGCATTCAATATGCCAGCCTGGACGCCCTTGACCCCACGCTGATGCCCATTGCGGCTCATCCGGTTTCGCCGCTTTCCATAACACAAAGTCAAACGGATTGCGCTTGTCGTTTTCGACTTCAACCCGTGATCCTGCCTGCATATCATCAAGGTTACGTTTTGACAATTTGCCATAATCTGCGAAGCTATCGACTGCATAGTAGACATCACCATTATCACCCGCGTAGGCATAGTCATTACTAACCAGCGTCTCAATCATCTGCTGCATCTCATCGATATGATCGGTCGCACGCGGTTCTGCATCAGGGGACAAGCAGCCAAGTGCTGTCGCATCTTCATGCATGGCAGTAATAAAACGTTGGGTCAATGTGCCAATCTCTTCACCATTTTCGGCAGCACGAGTAATGATTTTGTCATCAATATCAGTAATATTACGCACGTAATTTACATCATAGCCCAATTGTGCAAGCCAACGTACTGCCATATCAAAGCCAACCATCACTCGAGCGTGACCGATATGACAATAATCATAAACCGTCATGCCACACACATACATGCCAACTTTGCCCGTGGCAAGCGGCTTGAATGCTTGCTTGCGTCCAGTAAGTGAGTCATAGATGACGAGCTGAGACATCGCGTCTGCAAGAGGTGTGGTCATAGTCATAAAGCCTTTAAATTAAAAGTATAAGAGAAAACAAGCCTAGCAATCATGTACGCTTAGCCAATAAAAAAGCGCTTACATAAGCAAATCATGCATAAATCAAGGGTAAAGAGAACATCAATATAAAACTTAACCCATTATCTTAGCGAAAATGCTCGTAAAATACTACAATGAGCGCGCAAGTAAGACTCTGTAATGATAAAAACATTGATAGTTAAGGATAAAAATATGGGCAATCGTTTAAGCAAAATTTATACGCGTACTGGCGATGATGGTAGTACTGGCATGGCAGATGGCAGCCGCGTTAGCAAGGCGGACATCCTATTTAGTGTGATGGGTGATATTGACGAGCTCAACTCGCACATTGGCTTGGTACGTGCGCAGCTTACTCAAGCGTTAAGTGCGCAAACCAATAATTCAAGTCACAGCCAACAGCTACCTGAACGCTTGCAAACAAAGCAAGAAGTCGACTTTGCCCAAGCTTTAGTCATTATTCAACATTTATTATTTAATATCGGTGGTGAGCTTGCTATGCCAGAATATGAAGGCGTAAATACGATTCATATTGATTGGCTTGAGCAGCAGATCGATGCGATGAATACGACGTTACCACCGCTAAAAGACTTTATCTTACCAACAGGCTCATTATTGGTCAGCCAGTTGCATGTGGCACGTACTGTTTGTCGCCGCGCTGAGCGCCAAGCAGTATTACTAAGACAAGCGCAGCCTCAAGCCATTCGACCGACAGCGGTCAGCTTTATCAACCGTTTGTCTGATTGGCTCTTTGTCGCCGCACGTTTTTGCACAGACCCTGAACAGGTCTCTGAAGTCTTGTGGGACAGCCAAGTATTACAAAAATTCGCTGATAGTTGAGCCATTTAATGAACCATAAAAAAACGCCTGCAATAAATATGTTGCAGGCGTTTTTTTATTGAAATACTGAAACGATGCTTATCGATATTTAGTAGCAATAAGATTAATAAGTTGCTTCTTTATCTTCAATAATGACCATATCAATGCTTTCATCTTTAGGCGTTGCTTTTGGTGCTTCTGGAGCAGCAGGTGTAGGAGTTACTGTACTAGGCGCAGTAGTGCTAGGTGTTGGCGCTGACGGAGTGCTACTTGGCGTCTTTGTATTTTGACTGCTGTTTTGATTAACAACTGGTGGCTTAGCAGGTTGTGCTGGACGCACAGGCGCAGCTGGCGTTACCGCTCTTGGCTGGCTAGTATTATTATTGCTCTGTGTATTCTGTGCTGGTTCACGGCGGCGTTCAGGTTGCTGAGTGCCACGTTGGGCGCGCTGCTCTTCCATTGCTGACTGGAGCGTTGAGCTGGCGACCACTTCTGATACCACTGTTAATAATGCTGGCTGTCCTGCGATACGTGTACGTACTTGACCACCTTGCGTACCAACAACATAGGTAAAAGCATCATCAATGAGCATATTGTTATTGATACGAATATTGTCATTGGCTAAGCGCGATTGCAAACTTGGCTGATTATTAGCGGCTTGCACTTGGCTGGCTTGATATAAGTCTTCACTTGGCAGAGTCATGCTGACGCTTGCCTGACAGGTTGTCAGACCATTTTCATTGGTTGCTTGCAACACGGCAGCATTTTGTATATCGATGATAATACCGTTTGCTTTAGTAGAAACCACACCGCTGCCTAAGCCAATCTCTGCATCGTTGGCATAACTGACTGCTAAAGTTTGGGCTTGTTGATTGAGCGTATTTTTCAAAGCGGATTTGAGGCGGTCTTGTACCATAGGATCATCACAGCTCACTGCCGTGGCAGCAGCGTTTTCACTAACCTGTGTTTCTTGCTCAGTCACTTCTACCGTTTCGGCATCGTCTTTTTCTGAGCGATCACAACCAGCAAGCGCTAAACCACATACCATGCCGATACCAGCAACCTTATACCATTTGCTCACACTTTTATTTGCTACGCTCATATCTCTTTTGCTCCAATTTACTGATTCGTACCGTCGCTCACGGACAGTATTTGACATTTACACTATAAAACTCAAATCTAGCAGAAACCGGCATTGCGATAGATTTGAAAACCACATTATTATACGGTGTTTGCAGGAGATGGTCATCCATGTAGCCTACTGATATACAAATAACGTTCAACATTGTGTCCGAAATCTAGCTTTAGTTGCAAAAAAGCTACAAATATATATTTACTTAAACAAATATTTAGATGATGACAGAAAGTTTTATCAGCATAAAATTTTTATAAATGCTTTATTCAATACGCTTTGATACGTGATAGCGTTGGATGCAGTTAATAACAGACGATATAATATTTCCATTATAATGCTCAAAATATGAGATGGTCACTGGTTATGATAGATCTTAAGAACACCTTGCTACTTGGTCATCGCGGCGCGCGCGGTGAAGCGTTAGAAAATACCTTATCAGGTTTTGAATATGCGCAAAATTTGCAAAGCTCTGGTTTGGCAGGTATAGAGTTCGATGTACAACTTAGCCGAGATGGACAGCTCATCGTCTTTCATGATGAAACGCTTGAGCGCATGTGTGCGCAGCAGTCGCGTCTAGACCAGCTAAATGTGAGCGAAATACAGCGTCATCATCAGTTTGGTCAGCCAATTATCACGTTGCTTGACATTGCTTCTGCTCTAAATATCTATACTTATATTGAGCTTGAGGTTAAAACTCATAGTCGCACTGATTATGCCAAACTCGTAAAAGCCTTGATGCGTGACCTCATTGATAGCCCCCTTGCTAGCCTACCGATTGTGCTAACCAGCTTTGATGTTGAGCTGCATGCCCATTTACAACGCAGTACTTTCATAAGGCATATACCACGTGGGCTGCTTATTCGAGAGCCTAAACTACTGAAACAGGCTCCCAATACTGCCTTACAACTTGGCTGTAAGCAATTAGGTATCCACTATCCGCTTTTGGATCGTGAAGTCATACAGTATTGTCATCGCTATGACTTACCTGTAAGTGCATGGACGGTCAATGATATTGAGACTATTAAGCAGCTTATAAACTGGCAAGTTGATGTGATTATTACTGATTATCCAAGCTATTTATTATTACCTTAACGCATTACTCCTATTTCTAAACTCGCTTTTGTGATGTACATATTTATTGTTTTACTTACATTTTTACCTTATAGCTGATAAGTCACGGCTTATTTGCCATAACACCTACTATAATCCATACAAGTTATTGTTATTTAGCAATATTTTTATAGTGTATAAGTGTTCACTTTACTAAGTATTTAAGGTAATATAGACGCTTAAATTAATACCGTTAGGGATATTATATGATTGCAAAAAAAGCACTTGGCTTACCGCTTAAAGGCTTACGTTTCGCTATCAAATCTGGTGACACACTTGTCAAAAATGCCAGCATTCAAGTCACACGTTTTAAAACACGTTTTGATGAGAATAAAGCAAAAAACTCACTCGATGAGATGCCTGTTGCCAAACGCAACTATGCAAGCGCCTCTGAGCAGACTGAACTGCCTACCGATGTAGACAATATCGATATGCGTGAATTTGAGTTTACCAAAGCACCGATTAACTGGATTCCAGCGACTATTCTGGTAGCCACGCCTATTGCTGCAGCAATTATTACGCCATGGTATCTGTTCACCCATCAAGTCAGCGCACCGGTTTGGGGCGTATTTGGTGCGTTTATGGTTTGGACGGGTATCAGTATCACAGCTGGTTATCACCGTTTACTATCGCATCGTGCTTATAAAGCGCATCCAATCGTCAAAAACTTTTTATTGCTAGGTTCTACCTTTGCGGTACAGGGTTCAGCGTTTGATTGGGTTTCTGGTCACCGTACGCATCATCGTCATGTCGATGATCGCTTAGAAGACCCTTACTCAGCGAAACGTGGCTTTTTCTTTAGTCATATGGGCTGGATGCTACGCAATTATCCTAGTGGTAAGTTTGACTATAAAAATATCCCTGACCTGACCAAAGACAGAACGCTGCAAATTCAGCATAAATATTACGGTTTATGGGTTGCTGCATTGAACATCGGTGCAGTCGCCGCGATCGGTTGGTTATTGGGTGATGTTTGGGGTACTTTGGTCATCGTCGGTTTGCTACGTCTGGTACTGACGCATCACTTTACCTTCTTTATCAATTCGCTATGTCATATGTTTGGGTCGCGTCCTTATACCGATACCAACACTGCCCGTGATAACTTCTTCTTGGCTCTATTTACGTGGGGTGAGGGTTATCATAACTATCATCACTTCTTCCAATACGATTATCGTAATGGCGTAAAATGGTGGCAGTATGATCCAACCAAATGGCTCATCGCTGGTTTATCGAAGCTGGGTTTAACTACTGAGCTACGTACTGTTGACGACACCACTATCAAGCATGCTGAAGTACAAATGCAATTTAAAGCCGCTCAGCAGCAGATCGATACGGTCACATCAAGTGGTATTGATATTCCTCATGCGATGAAAAGCTTCCAAGATCGTATTAAGTTTGAATATGATGCTTTTACGCAAACGGTTGAAGAATGGCAAGCATTAAAAGCAAAAACCATTGAGCTGAAAAAGACCGAGTTTGCTGATCGCTTGCATGAAGTTGAAGATGAGTTAAAGCAAGATTATGCCAAGATTGAACAAAAAATATTGGCGCATAACAGCAACCTAAAAACAGCATTTCGCTCTATCGGCGAAAGCGCAAAAGCGGCTTAAGCATTGATCACTGGTTGATTATTTAGTATTTTATTGTGACGTTTCTCCTTCCCTCTATCTGTAAAAGATAGGGGGATTTTTTCGTGCGGTATTAAGTATCATGTCTATTAATAAATAATAGTGTGATTAACAATGATGTGATAATTAATCATGATTTACAAGAGACGGACAGAGTGCAATGCTGCTATATCAAGGCTATGTTATAGTGAGTTTATTCTATTCATATCTTAAATTTCCTCTCCCAGCTTTTATCTTTAAATTGGAACGGCTCTTATGCGCTATCAAAATACCTATGCTCAATTGGACACCCGTCTTTATCATGAGCAACTGCCAAACCCATTAGACAATCCTCGTGTCGGTCATTTTAATATTCAAGTTGCTGAGCAGCTGGGCTGGACGGAAGATACAGATTTGATGAATCGTTGGGTTGAAATACTTGGTGGGCAGTATGTGCCAGCTGAATTTCAGCCTTTATCAATGGCGTATGCCGGTCACCAGTTTGGGCAATGGGCGGGGCAATTGGGCGATGGTCGCGGCTTATTGATGGCGCAAGTACTCGATAAAAACAATCAACTACAAGATTTACATCTAAAGGGTGTAGGCTTGACGCCCTACTCACGCATGGGTGATGGGCGTGCAGTATTACGCAGTACCATTCGTGAGTATTTATGTGGTCATGCGCTCACTCAGCTTGGTATTTCCTCCTCTAATGCCTTGGGATTTGTGGTATCAGATACCAAAGTGCGCCGCGAACGAATAGAAGCAGGAGCGGCTTTAATGCGTGTGGCTGACAGTCATATTCGCTTCGGTCATGTTGAGTGGATTGCCAGCTTTGCGCCTGACCTACTTGGCGAATTTACCGACTATATGATTGATACTTATTATCCAGAGTGCCGTGAGAGTGATAAGCCAGTTCTAGCATTTTTACAAGCGGTGGTTGAGCGTACCGCACGCATGATAGCTGATTGGCAACTGATTGGATTTGCGCATGGCGTTATGAATACGGATAACTTGTCTATTACCGGCAGTACTCTAGATTTTGGTCCATTTGGCTTTATGGAACGCTTTAACCCTGCTTGGATTAATAATCACTCTGATCATAGCGGACGCTACGCCTATCAAAATCAGCCTGCTATTGGTCATTGGAATCTAAATATTTGGTTACCGCACTTTATGCGTCTAGACGGTGTGACGCGCGAGACGTTAGCAGATTGTCTAGCACCTTATGAAGCGACCTTTATGCAGCATTATCAGCAAGGGCTGTGTCGCAAGCTTGGGTTGCCGCATCAGCGTGAGAGTTTAAGCTTAGCGTTTGAATGGTTGACACTGCTAGAGGATAATCTACTCGACTATACCAATAGCTTCCGAGCGTTATTAGGATTAATCGCACCTCATCCTTATGAGCAGCAGTTGCTTGCAACCTTGACGGCCGAGCTGAATCCTGAAGCACAGCAAGTCTGGCAAGCATGGTCGATCCGTTATCTGGCACAAGTAAAGCAGGTATCGATTACTCAAGCAATTGAGGATATGCAAGCCAGCAATCCTATTTATGTATTGCGTAACAGCATGGCTCAGCGTGTTATCGTTGCCGCAGAGCAAGGACAGTTTGAAGAACTAAATAGAGTATTCGAGTTGCTTGCTAGCCCTTATACGCTACATGATAGCGCCATTGACCTTGATACCTTACCGCCTGCGCCTCATGCACCGCAAATGCCAATCAGCTGTTCGTCTTAATATATATTTATTCTGTAATATTTTGAAATATTTTGCATTTGGGGTTGATATTTGGGTCATTTTTTTGGCATTATCAACTAGCTAAATAATGAATATCAATTTATTATATTGTGTGCGCAGTTCATAGTCCTTAGCTAGGCAAATTATTGGCGATAATGTAGACTATCTATTTTGCACTATTGTTGTTTTTTGCTGATGTTTAAGCGCCGCATAGCACCCCTTAACAATCAATGTACACTCATGATCATATTCAATGGTTATTGAGAATTAGGCATTAGTTTTTATCACCATTTAATTTATTCCAATTTATCCTAACCATGGCAATTATTATGAATGACGATATCACTTTGAATACGGACACCCCTAGTACGGAAAAAGAGCAGTTTGAACAAGCTGCCTTACATTACCATGAGTTCCCTCGCCCTGGTAAAATCTCAGTTACTCCTATCAAGCAATTGGCAAACCAACGTGATCTGGCGCTCGCCTATTCACCAGGTGTGGCAGTACCTTGTCTTGAGATTCAAAGAGACCCATCTCTTGCGGCAAAATATACCGCACGTAGCAACTTAGTTGGTGTTATTACCAATGGTACAGCGGTGCTAGGTTTGGGAAATATCGGTCCATTGGCATCAAAGCCTGTTATGGAAGGCAAAGGGGTTCTATTCAAAAAGTTCGCTGGTATCGACGTTTTTGATATTGAAATTGCACAAAATGATCCGGACAAATTCATTGAGGCTGTTGCTTCTTTAGAGCCTACGTTTGGTGGGATTAATTTAGAAGACATCAAAGCACCAGAGTGTTTCAAAATCGAGCGCGAATTGCGTAAGCGTATGAACATTCCAGTATTCCATGACGACCAACATGGCACGTCAATCATTGTTGCGGCGGCGATGCTTAATGCATTAATCATCACGAACAAAAAAATTGAAGATATTAAAATCATTTGTTCTGGTGCCGGTGCTGCAGCGATTTCTTGCTTGGATATCATTTGCGCCCTTGGTGTGAATAAAAACAATATCTACGTATCAGACTCACGTGGCATTATCTCTACTACCCGTGAAAACCTTGATGAAACCAAACAACGCTACGCTCGTGAAACCACTGCTACGACTATTGAAGAGCTAATGGATGATGTCGACATGTTCCTAGGCTTATCTATGCCTGGTACATTGACAGAAGACATGGTTCGCCGTATGGCAAAAGACCCTATCATCTTTGCGCTTGCTAACCCAACGCCTGAGATCATGCCAGAAATCGCCCATGCCGTCCGTCCAGACGTTATTATGGCAACCGGTCGCTCTGATTATCCAAACCAAGTAAACAACGCATTGTGTTTCCCTTATATCTTCCGCGGTGCATTAGATGTAGGCGCAACGACTGTTAACGAAGAGATGAAAATTGCATGCGTACGCGCCATTGCTGCCATGGCACATGTTGAAGCGACGCCAATGAGCAACGTCAAAAACGTTGAAAGTACGCCAAGCTTTGGTCGTGATTACCTGATCCCAGGACCACTTGAGCCAAACCTAATCATTGAAATCGCCTCTGCAGTCGCAAAAGCGGCTATGGATTCAGGCGTTGCAACGCTTCCTATCGCAGATATGAAAGCCTATCGTCAGCGTCTGTCTGAGTTTGTCTATAACTCAGCGTTTGTAATGAAGCCTATTTTTGCTCGTGCAAAAGCAGATCCAAAACGTATCGTTTACTGTGAAGGCGAAGACAGCAACGTACTATTAGCAGTACAAGTAGTCGTCGATGAGCAGTTGGCTTATCCAATCTTGGTCGGTCGTCCTTCAGTGATCGAAAATAACATCGCCAAGCTAGCATTACGCTTGAAAGATGGCGTGAACATTACTATCGTCAATGTTGATGATGATCCGCGCTATAACGATTACTGGAAAGGCTACTACGAGAAAAACAAACGTACTGGGGTCAGTATCGAGCTTGCTCGCCGCGATGTGCGCCGCAAGACCTCTTTAATTGGTGCTCTTTTGGTTGAAAATGGCGATGCCGATGGTATGATTTGTGGTACATTCGGTCACTATCAGCTGCATTTAAAATATGTCGGCAGAGTAATCAATAAAAAAGAAGGCATTAATGATTTTTACGCGATGAATGCAGTGCTCATGCAAGATCGTAATATTTTTATTGCTGATACCTATATCCATGAAGATCCAACGGCTGAGCAATTGGCTGAGATGACTGTATTGGCAGCTGAGCAATTGTGCCGCTTTAGCATTACCCCACGTGTGGCTTTGGTGTCGCATTCAAACTTCGGAACTTCTGATCGTGCCAGTGCGGTCAAAATGCGTAAAGTACATCAACTGCTGACCGAGATGAATGTCGATTTTGAGTTTGACGGTGAAATGCAAGGTGATGCTGCACTTGACGAACATATCCGTGCCAATGACTTGCCTTCGAGCAATCTTAAAGGTTCAGCAAATCTACTCATCTTGCCAACGTTAGATGCGTCGAACATTGCCTTTAACCTGCTTAAAACAGCAACCGGTAGCGCGTCTATCGGTCCTATTTTGTTAGGCGCAAGCAAACCTGTACATATTCTAACGCCATCAGCCACAGCGCGCCGCGTGGTTAATATGACGGCACTTGCGGTCACTGAAGCTCAGGATTTAGACAACGAGAAACAGTAATTGATTATGCTCTGTAAAGTGCGCAATTTACACGGTCTTTTGCATTTTTTATAGAGACCGTCTGCTATACTAAAACCAGCCAATGCTTAAAGTATTGGCTGGTTTTTTTTGAAAAAATTTAGGTTAATTGGTAGTAAATATAAAGAGAATATTATGCAAGTGTATCTCGTCGGCGGTGCAGTACGTGATCAGCTATTAGGGCGCCCTATTAAAGATAAAGACTTCGTTGTCGTTGGGGCAACAGTTACTGAGATGCTTGACGCAGGTTTTCAGCAAGTAGGCGCAGATTTCCCTGTATTTTTGCATCCGGTGAGCCGTGAAGAATATGCCCTCGCACGAACTGAGCGTAAGCAAGGTTTGGGCTATCAGGGCTTTAGCGTACATACCAGTATTGACGTTAGTTTAAAAGACGATTTGCAGCGGCGCGACTTGACGGTCAATGCCATGGCCATAGAGGTTACTAGCTTAACCGACGATACGCCGATAAGTGGTGACGTGATTGATTATTATGGTGGACTTGACGACATAAAAAGTAAGAGCTTGCGCCATGTCTCAAGTGCCTTTAGCGAAGACCCTTTACGGGTGCTGAGAACTGCGCGCTTTTATAGCCGCTATTACGATTTGGGCTTTACTATCGCTGATGACACGTTAGTCTTGATGTGTGAGTTGGTTGCTTCAGGAGAGCTTACCCATTTAAGTAGCGAGCGTATTTGGCAAGAATCGAGCCGTGCAATGATGCAGCTCTCCCCTCAGGTATACTGGCAACAGCTATTTGATATCGGTGCCCTTGCAGAGTACTTTGCACCGTTACATCAGGCTTGGAATGATGATCAGATACGAGAGACAGTGCAAACATCGCTATATTTCGCCGGTCAGATGCAATTGAATCTATCACAGCGTTGGGCGCTATTAATGGTTAGCCTTAAGCCATCGTTATTTCAGACTAAGCCTACTGAAGCCATAACAGCGGTCAAAAGTATTAATGATATAGGTAATATGGCTAAAGTACCAAAGGTACAAACACAATTTGCTGGTTTATTCGTACAACAAGCTGACCAATTAAGCGTTATAACCCAACTCAGTGCCGCCGAGAAAATTGATCTTATTCAAGCCTGCAGCGCCCATAAAGAGCCTGAAAAACTCTCGCAGCTCTTGGTCACAAGCCAAGTATTGCAGTTATCTATACAGCACCGTCAGATGATGTTGGCATTAAATAGCTTTCACAGTATTGGTATGAATGATATTGATCAAAGTCTCAAAGGTCCAGCGATTGGTAAAGCCTTGCGTCAATGCAGAATTGAGCATTTACAAACGCAAACAGCCTGACATAAAAAGATTAAACACTCTTTAAAATTTTAAAACCATATCCTAATTAAAACTCTATTATGACTCAAACATCTAAAAATACCCAGCCTATGATGGCATCTGCCCCCGTTATGCTTGTGACTGGTAGCGCTAAGCGTATCGGTGCTGCAATTGTTCGTGCGGCTCATAAGCAAGGCTATCGCGTCATTATCCATTGTCATCATAGTGAGCAAGAGGCACATGCATTAGCAGACGTGCTGAATGATACTTGCGCTCATAGTGCTGTGGTTATTGTCGCGGATTTGGCAGTGGTAAATCAGGCAGACACTCTCAAGCACCTGACCCAAACTATTATGCAGGCATTTGGGCAACTAGACGTACTGGTACATAATGCCTCTCGCTTTTACTCTACTCCCCTTGGCAGTATTAATTATGACCAATGGGACGAGCTGCTGTTGACCAATGCCAAAGCGCCTTTGTTGTTAAGCCAATCGCTATATCCTTATCTTAAACAACAACAAGGTTGTATTATTAGTTTGCTCGATATTCATGCGCATGATAAGCCGTTTGCCAATTATACGGTTTACAATATGGCAAAAGCGGCGCATCGGATGATGGTGCAGTCTTTAGCACTGGATATGGCGCCTGATGTACGCGTTAATGGGGTCGCGCCTGGGGTCAATATTTTACCCGATGCAGATAGCGATCAAGCGATTGATAGCGAGCAGCAAAGTAAGATTATAAGCTCCATTCCTATGCAGCGAATAGGCATCCCTGCTGACATTGCGCATAGCGTGCTCTATTTGGCGCACGCCAGTTATGTGACGGGTGAGATAATAATTGTAGATGGAGGCCGAAGTTTGACGCTGGCTGGTGGTAATTAGTGATAATTCATCAAATAGTATGCCCTATCTGCTAACTTTTACTTGAAAATATATAAAAATCAGGTATCATTGTGCGTCTAAAGGGCCCATAGCTCAGTTGGTTAGAGCAGAGGACTCATAATCCTTTGGTCGTAGGTTCAAGTCCTACTGGGCCCACCAAATTCAAACCCCGTAAACGCAATGTTTATGGGGTTTTTTGTTGTCTAGTGTTTTTAGCTGGCTTGTTAGAGTGTGCGATAAACCTCTGAGGGTGGATTTGCCTATCCCCAATGAATCAGCAACGTCAGGTATTTTACGTTTGTGTTCAACGACTAAGTTGATGGCTTCTAATTTGAATTCTCGGGTGTATTGATTGCGTTTGTTGGTCATACTATGTTCCTTCTTTTGTTTAGTATAACCTCTTAGCAGCTGTCCGAATTTATTATGCCACTACATGCTGGCATGTCCTAGCAAGTCCTTACTGCTTTTATGAGTACTCAATTGGCTTAATTAATATCAGGGTTTGCTTTGCAAGCACCCTTGTTTACGCTTTCTGAACTTAGCAGCCCACCGCTTTCAATGTAATCGTTTTAATCCTCTTACTCTAGACACTTATGGTGCATAGAAAATCATAAAAACCATCATGGTGCGAAAAAAGTGCAATATCTCCTAAAAAGACCGATATTGGTGCGTTTATTGTGTATTTTGGAATGGCATAAATATTGAAGTGTTAATAGCAGTTAGAAATGGTTTGTTAACTCGGCCTACCAAGCTGCTACTTTATCTTTTTGGAGAAATATATGTCTTTATTGCCAACGCTTATCACTGCTACTCCTATCAGTACAAACTATCGTATCGACTCAAAACTCACATCACGTTTGTCTCTACTAGCAGTAGCCGTTGTAGGTAGCTTAAGTCTTATAGGTTGTCAAAAACCTGCAGAAACTAGCGCTGAGACCAATTCTACAGCCACAAAAATCGAAACGGCCGAGACCGCTACTACCCCTGCGGCAGATGGTGACACCATCAAAGTTGGTATCTTGCATTCTTTATCTGGGACGATGGCCATCTCTGAAACATCATTAAAAGATACTGCCCTCATGACCATTGATGAAATTAATGCCAATGGCGGTGTGTTGGGTAAGCAGCTAGAGCCAATCGTCGTAGATCCCGCTTCTGATTGGCCGTTATTCGCTGAAAAAGCACGTCAGCTGTTAACTCAAGACAAAGTGGATGTCATATTTGGTGGTTGGACATCGGTATCACGTAAGTCCGTGCTGCCTGTCGTTGAAGAACTAAATGGTTTAATGTTCTACCCTGTGCAGTACGAAGGTCAAGAGCAATCAGAAAACATTTTCTACACTGGTGCTGCACCTAACCAACAAGCCATTCCTGCCGTTGAATATTTAATGAGCCCAGAGGGCGGTAGTGCAGAACGCTTTGTCTTACTTGGGACAGACTATGTCTATCCTCGGACTACTAACCAGATACTGCGTGCTTTCTTGAAGTCTAAAGGGGTCGCTGAAACAGACATCATGGAAGAGTACACTCCTTTCGGTTTTAGCAACTATCAGACTATCGTTGGCAACATTAAAAGCTTCTCGACGGGTAAGAAAACGGCGGTTATCTCTACCATTAATGGGGACTCAAACGTACCCTTCTATCGTGAGCTTGCCAACCAAGGCATCAAAGCCTCTGATATCCCCGTCATGGCATTCTCAGTAGGAGAAGAAGAGCTTCGCGGTATCGATACTAGCTTATTGCAAGGGCATTTGGCGTCATGGAACTACTTTATGTCGGTTAAAAATCCTGTCAATAGCGGCTTCACCAAAAAGTATAAGAAATATGCGCTAGATCATAAGCTACCGAATGCTGAAAAGGTCGTGACCAATGATCCTATGGAAGCCACCTACGTGGGTATCAATATGTGGAAACAAGCAGTCGAAAAAGCAGGTACCACTAATGTCGATAAAGTGCGTATTAGTATGGGAGGTCAGACTTTTGACGCGCCATCAGGGTATACATTAAAAATGGATGAGGAAAACCATCACTTATGGAAGCCTGTCATGATCGGTCAAATCCGTGCCGATGGTCAGTTCGATGTGATTAGCAAAACGCCAAAAGTCATTCGTGCTGAGCCATGGAGTCAGTACATTCCTAAATAAGGTGTTGTCACCTAAACCGCAATCCTTAGCCCTTAGCCCTTAGCCCCTTAATGGTATCAATACCAGCAACCCTTTAGCTCCTCTACTGATAAAACAGTTTTCAGTAGAGGTTAGAGGAGTGTTGACTGCAAAAAAGGAACCATCATGTCACATTACCCTTCCTATTATAAAAGTGACGCGCAAGCCAATTATTCTAATAAGACTTTTATCATCGCCTTACTATCTTTACTCCTCCTCATTGCTATCACATCAGCTGCTCATGCTCACGAGACGCCAATAGCCCACAGCCATGGCGAGAAACTATCTACTAATACTGTGGCAGCGACATCCAATGCTGTAAGTGAAGAGACCTTACTTGCTCAAGACGACACCTTACTTGCTCAAAACAAGCAGTCTCTGACTACGCCTGCTAATCTTGCGATAAGTAAAGGGGACGCTATCGAACAGTTCGTTGCTGCTGACTTCACCAAGCGCCAAACCATGCTCAACCAGTGGCCGGGGTCAGTTGAGAGTTTGGATACTTTAGTTGAGCTGATAAAAAACGATGAGCTATACCAAGGTAATGGTGGGCAAACTTATCTACTTAACAGCGAAGATGAGCTATTTACTTATCCTGCTAAGCAGCTGACCACCGAGTGGCCTAGCGACTTGGCGCAAGTGACTTTGACCAATACGCTACGCTCAGCCTTAGTGTTTGGACAAGCCAAGGTTAAGCTTGAGTCAAACGATCCTACGCAACGTGTGCAGGCAGTTGCCATCTTAGCGGACAATATCGAACAGCTAGATCCAGCACTCATAAGTACTGCTGCCACTAATGAGCAAGACGACGACGTCAAAACGGCGTTGAGTACTTTACAAGCGAGGATTGATTTTAGAGATGGCGACGTCGCCAAGCAAATTGCCGCGCTTACCGTGCTTGCTGATAGTGATAGCCCGCAAGTCTTAGTTGATGTCAAAAAAGCATTGGCGGCAGATGATATCGATCCTGTACTCAAATCTGCGCTGTTAGACGCTGAGGATAGTATTGAGCATCGCATTACCATCAGTACTTGGATAGGTCATCTGTTCACGGGGCTTAGTACGGCAAGTATCTTACTACTCGCGGCATTAGGGCTTGCCATTACTTTTGGACTACTGGGTGTCATCAATATGGCTCACGGTGAGCTCATTATGATTGGTGCTTACGCCACTTATATGGTGCAAAATCTCTTTCAAGCGTATTTTCCTAGTATGACTGGATGGTATCTGGTTGCTGCTATACCCGTCGCTTTCTTAGTCAGTGCCATTATCGGCATGATTATCGAACGAATCATTATTCGCCCGCTTTATGGTCGTGAGCTTGAAACCTTACTGGCAACCTTCGGTGTCAGTCTGATTCTTATGCAGTTGGTTCGGATGATATTTGGCGCGCAAAACGTCGAAGTCAGCAATGTCGACTGGTTGAGCGGTGCCTATCAAGTGTCCTCGAGCCTTGTACTTCCCTTCAACCGTATCGCTATTATCGGCTTTACCATCATTATTCTTATGCTACTGGTGTACTTACTGAACAAGACTCGTTTCGGGCTATTTGTGCGCGCTGTGACTCAAAACCGGCAAATGGCTCGTGCAGTTGGTATCTCATCTGCTCGCATCGATATGTTGGCTTTTGGACTTGGCTCAGGTCTCGCAGGTCTCGCTGGCTGCGCTTTGGCGCAAGTAGGCAATGTCGGACCCGACTTAGGTCAGACTTATATTATTGATGCGTTCTTAGTCGTCGTGGTTGGCGGTGTTGGGCAAGTATGGGGCGCGGTATTGGCATCTTTAGGTCTTGGTGTCAGTGGTACGGTGCTTGAAATTGGCATTGGTGCTGTGATGGCTAAGATTGTATTACTGGTTCTTGTGATTTTGTTTATTCAAAAACGTCCACAAGGTTTATTCGCCCTCAAAGGCCGTTTTGTGGATTAAGGAGAACCTCATGCGTTTGACTCAATTATTATCTGATTCCCCACGTAATGCCATTTTGATTGGTTTGTGTTTTTTAGTGCTGTTGATATTGCCTTGGCTCCATTTACTACCTGAAACCTCTAGTTTTCACCTGTCTGCTTACTGGATAACTTTGATTGGTAAAATAATGGCGCTCGCCATGGTAGCACTGGCTTTAGACTTGGTCTGGGGCTATGCCGGCATCCTAAGCTTAGGTCATGGTCTTTATTTTGCGCTAGGAGGTTATGCTTTTGGTATGTATTTGACGCGTGAAACTGCTGGCACGGGCTTGCCAGACTTTATGCGTTTTTTAAGTTGGACCGAGCTGCCGTGGTATTGGGCAGGCACTCAACATTTCTGGTGGGCGATGGCTCTAGTGGTATTAATTCCAGGTCTGGTCGCTTTTATCTTTGGCTATTTTGCATTTCGCTCCAAGATCAAAGGCGTTTATTTTTCGATTATTACTCAGGCCATGACCTATGCGGCCGCCTTATTATTCTTCCGTAACGAAACAGGCTTCGGTGGTAACAATGGCTTCACAGGTTTTACCACGCTACTAGGCTATGACATCACTGCTTCTTCAACGAGGGCTGTGCTGTGTTTTACGACCGCTTTGGCGCTGCTACTGTCCTATCTTGGACTACGCTATCTGATGAGCCAGCCTTATGGGCGCGTACTCGGTGCCATTCGTGATAGTGAAAATCGATTGCAGTATTTAGGCTATCGCACGCTTTGGTACAAGCTTTCTGCTTGGGTATTGTCTGCAGTAATTGCTGGTATCGCTGGTGCTCTATATGTACCGCAAGTGGGCATCATTAATCCGGGCGAGATGAACCCCGTCAACTCTATCGAGATGGCAGTATGGGTAGCTGCGGGAGGCAGAGGTTCACTCATTGGTGCTATCGTAGGCGCAGGTGCAATCAATGCGATTAAGACTTATTTTACCGTCGCCTACCCTGAGTTTTGGTTGCTGATCCTAGGTGGATTATTTGTGGTGGTTACTTTATTTCTCCCTAACGGCATCATTGGCGTACTTGATCGTTTTAAAAAGGAAAAAGAATAATGTTAATAACTAATGCTGCTACTTCTAATGTTGCTACTTCCCAAAAAGTTACTAACGATGCGCTTGTTAAAAACAATCCTAGTATTGATAATCCAATGAAAAACTCTAAAAATATACCCCACATAACGGTCGCAGAAAACACGCCTACCCGACCAGTCACTACTCTGACTGAAGATTATGGAGATAGCGGTGGCTTGCCGCATCCTGTCCCCAAATCAGGGCCAGATATGAGACATGGGATTGCGCTGTATTTAGAAGACGTTAGCGTGTGGTTTGACTCATTCCGGGCACTCAATGATTTATCTTTATACATTGAGGCAGGCGAACTGCGCTGCATCATTGGTCCTAATGGTGCAGGTAAAACCACGTTAATGGATGTCATCACGGGTAAAACGCGCCCGACCACAGGTAGCGCATTTTTTGGTCAAGTACATAATTTAGCCAAACTATCTACCGAAGAAATAGCGGAAGCAGGCGTTGGCCGTAAGTTTCAGAAACCCACCGTATTTGAGAAATTTACCGTACTTGATAACTTAATGCTGGCTGCACCAAAGGACAAACGGGTATCGAAAAGCTGGTTTACTCGTATTGACACAGAAATCCAAGATACCCTTGACTCAACGCTTGATCAAATACGCCTAAAAGAGCTGATTAACAAGCCAGCAGGATTATTGTCTCATGGTCAAAAACAGTGGCTAGAGATTGGAATGTTACTGATGCAAAGACCAAAACTTATCTTACTTGATGAGCCTGTGGCAGGCATGACCGATGCCGAAACCGAACATACCGCTGAGTTATGTCTGCGCCTTAAAGAGAATCATACTTTAATCGTGGTTGAGCATGACATGACTTTCATTGATGCCATAAGTGAAAAAGTAACGGTCTTAGCAAATGGCGCTATTTTGGCTGAAGGCACGTTGAGTGAAGTACAGAATAATGAGGCCGTTATTGAGACCTATCTAGGTCGATAATTGGTAGTAGTACTTAGACATAGACCTAAAAAAATAGAGGTGCTTATATGTTAGAAATCAATGCCATAAATCAATATTATGGTGGCAGTCACATCTTACGTGATGTCACCCTCGCCGCCCCTGTAGGAGAATGTAGCGTGGTACTGGGTCGTAATGGCGTCGGTAAAACCACCTTGCTTAAATGCTTGATGGGCATCCTACCAATAAAATCAGGTGAAATCTTATTAAACGGTAAGGATATTAGTGAGATGACGCCTGAGCAACGTGTACGCGCAGGACTCGCTTATGTGCCGCAAGGACGTGATATATTTTCTACTTTGACCGTTGAAGAAAACATTCTAATTGGCATGGCGAAATTCTCTCAACGTAAAGCAAGTAAAGTACCCAAACACTTATATGATATATTTCCAGTGCTGGACGAAATGAAGCATCGCCGCGGTGGTGATCTATCAGGCGGTCAGCAGCAGCAACTTGCTATTGCTCGTGCGCTTGCATCAGAGCCTCGAGTACTAGTACTTGATGAGCCGACTGAAGGTATCCAACCGTCCATTATTAAAGACATTGGTAGAGTCATTCGTAGTCTTGCTAATAAAGGCGATATGGCAATTGTTTTAGTCGAGCAGTTTTATGAGTTTGCAGAAGAGCTTGCCGATAACTATACCGTGCTTTCTAGAGGACAAGTGGTAGCTCAGGGGGCTGGATGTGACATGGCAAAAAACAATATTCAAGAGTTGGTGGCAATCTAAAAGGACACTTTATAAAAGGGAATACAATTTTGACTTGGCAATCCTCACTACAGCTCCATTTCGACTGCGCCTCTACTGCTGCAAAAACTCGGCTGTATCATCGTGCCCATACTGGGGCATTAATGGTGCAGCGCGCGCTGTATCCTGAGCCTGATAGTACTGATAACAGCCAAGCAGGGATTTGCCATATTTATGTATTGTATCCTCCTGCTGGCATTGCTGATGATGACCGCTTAACATTGGAGTTTAACCTACACTCTAACAGCCATGCGGTGATTACCACCCCTGGAGCCGGTAAATGGTACGGGCAACGCGAATCGTTACGATACTCTAGACCTAGCGACTCATCAAAATTTAACAACGTTACTCAATCGGCAAACAGCAACACTTCTAATGACTGTTTTAATGATGTTGTCAGTGCTGAACAGCATATCGACGCCCGCCTCGATGAACACGCTGTCCTTGAATGGCTACCCCAAGAAAGCATCTATTACGATTATTCCAACTCTAATGCGAATAACCGCTTTTATTTAGCTAAGACAGCAAGTTTGTTGACTTGGGATATTGCGGTATTTGGACGTCAAGCGTATCAAGAGAGGTTTGCTAATGGTCATTATGCCAACCGCTTAGAGATATGGCGTGAGAGTGATTTATTGGTCAGTGAGTGCACCTCCCAGCAAGCAAATACGCGCTGGTTTACCTCACCATTAGGACTGAACAATCAACATGTGCATGGCTCTTTTTGGGCAATACCTAGCACAGAGGTCATTGCTCCTGAGTTACAGAATAATCCGCTCAAGCTTGGTCAATATTTAGATGCCACTATCACCGAGATACGCAGTCTCATTGATACGCAGTCACTACCCATTCACTGTACTCACAATTTTCAAGGTATCAATTGCCGTTATTTAGGGGCAGATGTGCGTGCCTGCTTTGAAGCTTTTTACCAAATTCGCGAGCTTATCAGGTCTAAATGGTACACGCTTGAGCCTCATCGACCGAGAATTTGGGACACCTAATATCATGTGCTCCCACTTAATCTCATCCCTGAACAATGCTGAATCAAACCAGAATGACTCTACTTAGTACATTTAACTTAGCACATTTACTTTATGAAGATTAAAAACGGTTAATAGCCTTTAAAGCACAATAATTATTAAGGAAGCTTTATGCAATTAAATCCTACAGAGAAAGATAAACTTTTACTATTTACAGCCGGTATGGTAGCGGAACGTCGTAAAAACCGCGGTGTAAAACTCAATTATCCTGAGTCTATCGCTTACATTAGCATGTTACTGATGGAAGGCGCACGTGATGGCAAAACCGTGGCGCAATTGATGAGTGAAGGAGCCACTTATCTCTCTGCCGATGACGTCATGGAAGGCATCGCAGAGATGATACATGATGTCCAAGTTGAAGCCACTTTTCCCGATGGCACTAAGCTGGTGACGGTACATAACCCCATCGTATAGCTTGCTTGCTATAAAGTCGTATACAACGATATTGAACTAGAGCCATTGCCGTAAGACGATTAAGGATAATAAAAATGACGATGAAAGTAGGCGAATATAAGATTAAAGCAGGCGATATGGCTTTGAATGCTGGTCGCTGCGTTCAAACCATAGCAGTAATCAATACAGGCGACCGCCCTATTCAAATCGGTTCTCATTATCACTTCTATGAAGTCAATGCAGCACTGAGCTTTGATCGAGAGTCGACGCTTGGCTATCGACTCAATATCTTATCTGGTACTGCGGTGCGCTTTGAGCCGGGACAAGCGCGCGAAGTGGAATTGGTTGCCATCTCAGGTAGACAGCATATCTATGGGTTTGCTGGCAAAGTTATGGGCGTTGTAGACCCTAAAACCTCTCAAAACACCTCGAAAAAACGCATTGACCGACGTATCTATGCCGAACATTTTGGCCCTATCACAGGGGACAAAGTACGCTTGGCAGATACAAATTTATGGCTTGAGGTTGAGTATGATTTGACCAGTCATATTGATCACCAGCCTGATATTGATAGTGTTAGCATTGGTGAAGAGGTTAAATTTGGCGGCGGCAAGGTTATCCGCGATGGCATGGGTCAGTCACAGCTGCTGGGTGAGCAAGTTGCCGATACTATTATTACCAATGCTCTGATTGTGGACTACAGCGGTATCTATAAGGCAGATATCGCTATCAAAGAGGGTCGTATCAGTGGCATCGGTAAAGCTGGCAACCCTGATATTCAGCCTAACGTGACGTTACCTATTGGCGCGGCTACCGAAATTATCGCAGGAGAAGGTAAAATCTTGACTGCTGGCGGTATCGATAGTCATATTCATTTCATTGCACCGCAGCAATGTGAGACGGCGCTAATGTCTGGTGTAACCACAATGTTAGGCGGTGGCACGGGGCCTGCTGAAGGCACTCTTGCCACTACTTGTACGCCTGGTGCCTATCATATCCACAGCATGCTAAAAGCCACTGATGCTATTCCGATGAATATCGGATTCTTAGGTAAAGGCAATGTTAGTTTACCTGCCCCCATTGTAGAGCAGATTGAAGCGGGTGCTATCGGGCTTAAGCTTCATGAAGACTGGGGCTCCACGCCCAAAGCCATTGATAACTGCCTTAGCGTGGCTGAAGAATACGATGTGCAAGTGGCTATTCATACTGATACGTTAAATGAAAGCGGCTATTTAGATAGCAATCTAGGCGCGTTTAAAGACCGTTGTATTCACACCTTCCATACCGAAGGCGCTGGCGGTGGTCATGCTCCAGATATCTTAAAAGCTATTGGCGAAACCAATGTTTTACCCTCATCAACCAACCCGACACGCCCTTTCACCATCAATACCATTGACGAGCATCTCGACATGCTCATGGTTTGTCACCACTTAAGCCCAGCCATTGCCGAAGATGTCGCTTTTGCAGAAAGCCGTATTCGTAAAGAAACCATTGCCGCTGAAGATATTTTACAAGATATGGGCGCCATCTCCATGATGAGTAGTGATTCGCAAGCGATGGGACGCGTGGGAGAAGTCATTATTCGCACATGGCAAACGGCTGATAAGATGAAAGCCCAACGTGGTCACCTGGCTCCTGATCAATCGGCTAAAACTGAGCAAGCATTAAAAAATATCATGCTAAGTCCCACTGACTCTGATAGCGGCAACGACAACTTTCGTATCAAACGCTACCTCGCAAAATACACCATCAATCCCGCCATTACCCATGGCATTAGTGATGAAGTGGGATCACTTGAGTTGGGAAAATGGGCAGATTTAGTGTTGTGGTCGCCTGCATTTTTTGGTGTAAAGCCTGATTTAATTATAAAAGGCGGTTTGATTGCAGCGGCACCTATGGGCGACCCCAATGCTTCCATATCCACCCCACAGCCTGTGCACTATCGCAGCATGTTTGGTAGCTTCCCCAAGACAGTGGCGCAGACTTGCATCACCTTTATGTCAAGTGCGGCTATTGATAAGGGTGTTGATAGGCAATTAGAATTAGAAAAGGTCATCAAAGCCGTACACAACATTCGTCAGGTACGCAAACAAGACATGAAATTCAACAGCTACTGTCCTCAGATGGAGGTCAATCCTGAGACCTATGAAGTGTATGCCGATGGTGAGCTGCTGACATGTGAGCCTGCCGAACATCTGCCAATGGCACAGCGCTACTTTTTATTCTAGCTGCTTTTTATTGTCGTGCTGATAATCCCCCATCAGCTGTGAATCATCTACTTAAACGGACTATAAACATAATTATGAACATTTATACGCAACGTCTCGATCCATCAACCCTTAGCGCTGAAAAACAGGCGATCATTGATAGGCAAAAACAGGCAGAAAACTTTTTATATTTAGATTTCGACACCCGTCAGCGTAGCCGTTTTAAAGCAGAAACCCAGCATCAAAAATCCATTGGTGTTGATTTGCCACGTACGGAAACCATTAAGAATGGCAGTGTGCTAGCAGACCATCAAGGCAATTTGATACAGATTATGGCCGCCAAGCAAGCCTTGATAGAAGTGACTGCAGATAATAACTTTGACCTTATGAAAGGCGCTTACCATTTAGGCAACCGCCATGTGCCTTTAATGCTGACCCCTACTGCCCTCTACTTTGAGCCTGACCATGTTTTAGAAGCGATGTTACATCAACTTGGCCTACATATCCAAGCCGTACAAGCGCCGTTTGAGCCAGAAACGGGTGCTTATAAAGGCAATCAAGGCGGACATTCTCACTCTCATGGTCATAATCATAATCACAATCATAGTCATCACGATCACGGCCATGACCATTCACACACCCACGGCAACTCTCATGACTAATCATGCCACGCACTCCCAGCATCCTGCCAGTACCGCACAAGGTATAAATGATCTGAATCATGCAGATGTGACCGGACGTTTGCTCATGCTGGCGTCAAGCAACTTACCTATTGGTAGTTATACCTACTCGCAAGGTATAGAACCTGCTATCGAGTCAGGGCTTATTCATGATGAAAGCAGTAGTATGGATTTTATGAGTGATTATCTGGAGCTAGCATTGTGTCGTTATGAGCTACCGCTACTAGCGCTCATGATTGAAGCCCTTATGATTGAGGACGTCACACTTGCTGATGCTTTAGGTGCAGATTACCACGCTAGCCGCGAAACCAAAGAGTTCGTCTATGAGTCAAGTCAATTGGCTCTGTCTTTATCCGCATGGCTTGATAATGTCCTTGAGCTTAATGTGCCTGATAGCTTACTCGCCCATGGGTTTTTGCCGCTGTTTGCCCATATTAGCTCGCACTGGCAATTTAACCCTGTACAAGCCATGACCACTTACGCCTTTGGTCAAATCGAAAATATGGTGCTGGCTGCGGTTAAGACCGTACCGCTTGGGCAAATGGCAGGACAGCGAATCATTTGGCAGCTGCAACAGCTATTAAGCCAACAAGTACAGCCACTGGCTGCTAGCGTCAAGCAAAGCTTTTTGTACGCTCAAAGGCTGCCGTTAATGGCAGATAGCTCTGACATAACGATATCAAAGCTAAATCTACTTTATCAACAGTTACAAATATCAGCCAACTTACCAAATTTAGCGCTCCTGTCTTGCCAGCATGAAAGGCAATACAGCCGCTTATTTCGCTCTTAATCGCTGATAACCCAAACACTTATTGAGGACATTTATTTATGGCACTGACACCCAAAGTCGAAAACAAACATTCAGACACGACATTATCGCCACTACGCTTAGGTATTGGTGGCCCTGTAGGCTCAGGAAAAACGGCATTAACGCTGAGATTGTGTCAACGCCTACGTGATGATGTCAATATGGCCGTGGTGACCAATGATATATATACCAAAGAAGACTCTGAATTTTTAACGCGTCATGAGGCCATGCCAGCCGAGCGCATTCGCGGTGTCGAAACGGGTGGCTGCCCGCATACTGCCATCCGTGAAGATGCCTCGATTAACCTATCTGCCATCGCCGAATTACAGCAGCAGTTTGCAGGTCTTGAGCTTATTATCATCGAGTCTGGTGGTGATAATTTGGCAGCAACTTTTAGCCCTGAATTATCCGACTTGACGCTATATGTCATTGATGTCTCGGCAGGCGATAAAATCCCTCGTAAAGGCGGCCCTGGTATCATGAAATCAGACTTACTCATCATCAATAAAACCGACCTTGCCCCTCTCGTAGGCGCGTCACTTGAGGTGATGGCACGTGATGCCAAAAAAATGCGCGGCGATAAGCCTGTGGTCTTTAGCAACATGAAAACGGGTGAAGGCGTTGATGACATTGTTGCCTTTATCCTTGATAAAGGCATGATAAGCATAGCGTAAGACCATGCCTATAATGCCACATGCTATGGCATAAATAGAGGTTCTGCAAACTACTGAATGATAAGCAGATTATCAGACAGTGATCATATCGATTAGCTTACACATTAAGGATTTATCATGACCATAAAAACCTCACAAACCATGATATAGTCAATTCCAAATAAAACAGGTACGTTATGTTCCAATGCAATACTGGTATCGCTTTAATACTGAATTCACTATACGTAAAAATTTCATCAGCAAAACGTCAACGGCTAGTGGATTAGCATTGTTATCATTAAAAAAGCCGAATGCTACTTTTAATCGTAGCATTCGGCTTTTTAGTCGGATTTTCTAACCGTTAGAAAGAAGTACGGCGATAGTCGCGGTATTTAGGTAACCAGAAGTTAGCTTTTAATCGACGTTCTAAGTTTTCTGCCGTGACTGGTAATGCCAGTTTATCTTCAATTGCTTGCAGGGCAACTGCATAGGCTATTTTTTCACTGATTTCTCTAATGAATTTAATGGGCGGCAATATGGCACCTGGCGCTTTTTCATATTCTACTGAGATATCTGCAAGTGCTTGGCTTGCCGCCGTCAGCATATTATCGCTGATACCCGTCGCACGTGCTGCTAATACACCTAGGCCAATGCCTGGGAATATGTAGCTATTATTACACTGCGAAACCTCGTAAGACTGGCCTTCAAAAGTGGTATTAGGAAAAGGACTGCCCGTTGCAACAATGGCCTTACCACGACTCCAGTTAGTCACTTCTTGCGGCGTTGCTTCAACACGAGACGTTGGATTTGATAGCGGCAATATAATAGGATGTTCAGTATTAGCACATAAAGATTCAACGACCTCTTGCGTAAAGAGACCTTTTTGTCCGCTTACGCCAAACAAGACAGTTATTCTTGCTTGTTTAACCACTTGTGCTAACCCAAGTTTTTGACTCTTATCCCAATGTTCAATATCTGTTTCTTTTTGCACTAACGGTGTTTGGAATTTTTGTAGCTCTGTCATGCTATCTGTTAGCAGACCATAACGGTCAACCATAAATACCTGTCTGCGAGCTTGCTCTTCTGTTAACCCCTCACGCTGCATCTGACGAATAATGTGCTCAGCGATACCGCAGCCTGCAGATCCTGCACCCAAGAAAGCAATATTTTGTTGACTAAGTTTCTGGCTTTTATTTAAACATGCGGCAATCAATGTACCGACTGAAACAGCCGCAGTTCCTTGAATATCATCATTAAAGCAACAGAGCTGATCACGATATTTATTCAATAATGGGGTCGCATTTTCCTGTGCAAAATCTTCAAATTGCAATAACACCTCGGGCCAACGACGCTTAACAGCCTGAATAAATAAGTCTACAAATTCATTATACTCATCGCCAGAGATGCGTGGATTTCTCCAGCCCATATACATAGGATCGTCAAGCAACTGCTGATTATTGGTACCGACATCTAACAAAATAGGTAAGCAATAAGCTGGGCTAATACCACCACAAGCGGTGTATAAAGCCAATTTACCAATTGGAATTCCCATACCGCCAATACCTTGGTCACCTAAGCCCAAGATACGTTCGCCATCAGTGACCACGATAACTTTAACGTTTTGTTTGGTAGCGTTTTGCAACATGTCATCGATTTTATGACGTTCAGGATAAGAGATAAATAAACCACGTTTACGGCGATAAATTTGAGAGAACTTTTCACACGCTTGCCCAACCGTAGGGGTATAGATGAGCGGCATGACTTCCTCAATATGCTGCTCAATCAAATGGTGAAATAATGTCTCATTAGTGTCTTGTATATTACGCAAATAAATATGCTTATCCATATCACTGGTAAATGAGCGTAGTTGAAGATAAGCACGTGATGACTGCTCTTCAATCGTCTCAATATTATGAGGTAATAGACCGGTTAAATTAAAGCTATCGCGCTCCTCTGATGAAAAAGCACTGCCCTTATTCAATAAAGGGGTTTCTAATAGTGCAGGACCTGCAAAGGGGATATATAACGGACGTTGGTTTAACATGATAAAATCTTCTTATTAAAAGTATGGGGTGGTACAAGGTTAATGGGTTAAATATTTTTATCGATTCATTAAAAAAATGAAATTATTTAAATTTATATTTTGCTCTAGCTTGCTCAAATTCGTTCAAGCTGACATTCTTAAAGAATTGATATCTATAATAAATACAATGTCTTTTGTAAACCCTCAACATTGATAATGAAGGGTTTTTTATTGTATTTTCTTAATTGAATAAGTTGTTTTTAGCAAGTTAGAAATTGAGCGATGCTGAAGAAACTGTAAAGATAAACTTAGTAAACTAACCACTGGAAGAGGCGCTTACCATGACCAAAAAATTGCAGAGATATAGTACAGAATGTAAAGCAGAGGCTATCTAACAGATAACTTAAGTGCGATGGCTTAGTAATCAAGAATAGCGATACACACGTTATCCAATTGATATAACCAATCAAGGCAAAGTTGTCGGCAAGAATCCCTATTATACTGAAGTTATAGCAGCTCTTGAAGACATCATACAACTGAAATAGCAATCATGAATTATTTCGGTCAAAGCATAAAAAATAAATAGGACTAATGTCGGCTATTTACACAAAACAGTCACTGTAATAGTCTTGAGAAGTCTAGCACAAAGGTTATTTAAAAACACCTTGTTACAACTTACTATTAGTGCTATATTTTAACCAGTTGATGAGTATCTACACTTTTTCAACCAAAACCTCTTATTTTATCCTTCGTAAAAATCGTTACCGCAAGAACACCATAAAAAGAACGCAGTAAGTAGTAAAGTGACCAATCACCTGCAACTCCTTTCTTTGACATGGTTAATTTTTTAAATCTTAAAAACACAAAACCCAAACTGTATGAGTCAGGAAGACTCTTGCATTAAATTCGCATGAACCCCTGCTTATACAACAATCGTGCCCCTTTATATGCACTTACAAGGATGTCAATCATGTCGCTACAAAACCCAATTTTTATTCCTGGCCCTACCAATATTCCTGACAGATTACGTCGCGCAATGAACGTGCCGACGCAAGATCACCGTGCGCCTGATTTCTCAGACACGTTCTTACCGGTGCTTGCTGATTGTAAAAAAGTATTTGGCACCCAAGATGGCGAAATCATTCTATTTACCTCTAGCGGCACAGGTGGCTGGGAAGCTGCGATTAGCAATACCTTGTCACCTGGTGATAAAGTTCTGATTGCACGCTATGGTATGTTCTCGCATCGCTGGATCGATATGTGTCAGCGCCACGGACTTGATGTGCAAGTTGTAGAATGCGATTGGGGGACAGGCGCACCTGCTGATAAATTCCAAGCGATTTTGAACGAAGATACTGCACACGAAATCAAAGCCGTCATGGTCACGCATAACGAAACAGCAACAGGTGTTTTAAGTGATATTGGCGCCATTCGCAAAGCCATGGATAGCAGTGACCACCCTGCTTTATTATTCGTAGATGGTGTTAGCTCAATTGCTTGTGTCCCTTTTGAGATGGATGCTTGGGGCGTAGACATTGCTGTTGCCGGCTCACAAAAAGGCTTTATGCTCGCAACGGGTATGGCAATATTGGGCGTCAGTCAAAAAGCTTTGAGTCATATGGATGAGGCGAAGCTTCCACGTACTTATTTTGCTTTTCGTGATATGTTAAATGCCAATGCCAACGGCGGCTTCCCTTATACGCCACCATTAAATCTCATCTATGGCCTAAGAGAAAGTCTTGAGATGTTGTTTGACGAAGGTCTTGAGAATGTCTATGCACGTCATTACCGTCTAGCCGAAGGCGTACGACAAGCGGTTAGCGCTTGGGGTATGAAACTGTGTGCAAAAACACCTGACCTTTATTCTAATACCGTCAGCGCCATCTTTGTTCCTGAAGGCTTTGACAGTAACAAGCTGACCGATCATGCTTTTAATAAATATGGTATCTCATTTGGTATTGGTTTGGGCGAGATGAATGGTAAAGCATTTAGAATCGGTCATCTAGGTTCATTAACTGAAGTTATGGTACTAGCAGGGCTTGCAACGATTGAGATGGCAATGGTTGATTTGGGCTACCCTATTAAACTGGGTCAAGGCGTTGCTGCTGCGCAAGAGTATTATCGCCACAGCGCACCAACTAAATAAAATTTATTAGATAACAAGCTATCAAATAACAAGAGTTAACAAAAGATGAAGGACTATTTTTTATGATAACAAATGATAATGGATTAGTGATTCCAACCCTTGATGATATGTTAGAAGCGCATGAGCGCATCAAACCATATATCCATCGCACCCCTGTTCTGACCTCTCGCTTTTTAAATGAGCTGGCTGGCTGTGAGATGTTCTTTAAATGTGAGAACTTCCAAAAAGCAGGTGCTTTTAAAGTACGTGGCGCATCAAACGCAGTGTTTGGTCTCTCTGACGAAGATGCCAAAAATGGTGTTTGTACACACAGCTCAGGTAACCATGCCTTATCTTTATCTTATGCAGCGGGCCAGCGTGGTATACCATGTAATGTGGTGATGCCGCATAGCGCGCCTGAAGCTAAAAAAGCCGCAGTACGTGGCTATGGCGGTATCATCACCGAATGCCAGCCATCAACCACATCGCGTGAAGAAGTCTTTGCCAAAGTTCAAGCAGAAACAGGCGGCGACTTTGTCCATCCGTACAATGATCCACGCGTTATCGCTGGACAAGCCACTTGCTCACGTGAGTTTTTAGAACAAATGGAAGAGATTGGTGAAAAACCTGATATGGTTGTGGCACCCATTGGTGGTGGCGGTATGATTTCAGGTACTTGTTTGACGTTGTCGAACCTAGCACCAGATGTCAAAATTTATGCTGCTGAGCCAGTCAACGCTGATGATGCCGCGCGCTCATTTAAAGCCGGTCATATTATCGCTGATGATGCACCAAACACGGTTGCCGATGGTTTAAAAGTGCCGCTTAAAGATTTGACTTGGCATTTTGTTAGCAATTATGTGACTGATATTTTGACCGCGACTGAAGAAGAAATCGTTGAAGCGATGAAACTGACTTGGACGCATATGAAAATCATCATCGAACCAAGCTGTGCCGTGCCGCTTGCTGTTATCTTAAAGAACAAAGACGTTTTTGCCGGTAAAAAGGTTGGCGTCATCATCACTGGTGGTAACGTTGATCTCGACAAGTTGCCTTGGAATTAATGATCGGTAACTAAATATCAGTACTTAGGTATCAATAACTGATTACAAATGGAGCGTTAACTAAGCGCCAGTAATGCGCAAGTTTAAACGGCTTTTTATAACACTAACTAATAACATGGAAGAATTAAAATGACAATGACTGCCGAATTAGAAGTAGGTTACAACGTACCCGCCGCTGTTGGTATGGACGAAGCTGACATTCAAACCCCTTGTTTGATCTTGGATCTTGACGCCCTTGAGCGTAACGTCAAAAAAATGGGCGATTATGCTAAAGCCCATAATATGCGTCACCGTAGCCACGGTAAAATGCACAAATCAGTTGACGTACAAAATTTACAAGAAGAGCTTGGCGGCGCTATTGGTGTTTGCTGTCAAAAGGTCTCTGAAGCAGAAGTATTCGTACGTGGTGGCATTAAAGACGTATTGGTATCAAACCAAGTCCGTAATCCAGCTAAAATTGAGCGTTTAGCAAATCTACCTAAGTTGGGTGCAACCATCACCGTTTGTGTCGATGATGTCGATAACGTCGCTGAGCTATCAGCTGCTGCGACCAAAGCAGGCACTAAACTGAACTGCTATATCGAAATCGACTGCGGTGCTGGGCGTTGTGGTGTAACGACGACTGAAGCGGTTGTTGAGATTGCCAAAGCAATTGATGCCGCTGAAAATCTAAAATTCACTGGTATCCAAGCTTATCAAGGTGCGATGCAACACATGGACAGCTTTAGCGATCGTAAAGCGAAAACACAAATCGCTATCGATCAAGTACAAGAAGCAATCGATGCATTAACTGAAATCGGGCTAAAACCAGAATTTGTATCGGGTGGCGGTACAGGTAGTTATTACTTCGAAAGTAATTCAGGTGTTTTCAACGAATTACAGTGTGGCTCTTACGCGTTTATGGATGCCGATTACGGTCGTATTCTAGATGAAGACGGCAACCGCATTGATGCTGGTGAGTGGGAAAATGCGTTATTTATCCTAACTTCTGTGATGAGCCATGCCAAAACCGACAAAGCCATCGTTGATGCTGGTCTAAAAGCTCAGTCAGTTGATAGTGGTCTACCGTTCATCTATGGTCGTGACGATGTTGAATATGTTAAATGTTCAGACGAGCATGGCGTAGTCAGCGATCCAAACGGCGTACTGGAAATCAATGAAAAACTAAAACTGGTACCTGGTCATTGTGATCCTACTTGTAACGTTCATGATTTCTATATTGGTGTGCGTAATGGTAAAGTTGAAACCGTATGGCCAGTATCTGCACGCGGTAAAATGTACTAAGCACTGTATTAGGAACTATAAGCTAAATTAGTATGATTTTATCGGTTTAGTTTAGATGGGCTGTTGTAGCTTTAGCCTACAGCAGCCCTTATTCATTTAAAGTATTCAAGAATTACAAATTAAAAAGTATAAAAAGGAATTTATAATGAGTGAAGCAAATAGTGTTAATAGTGACGAAGGTTTATTGATCGTATCAGAAGACGCTTGCAAATCGGTGATTGATCGCCCTTCTGCATTTATCGCCGTTGAAAATGTTTTTGCGTCAATGTCACGAGGGGACGCCTATAACTTCCCTGTTATCCGCGAAGCCATTGGCTATGCTGATGCGTTATACGGCTTTAAATCAGGTTTTGACCGTGCAGGAAAATCACTAGGTCTAAAATCAGGTGGCTACTGGCCAGGTAATGCGGCTAAAGGCTTGACCAATCATCAATCCACGATTTTCTTATTCAATCCAGATAATGGTAAATTGCGTGCACTGGTCGGCGGCAACTATTTAACTGCCGTACGTACCGCCGCCGCATCGGCCGTATCAATCGCCCATCTAGCACGTAAAGACAGCAAAGTACTTGGTATGGTCGGCGCCGGTCATCAGTCTACTTTTCAGCTGCGTGCCGCTCTTGAGCAACGCAATTTCGAAAAAGTGGTCGCTTGGAATAAGAATAAAGATCATCTCAAAAACCTACAAGCCGTCGCTGAAGAATTAGGGGTACCGTTTGAAGCCGTTGAGCGTGAGCAGTTATGTAGCGAGGCGGATGTAATCATTACCATTACTTCAGCGTTTGAGCCATTACTGATGAAAGAGTGGATCAAACCCGGTACACATATCGCCTGTATGGGTACCGATACCGTTGGTAAGCAAGAAGTTGATGTCAACTTAGTAGCGGCTGCTACTGTATTTACGGATGAAATCGCGCAATCAATCAGTCTTGGTGAAGCCCAGCATGCGATTAAATCTGGTGCTATCAAAGAGAGTGATATTACCACGCTTGGTGATGTTATTAATGGAGATCACCCAGGTCGCAGCTCAGAGGATGAAATTACCTTGTTTGATGGTACAGGTGTTGGTTTACAAGATTTAGCAGTAGCCTCTGCTGCCGCTAAACTTGCTCTTGAAAAAGGTGAAGCTCAGCATATCTCTTTATAACTCTCGTCGTAATTAGGACATTAGCTATTGTATTTTAGAACCGCCAAATAATGAGTGTATTTGGCGGTTTTTTATAATACTGATATAAGCAAAGGACAACTATCACTACCTTCTATATCACTTTAAAATTTGTCTCAAGCCATCCACAATATTATATTTGAACAATCGCTCAATAACGATTACAATGGATAAATGTCATATTTTACGTATATCTATGACTAAATTTTGAACTGTCATTTATAACATAACTATATGAAAAACTAGCTTATAGTAGGAATACAGCGTTATTCTTTGCTAAGTGATTCTTTACTACATGATGTTTTATATTATTTATCTGGATAATCCATGATTAAAAAAATAGTTTTGATATTCGCGGTCTTGATTGGCGTCATTGGCTTTTTTTATTTTGACCTCAATGAATTATTAACGCTTGAGGGCTTAAAAGGCTCGATGGATCAGTTTGAGCAATATAAAACACAGTCGCCATGGTTAGTCATCGGCGGCTTTTTTGTAGTCTACATCTTAGTTACCGCATTATCTTTACCCGGTGCCGCTATTTTAACTTTGGCAGCGGGTGCTTTATTTGGTTTAGTACAAGGGGTATTGGTCGCCTCATTTGCCTCCAGTATCGGTGCTACATTGGCCTTTTTGACTTCGCGTTATTTGTTACGCGATACCATTAAACAGCGTTTTCCTGACCGTCTTGCTTCCATCGATGCTGGGGTAAAAAAAGAAGGCGGATTTTACTTATTTACGCTACGTTTGGTGCCGATATTCCCCTTTTTCCTTATCAACCTATTGATGGGTCTGACTGCTATCAAAGCACGGACCTTTTATTGGGTCAGCCAAATCGGCATGCTTGCCGGTACCTTTGTATTTGTGAATGCTGGTACACAGTTGGCACAAATAGAGCAGTTATCTGGCATTTTGTCTTTTAATCTGCTGGCTTCATTTGCGTTATTAGGGTTATTTCCGCTAATAGCGAAAGGCATATTAACGATACTAAAGAAACGCCGTGTCTATGAAAACTATCATAAGCCCAAAAAATTCGATCGTAATATGATTGTGATCGGTGCTGGTGCTGGCGGGCTTGTTACCAGCTATATTGCTGCGACCGTCAAAGCAAAAGTCACCTTGATTGAGGCAGGTGAAATGGGCGGCGACTGCTTAAACTATGGCTGCGTCCCCAGTAAAGCACTGATAAAAAGTGCAAAAGTGGTTGAGCAGATACGCCATGGCGAACGTTACGGACTCAATAATAGCCAACCGGATTTTGCATTCAAGAACATCATGTCTCGCATTCATAAAGTCATTGCTGATATCGCTCCAAATGACAGTGTTGAGCGTTATACGGAACTGGGTGTCGAGGTATTAAAAGGCTATGCAAAGCTCATTGATCCATGGACGGTTGAGATTGCCCTCAATGATGGTGGCACTCAGACATTAACCGCGCGCTCTATCGTTATCGCGACGGGCGCACGTCCCTTTGTCCCAGACCTACCGGGTTTAGAGGAGACAGGTTATGTGACCAGCGACACTCTTTGGGATAAATTTGCAAAACTTGATAAAGCGCCGAGCAAGCTGGTCGTACTTGGCGGCGGACCCATTGGCTGTGAGCTGGCACAAGCCTTTGCTCGTTTAGGTTCTGCTGTGACTCAAATCGAAAGAGGCACGAGATTGATGAAAAAAGAGGATGTCGACGTTTCTGTATTTGCGCAAGAAGCACTGACTGAGAGTGGCGTGAATATCTTGACCTCACAGCAAGCAATTCGCTGTGAAACTCGTGATGGCAAAAAACATATTATCGTCGCACCAAAAGGCAGCACTGATGATCAACAAGAAACTGCCATCGAGTATGATGAGTTGATTTGTGCAGTCGGTCGTAGTGCGCGTCTAGAAGGTTACGGGCTTGACACCTTGGGCATCGACACTGAGCGCACCATCAATACAGATGAGTATCTTGAAACGCTTTACCCCAATATCTATGCGGCAGGTGATATCGTAGGTCCTTATCAATTTACTCATGTAGCTGCCCATCAAGCATGGTACGCGGCGGTTAATGGCTTATTTGGTCATCTTAAAAAATTCAAAGTAGATTATCGCGTGATTCCATGGACGACGTTTATTGATCCAGAAGTAGCACGAGTGGGCTTAAATGAGCAAGAAGCGATTGATAAAGGTATCGACTTTGAAATCACACGTTATGACTTTAAAGACTTAGATCGGGCGGTAACCGAAAGCGCCAATCATGGCTTTATCAAGGTCATTACCCCAAAGGGCAAAGATAAGATATTGGGTGTGACCATCGTCGCTGAACATGCCGGTGACCTGATGGCTGAGTTTGTATTGGCCATGAAACACAATCTAGGGCTGAATAAAATACTGGGTACCATTCATATCTATCCAACATGGGCAGAAGGCAATAAGTATGCAGCTGGGGAATGGAAACGCAATCATGCGCCTACAAAAGCGCTACAGTTGCTTGAGAAGTATCATACTTGGCGTCGAGGTTAATTCATGCACCCTCTCAGCTTGCCCGCAGCTTTGATGATACCAAAAAAACTGAGCCGCTATAGCGCCTTTATCATAGTGCTTGGTATCTGCGTTGGCATCTCTGCAAGTACCGCTTCGACTCCCACTGCCATAGATAATAAAAGTACCTTGCAATGGCAGCAGACAGTACAAGCTGGTGAAAATCAAGACGTTTACTTTCATACTTGGGGCGGGGATCCACAAATTAATGCCTATATTCAGTGGACTGCAAAAGCGGTCGATAAAAAATATAATATTAACTTGGTTCATGTCAAATTAAGCGACACCAGTGAGGCTGTCAGTCGTGTCCTTGCAGAAAAATCTGCCAACAATAACGATAAAGGTAGCGTTGATTTAATTTGGATCAACGGTGCAAACTTTGCCGCTATGAGTGAGAATAAATTACTGTTAAAGGACTGGGCATCTACTCTGCCAAACTTTGCGCTGACTGATCCTGATAACAACCCCTCTGTCACGCTTGATTTTGGTTTACCTACTGACGGTATGGAAGCGCCATGGGGACAAGCATCACTGACTTTTTATTATGATAACTTAGCGATAGATAAACCGCCTGCTACCTTGCAGCAATTAAGGATGTGGGCACAGCAGAACCCCGGACGTTTTGGCTACCCAAAGCCGCCTGATTTTTTGAGTATGAGTTTTTTGAAGTATGCTTTGGTCATGCTGCATGAGCAAAGCGATAGCAAGAATGGAACCACTCTCAGAGCAGAGCTTAACCAGCCGGTAGATGCACAAAACAAAGATTTGATACTCAATCCGCTGTGGGATTTTTTGGATGAGCTGCATCCCATGCTATGGCGAAAAGGTGAGCAATTCCTGCAAAGCGGCGCACAAATGCGCCGCTTGGTAGATGATACAGAGCTCAGCTTGGCTTTTACCTTTTCAGGATCCGAAATACCAGCTGCCGTTCAGCGCTATGACTTGCCGCCCAGTATTCGCAGTTATGCTATGACAGATGGCAGTTTAAGCAATACTCACTTCGTTGCTATTCCTTATAATGCAAGCCATGCAGCCGCAGCACAACTGGTGGCAAACTTTTTATTAAGCCCAGAAGCACAGGCGCATAAACAAAATCCAGCTGTCTGGGGAGATAAAACCGTGCTGGTTCAATCGACACTGAGCGCCGAGCAGCAAGCACTCTTTAAAGCCAATAAACCGCATGCAAGCGCCCTACCTTTTGATGCCATTAAACGAACCGTCAGTGAACCACACCCCAGCTGGGTCGACGCCATTATGCAAGGTTGGCAAGCGCGTTACGGGGTTAGCGAATGAAAAAACCTATCGAGAAAAACAAGGCTGACACTGATAACAGCAATGCTGATGGCGTGAATACTGACACTCTCCATACTGCTATTGTTCATTCTAATTTAAGCAATCAAATAGCCGCAACTTATAAAACCGACCTTTTTACGCGTTTAGTGACCCTAAGCCCCAGTCTTTTATTAATACTCCTTATTCTTCCTGTATTAGGAGGTTTGATAAGCGTCATCCTGCCAGCGTTTGGCTGGGTGCCTGCTCTAGAAACAACGACATTTGGTCTACAAGGATTTAAAGCGCTGGGTCAAACACTGGGGCTTAAGCAAATGGTTGCGCTTAGTGTGGCGACCGGATTTCTCAGCACCCTACTCGCCTTTGTCATAGCGATTATGATATTGGCGACGTTTTTTAATAGTCCTTGGCTCACACGTATTGAACGTTTGCTTAGCCCTATTTTAGTGATCCCGCATGCCGCAGCGGCGATTGCCGTTGGGTTTTTGATTGCACCCTCTGGTATGATTGCACGAATGATATCGCCATGGCTCAGTGGTTGGGAGCTGGCACCGCAAGGGATACTGCCCCATGACCCTTATGGGATCAGTATCATTTTGGGGCTGGTACTTAAAGAGCTGCCTTTTCTATTGTTAATGGCACTTGGTGTGTTCGCACAGCCTGAGCTTGGTAAAAAGCTACGCCAACAATATCAAGTTGCGCTAAACTTAGGCTACTATCCCATCACTGCCTTTTTTAAAGCAGTATTTCCTATACTGTACCCCTTCTTGCGTTTGCCTATTTTGGCAGTACTTGCTTACGCCAGTGCCAGTGTTGAGATGCCATTAATTTTAGGACCCAATACTCCGCCCACGCTTGCTGTCACTATCATGCAGTGGTTTAATGATGTTGATTTGAACTTACGTATAAAAGCCTCGGCTGGAGCAATATTACAGCTTATAGTGACCGGCAGCTTAATTGCATTATGGCTGGGCGGTGAGCGTATGGTCAAAGCGCTATGCAGCAACGCACTGATTAATGGAACACGCCAGTATAAGGATGTTATTTGGCAGAAAATTACTGCAAGCGCCACGGTATTCATCATAGGGTTTATAGCCCTATCGCTCATTGGTCTGCTGATGTGGTCTTTAGCTGGCTATTGGCGCTTCCCTGCCGCCTTGCCAGAGCAGCTTGTGCTGTCACACTTTCAAAGTGCCTTGATGCAAATAAGCACGCCATTATTTAACACGCTCATTCTTGGCATTGTCTCAACGCTTTTTGCTATTGGCATCACTTTATTGTGCTTAGAGGCAGAGCAGTTAAGCAATAAACCCATCTCGAATTTTACCAGCTTGATTATTTATCTGCCACTTCTGGTGCCGAGCATTGCTTTCTTATTTGGCTTGGTGTGGTTACAGCAACTTGTCCATAACCAAGCGGCATTTTTTAACGTCGCTTTTACCCACTTCTTATTTGTACTGCCCTATGTATTTTTATCCCTTGCCAGCAGCTATAGAAGGTTAGATAAGCGCTTTGCCACTGTAGCAGCCAGTCTTGGAGCGCCGCCTATGAGAGTATTCTTCCAAGTTAAGTTACCGCAGTTATTTGCACCGCTACTCATCGCAATGGCACTAGGATTGGCGGTGAGCTTTGGTCAATATCTGCCAACGTTACTCACGGGCGGCGGACGTATTGCTACCATTACGACCGAAGCGGTAACACTTGCTAATGGCGCTAGCCGCCGCACCAGTGCGGTCTATGCCATTATACAAATGGTATTGCCACTGATTGGCTTTATGGTGGCATGGCTGCTACCAAAGTATTTCTTTAAGAGTGGCGTTCGTTAATATGTTCGCGCATTAAAAATTTTTTAAGCTTCATTGACATCTCTCTTATTTTGAACTGACCATATTTTTAATTGACTACATAAAGGCGCTTTAATGCAATCATCTTTAGAGATAAGAAATCTACAACTCTTTCGAGAAGGCCACTTGCTACTTCAGTTAAATGAGCAGATTGAGGGTGGTGACATTCTCACTATCATGGGTCCATCTGGTAGTGGCAAGTCAAGTTTGTTAAATTGGATGACTGGCACCTTGCCGAGCGGCTTGAGTGCCACGGGTGAGGTTTGGCTACATGGTCAAAACATCAGTCACCTACCCGCGCATTTACGCCATATTGGCGTTTTATATCAAGATGCACTCTTATTCTCGCATTTATCGGTTGCAGGCAATATTGCTTTTGCGATGCCTAAAGGCAATAAAAAGCAGCGCTTTGGGCAAATAACAGACACACTTGAACAAGTCGGTTTGGCAGGTATGGAAAATCGACATCCCGATAGCTTATCTGGGGGTCAGCAAGCCCGTGTTGCGCTGCTGCGTACTCTGTTAAGCGAACCTAAAGCGATATTATTGGATGAGCCTTTTAGCAAACTTGATAGTCAGCTTAGAGCGGAAACCCAGCAATTGGTATTCCGTCAAATCCGTCAGCATAAGTTACCTACTATCATGGTTACCCACGACCATAGCGATGCTGAAGCAGCAAACGGCAAAATCATTCGCCTTTGATAAGAAATTGTTTGTCTGATAAGCACTCCTTGGTTTTTGATGAAGTAAAAATATTGATAAACAAATAAGACTTAGAAACTAATGTAAAAAGTGCGATTACTTGCTTGTAGAAGAATGACGATACAAAAGGCAAAAATATGCTCGATAAGTTTATTACCCCCATCATCAAGCCTCTTTTAGAGCCATTGGTCGTGCTATTTTATAAGGGCGGTATTACCGCAGATCAGTTGACTATCGCTGGTTTTCTCGTTGGTATGTTGGCGTTACCGTTGATTGCTTTTGAGCTGTGGCATGCAGCACTAATTGCTATTATATTGAACCGTGTTTTTGATGGATTAGATGGTGCACTGGCACGTTATGCTGGCCAAAGCTCAAGTGCTGGCGGCTATCTAGACATTACCCTAGATTTTTTATTCTATGCAGCGGTGCCACTCGGCTTTGTATTGGTTAATCCCGAGCAAAACGCCATTGCAGGCGCATTGTTATTAGCCGCCTTTATTGGCACTGGCTCTAGCTTCTTGGCCTTTGCGATTGCTGCCGAAAAATTTCAATTAGATAAGCCGCAATTTAAATATAAGAGCTTTTATTATCTAAATGGTCTCACTGAGGGTACTGAAACCATTGTTTTATTTATCGCCTTTTGTATTTGGCCACAGCACTTTGTGGTATTAGCAAGTATTTTTGCAGCGGCGTGTGCGGTTACTATTATGACTCGTATATATGGCGGTTATCATACGCTTAAACGGCTCGAAACCGATATACATAAACCCATTAAGGAGGTCAATAATGGCGAATGAGATGTGGTGGCGTTTGGGCTTTTTCTTTAGCATATTGGTCATTATGATGCTCATTGAGCATAGGCATCCCGCACGGCAATCACCGATTAAGAGTAGCAAGCGTTGGTTTGCCAACCTTGGGCTAGTATTTGCCTCTTCTTTTGTTGCCCGTTTGGCAGTGCCCATTGGGCTGACAACGGTCGCCATTTATAATCAAAAAAACGGTATCGGTTTATTTAATCTAATTGAGATACCGAATGTCGTGGCTATTATTTTAAGCTTATTGTTGCTTGATATGGTTATCTACTGGCAACATCGTTTATTTCATCGAGTGCCGCTTCTCTGGCGCTTGCACCGTGTCCATCACGCTGATGCGCATATCGATGCCAGCACTGGGCTTAGATTTCATCCTATCGAAATTGTCTTAAGCATATTGCTTAAGATCGTTGTCATTAGTGCGCTTGGTGTCCCTGCTATCGTGGTACTTATATTCGAGATTGCCTTAAATGGGTTGGCTATGTTTAATCATGCCAATATTCGTCTGCCACCAGTGATTGAGAAGCCTTTACGCATGATTCTAGTCACGCAAGTCTTACACCGAATTCATCACAGCCAACGGGCCAGTGAGACCAATTCCAATTATGGCTTTAGTGTGACTTGGTGGGATTGGCTTTTTGGTAGTTATAAAAGCCAAGGATCAAAACCTGATCAAGCATTAGATATTGGTTTAAAAGAGTATCCCGATGCCAAGCAAAATGCCTCGCTATGGGGGTTGTTGGTCATGCCTTTCAAAAATAAACCCTCTATAAATCAATCCAATCAAAAATAGATGCAGCATCTAACCATCACTAAACGGGTAAATAAGAACAATTAATTGCTAGCAAAACCTTTAATGGTTAACCAGCGTTACAAATATTTGAGCAATCATTCAATTTATATTTGAGTGATTGCTCAAAATCATTTATAGTGGTGTCAGTTATCAAGTAGAAGGTGATACCTTTACGATAATAAGTTCTAACTTTAATCAAATATTATCGTTATTTTTCAACCTAAATGATTGAATAAAATTTTAATACTGTTACTAATACCAAATAGGAATTATATATGACTGACTTTACATTACATGATAAACAAAGCGCGCCAGCAGAAAGCACAGCATTACTTGATGTCTCAATCAATGCATTTGGTATGGTTCCAAACTTACATGCCGTAATGGCTGAAGCGCCTGGATTGCTTGAAGGCTACCAACGTCTACATCAACTGTTCTTAGACAGCAGCTTTGATGACGAAGAGACCACGGTAGTATGGCAAACCATCAACGTCGAGCATGAATGTCATTATTGTGTGCCAGCTCATACTGGTATTGCCAAAAGCATGAAAGTCGATGATGCTATCACTGATGCATTACGTGACGAGACGCCACTACCAACTGCAAAACTAGAAGCTTTACGTGACTTTACTCTATCTGTGGTTCGTGATCGTGGCAACGTCAATGATGACTCTGTACAAACGTTTTTGGACGCAGGATTCACTAAGCGTCAAGTGCTAGAAGTAGTATTAGCAACAGCACAGAAAGTAATGAGTAACTACACCAACCATCTGGCTAATACGCCAATCGATAAGCCTTTTCAAAAATTTGAATGGCATAAGGCTGTCTAATTAAAGCTGACTGATTATAAAATACGAAGGGCTATTCTAGATTATTTTATTTAGGATAGCCTTTTGTATAATGCCTATAAGAAAACATCATATATAAGTAAGTACAGTATATAAGAAGACCATTTATCTAAGCATACAATAAGGAGCCACTATGAGTAATTTAAAAAAACCATTACGAATAGATATCGTGTCGGACGTGGTTTGCCCTTGGTGCGCTATCGGCTATAGTCAACTAGCCGAGGCATTAAAACAAACCAACACTCCGCACGAGATTCACTGGCATCCGTTTGAGCTTAATCCTGATACACCAAGCGAAGGACGAAACTATCGTGAGCATATCGCTAAGAAATACGGCTCAAGTCGAGAAGAATCTGATGCTAGCCGCGCTAGAATGACTGAGGCTGGTCGTGAGGTAGGCTTTGCGTTTAACTTTACTGAAGAGAGTCGCACTTATAATACCTTTGCTATGCATCAACTACTGCACTGGGCCGATCAGCAAGGGTACGCGCATGATTTAAAGCAAGCCTTGTTCGCGGCTCACTTTACTCACGCTAGAGATATTTCTAACAAAGAAGTCTTAGCCGATATCGTAGCAGAGATTGGTTTAGATCGTAGTGAGGCGCTAGCGGTATTAGCAGACGAGCGCTTTGCTGAAGACGTCCGCCGTGCTCAGCAACAGTGGAGGCAGCAAGGTATTCAAAGCGTACCTTCTGTTATCTTTAACCAAAAGCATCTGGTTAGCGGTGCTCAAGGGGTTGAGAATTTCAAAAGTATTTTGCAGCAATTAGCGGACATGCCACAATAGATGTATCTCTAATTAATAATAAAAACACACTGCAAAATTTAAAACTAAAAAGGCTACTTAATCTTTCAAGTAGCCTTTTTTTACATCTGCTATCATACAAATGACCGTTAACATCCATACTCATGTTCGATTTTCAGCTTACATGACCATCATACTAGCGGACGTACGCTTATGCAGACTCACTATTTAAACTAAGCTTGGCCACTAGGCATCGTTTTAACCAACAGACTCATTATTGCGCAAGCTTTCTATAGAATACGCCATATCCTCTGCAAGCGCATGAACCGCTGCACTGTCAACATCGCGCTGAGCAAAAGCACGCAGCCCCATAACCTCGGCTTGTAATCGACGGGCCAATCTTAGTGGATCGAGCGTGTTATCCAACTCTCCTAGCTGCTGCGCCTCCACAAAACATGCGGCAAAACGCGCCTCCATGCCGGCTAGTAATTTTTCAACTTTCTCTAGCGCTAACTGTTCACGGGCACCAAGCTCAAGTAAGCTTTTGACCAACATACATGCCCGACTGGGCAGGTTTTTTTCGCGGATACCGCCAAGCTGACGCATGTAAGCTGCCAATCCTAATAAAGGGGATTCATAGCTGCTTAATGTACGCTCAAGCTCCTTTAGCCCTGCCTGCGCATAGTAATCAAGCGCTTCTTGAAACAATCCATCTTTATTACCAAAAGCGGCATAAATACTGCCCGGTCGCATATCAAGCGCTTGCTCGATATCCTTTAAAGAGGTTGCATGAAAGCCTTTTTGCCAAAACAGCTGTATGGCCCGCTCTAATGCTTCATGACGATTATATAGTGTGGTACGTGACATAATATTCCAATTTTTGTCCCATGATTTTAGACAATAAAGTAAACATGGTTATACAATTTGAGTGACTACTCAATTTTATCTTGAATGATTACTCAAGTCCAGCTAAAGTAAGTTTGCCGAATGTCTTTATTATATTATCAAACCTCACTATAGCCGGTCCTAAATAAAAGAAATGCAAATGTTATAAGGTACTACTGGGGTTACTTTTTCTTGCTTGCTGTGCCTACGCAGACAGAGGCTGCGAATAATTAACCCCAGTAGCTCTGTACCCTTTTAAAAGTGGATTAGCTATAGTAAGGCTTACTTTGATTGCAAAAGGAACTTTTATGTCCTATATCTACTCAGCTCCGATTATCGTATTCGATGTCAACGAAACCTTACTCGATATCGATACGCTCACGCCCTTATTCACGCGTTTATTTGGGGATAATAACAGACTCAGAGAGTGGTTCGCGCAATTGGTACTTTATTCGCAAACCATGACTTTATCTGGTCTCTACACACCTTTTGGCGAGCTTGGCGTCGGTGCTTTACAAATGACCGCAGATATTCATGCCGTTACGCTAACCGAAGAAGATGTACAGGAATTTAAGCAGCGTATGAGTCAGATGCCAGCTCACCCTGATGCTATCCCTGCTTTGACCAAACTACGTGATGCAGGATTTAGATTGGTGACTTTGACCAACTCAGCACCTAGCGCTTCTCCGACACCGCTTGAAAAAGCAGGACTGAGTGAATTCTTTGAGCGGAATTTTAGTGTTGCAAACGTCAGCCAATTTAAACCTGCACCGGCGACATATCAGATGGTCGCTCGCGAGCTGTCCGTTGAGACCTCAGAGCTATGTCTTGTCGCCTGTCACCTCTGGGATGTTATCGGTGCTCAAGCTGCTGGCTGCCAAGGGGCTTTTATCACTCGACCTTATAACGCGCTACTTTCGGCACCCAATGTACCAAAACCCGACTTTATCGCTTCAGACCTCATCACCCTCGCTGAACACATTATTAACCATCAAAGCTTTTAAGCGAGTGAACAAGAATCTACGGCAATTATTCTAAAAAGGTATGTGACTCAATTATCTGACAAACGATTTTTCAATAAAAACTTTGGGATTGCCGTATTTGATGACATCTCTTGACAGAATTTGTTACCATGACTGAAGACAATTTAGATCATTTCACTTAGTTAGTTTCATTTAGGTAATGCAGATATGGCAAAAAACGCCCTACAGGCTCAACTTCTAAAAGCAGGCTTGGTTGATAGTAAGAAAGCCAACAAGATAAGCAAACAGACGCAACACGCTAAGCGCACTGGCGATGCATCGAATATCGAAGCTAAAAAAGCCTTGGCAGATGCTCAAGCTAAGAAGCTAGAAAAAGACCAAAAGCTCAATCAAGAAAAGCAGCGCATCTTAGAAGAGAAGATGCTAAAAGCCAACATCATTCAAATGATTAAGCAGCATCAACTGACTGAGACAAATGGCGATATCAGCTATCAGTTTGTCGATAACTCTAAAGTTAAAAAACTTTTTATTACTCAAAAGCTATACGATCAAATTGTAGCAGGTCACGTGGTCATTGCTCGCTTAGATGACAGCTATGCCCTACTACCACGCCCACTTGCCGATCGTATCGATTCAAAGATGACAGGCTTTATGGTGGTATCAAACGATACTGCAGAAGATGAGCTGGCAGAAGACGATCCATATGCCGCTTATGTGATTCCAGATGATTTGATGTGGTAGTCATTACTATAAGTTATGCTTTTAAAAAAGCCCTATTAATCATATTAATAGGGCTTTTTCTTGCACAGGTATCTTAGCTGATATTTATATATAGCAAAAAATCAAATCGCCTTAGCAAACTCTTGATGCTTTAAACCAATCGTTCTCAGCCTACCTTTATCGTCCACTTCTTTGATGACCAATGACCACTCATCACTGATAGCAACCATATCGCCTGATACTGGCTTCATATCCAAATTGTCTATGACATACTCAGCGACCGTCTGCTCCCACATAATTTTTGAAGTATTTTCAGGTTTTGCCTTTAGCTTATCTACAAGAGACTCAGACGCCATGATGTCGGTAAAAAAAGGCAAATCTCCAAGCTTCACACTGGGTGACAATAACCAATCGCCATAAAAGTCATCAATGGCTTTACGATCGAGTGTCGTATCATTGAAAATCTTGGCAATTTGACTGGCATGATTACCTCTCATCGCATACCAGACTCTATCCCCACATTTGAGCTTGGTCGTTTCTTCAACCATCACAATGTGTTGCCGACGTACCAAAGCAAAGATACTAATCTCATCAGGGCTGACACGGTTAGAGATGCCCATCGGATGACGGTCAATCGCAAATGCACCAGACTTTACTTCAAATTCATATAAGGTAATGCTCGCTTTATCAGATACCCAAACTTCATGTTCTTCTTCTGGGTCTTTATTATTCGGAATACGTACTTTAAACAAATTTGCCATAATAGGAATGGTCGTGCCTTGCAAAATCAAAGACAAGACCACCACACCAAAGGCAATATCGAATAGCATAAAGGCACCATCTATCCCTGCCATGACTGGCAATATCGCAAGGGTAATAGGGACCGCACCACGTAAGCCAACCCAAGAGATAAAACCGATTTCTCTGTCTTTGAATTTAAAAGGTTTGACACTCGTATAGACCGCGATAGGACGAGCAATCAAAATCATAAAGGCGGCAATCGCCACTGAATAATACCAAACATCGATAACGTTCGATGGCGTCACGAGTAAACCTAGCACCACAAAAAGCACCGCTTGTGATAACCAAGCAAAGCTATCCATCACCCGCATAACATGCTCGGTTGAGCGTACTTTATGATTGCCAATCAGCACACCAGTGAGGTAAATTGCCAAAAACCCACTACCGCCAATAAGATTGGTCGCGGCAAAGACTGCCAAGCCAGCAGACATGATCAAAATGGCATACATACCTTCTGCCAAGTGTATTTTGGGTAATAGTCTTGCCAATAAATAACCAAACAACAAACCCATGCCCAAACCGAAGCTAAGCTGCTGTAATAGCAACCCTAAGAAGCCCAGTACTGTTTGCCCAGCGGGATCGACATTTAGAGCGATAAGACCCGTAACCAATAAAATAGCCAAAGGATCGTTGGCGCCTGACTCTAGCTCCAATGTAGCTTGTACACGATCGTTAAGCTTGACGCCGCCATTACGCAGCAATGAAAAGACCGCTGCTGCATCAGTTGAACCAACGATCGCCGCCATCAATAGACCAAAACGCCAATCGACATCGAGTAGCCAAGTCACGAATACGCCCAGTATCATGACAGTAGCGAGGACACCCCAAGTAGCGAGTGTAACGGCAGGCTTAAGACCAACGCGAAAGGACTTAAAAGAGGTACGTAGACCACCATCTAACAAGATACAAGCCAAAGCGGCTTGCCCAACAAAATTAGCAATAGCATATTGGGAAAACTCGATACCTAAGATACCCTCTTCACCAGCCAGCATTCCTACTATTAAAAACAGCAGTAATAAAGGAACGCCCAAACGTGCTGATAACGTGCTTGCCATGATACTGGCGAAAATTAACAATGCCCCTACAAGGTATAGGATATTTAAGGTATCCATCTTTTTTTAAGCCCTATATTTATCAGTGATGACGAATGGAGTTATCGATATAGTCTGGTTATGAGTTTGTTGCAGGTAACACAATAAAATCGTCCTTAAGCATAACATCTACAACGGAATCTATAAAAATTATCTTTAGAAATAGTCACCTTAGCCTATATATTCAGTTGATAAACCGCGCTTTTGTATCGTTTAAGCTGCTTGTTTAGTGACTACTAAGCATGAATGTATTGCCACGTAATCACTAAAATGGCCGCTGCCACCGTCCAAGCGATGGTACCCAATAAAAGTGCTTTATATAAGCTGACATAGCTGATGCTAAAAAAGACCACGCAGGTATAAATAAGATGCGGGATGACGCCGAGCATACTAAATATTAGTGCAACCTTTAAATCAGCAGGGCTACGCTCTGTCCCTACAATAAAGTGACTAATCAACGTAAAAGTGGGGAAAAGTGGGGCAAGTGCAGCCAAATAGAAAAATCTGGTTTGCGCGAATAATTGAATCGCCAGTACCATTAAAGCGCCAATAAGCATTTTCAGCCAAATCATAATAAGGTATGTCCTTTTAAGTGTTAAGGACCGAATACAGCCCAACCTACCATGATACTAAAGTATGCAAATCGACATAAGCAGTATCTCTAGTTAGTTGGTCGATATCGAAAAAAATCCTCAAAAAAGCCCATTGAGTTTAGTGACTCAACGAGCTTGTTTTGATTAAAACTTATTAAATAGACTTAATTGGCTTTTGGCTTAAGCGCGGCACTGATATCGGCTAATAGTGGCGGGATATCATGCTTGCCAGCGATGACTTCCAACATAACCAGCTTGTCTTTTGCAGCCGCCGCTTGCTTGAGAGCATCTTTTAACTCGCCTGCTGTCTCTGCTTTTAGTAGCAGACTATTATCATCATTGGCACCAAACGCTTTTGGCATCAACTGCCAGTCACATTTAGGAATGTCGTTATAGTACTGGTTTTCACCATGAATCGCGCGCTCAACGGTATAGCCATCATTGTTAATCAGTACAATCACCGGGTTGATACGTTCTTGAATCATTACCGCAATTTCTTGAATGGTTAATAAAGCAGAACCATCACCAATGAGTAAAATACTACGCTTATGCGGTGAAGCAATGGCGCCACCTAAACTTGCAGGCAAAGTATAACCAATAGAACCCCACATCGGCTGACCATAAGACGTCACGCCTTCTGGCAGACGCACATCACTGATACCAAAATAGGCAGTACCTTGTTCTGAAAATACCAAGTTTTTATCATCGAGCGCATCGGCAATGATATGCCACAAATCATCTTGACGGATAGCCTCATCATCCTTGCCATGTTGCTCATGCGGCTTCACTTCTTCACAGAACTGCTTCGGTACAATATTAATATCTGAAGTCATTACCTCATGCAGTGTTTTTAGAGCATCTTTTAGGGCAATGGGCGCAAAGTTTTTGCCTGCGATACTCGCACGCTCATAATGCAGGTCAACCACCACGTTTTCATCAATATCTTGGCTAAAACCTGCAGTAGTAGTATCAGTATATTGCACACCAATTTTTATCAAACACTCACAGTTTTCGACCATATCCTTAACGACAGGACGCGATGCCACGCCTGCATAGGTGCCTGCCCAACGCTCACTATTTTCATCAAGCAAAGTTTTGCCCCACGATAACGTTGTATAAGGAATGTCAGTATCGGCAATCAAAGCCTTAAGCTGATTTTGCAGACCCAAACGATGCACCATCAAATCTGCCATGAGCGTCGTGGTTTTATTGGGTAAAAATTCTATCAGCGCTTGTTTAAAGTCTGCTAACGCCGCTTGGCTAGTAATATCTTCCTCACTATCGATAAGTTTAGTCGTCGGTGGATAAATTGGCGTTTTTGCTACATCTGGTGATAGTAATAAATAGCCTGGGCGATGCTTTTTGAGAATCAAGCGAATCACGCGGTCAATCTCTGAGGCAGCATTTTCAGGCGTAATTTGCGCCCGTGCTACCGTAACCGGTTCTACCATTTTAATAAAATGATTGAACACGCCATCACCAAGTGAGTGATGGATGCGACGCTTTGAATCTTGTAATGCTGTACTTGGCGCGCCTACGATATGAAGCACTGGCGCATACTCAGCAAACGAGCCTGCGGTGGCATTGATAGCGGACAGCTCACCCACTCCAAAGGTCGTCACCATCGCCGCAAACCCACGCTCACGTGCATAGCCATCTGCTGCGTAACCAGCATTTAACTCATTGGTATTACCTACCCAGCGTAATTTATCTGAGGCAAGTACATTATCTAAAAACGTGAGATTAAAATCACCAGGTACGCCAAATACCTCTGACGCACCTGCTTCTGCGACACGATCAAACAAATAATCAGCGATGGTATATTGTTGACTCATACTACTTATCCTTAAGTGTTATGTTTATTAATCATAAATATGATAAAAGTAATTATAAAACTGCATTCCAGCCTATTTATAGAAAGCAAAGCTTTTGGAATATAGATTATAACAATCTGTTATAACATAGATAGACGATGCGATAATATGCCAATCTACTATCTTTTGCTTTTTTTCATACTAGCTGTTGACACGCTCAGAAAACTGCGTATAATACGCCATCATCAACTGACGATAGTTAATTGATAATTAGCGGGAATAGCTCAGTGGTAGAGCATAACCTTGCCAAGGTTGGGGTCGAGAGTTCGAATCTCTTTTCCCGCTCCAAATATGGCTTGAAAAAGTACTAAAAGCCTCACTCCTTAAATAGGAAGTGAGGCTTTTTTTTGTCCAATTTTCGAGGCTTGTAGAAGATATTTCGAAATATCTTTTCTAATCCAGTTAAGTTTAGCTACTCAATTAAAAAGCTCATTTTCGGTGTGGTGCCCATTTGGTGCCCAAACCGTGCCCTGCCCTAAAACCTCACATACATAACTGAACCATTACTTGAGTAGACGGTCGAGCTCCGCCTGGGCTTCAATCCCAGCAGCCTTACGTACAATCTCATTGGCTTGCTTGAGCTCTCTGCATTCGTGTTCAAGCTACTTTATGCATTGATCTTGGCTTTGAGCTTGTACCGAGGCAGGAATAGTTTGCTCGATATGCTTTTTATGCCATAAGCGCAGGGTCTCAAGCGTACAGCCAATCTTTGACGCTATGGCTTGAATGGCTGACCATGTGTAGGGATAGTCGCTCGACGCTTCAATCAGCATGCGAACTGCACGTTCTTTAATCTCAGGAGTGTAGGTTTGTCTTTTTGTTGTCGTATTCTCTCAGAATGTTGAGTCTCCGACAATCCCGAGGCGGTTTATTAACTATCTAAATTTTGAACTTCTAAATTAGTTTTCTATATATTAATAAGTAGTATGACCCGAATTGACACAGTGAACATAATAGTTGACCCGAATACATCTACTGGATAAATACCCCTCATGTTAAATTTATTATGTTAGCCAGTAAAAGGCTGAACAGGGACGTAATAATGATAAACAGGAGTATTTATGCTTAATCTAACAAAGCTTACTTTAACCACTGCCATGATCTTCAGTATGGGATTATTGGCTGCCTGTGGTGACGATAATGGAACTATTACCACTATTATTCCAGATCCTAATTTACCTGAAGAGGATGTTAAAGGTTGTTTCTGGGGTGGACCATATAGTATCGACAACCCAGATACTAGCTTCGCCTATCTTGACTCAGGTGCAACATATTGGCACGCGAAATACAGTCTGCCTGAAGGATCAAGTTTAAAACTCAGTGGCGAATTTCCTTTCGCCCGTTATATGTCTTTCAACAGTTATCGACAAGACGATACTCCTGCATTCGCCTTGAGAGACCAGCAAATAAAGTCGAATATCGGATCAACCAATCCGTTCATTCAAGGCGCTCAGCGTAATGGCGATAAGCGCAGTTATCAAATTGAACTGGCTGCTGGCGAAGCACCGATAATACCGCTAGATAATACTCTATACGACTACACTCACGAAAATGGTGAATCACTATTATTGTATCGCGTTTACGTGCCAGATAAAGGAAACGATGCTACTGGTGGCGTAGGCTTACCCACTCCAGAACTTACTTTAAGCAATGGTGAAGTGTTAAAAGGTCAAGCGGTGTGCGACACCCTTAAATCTGATCAAGAGCCAATGAGGAATCCCGTAATTCCCGAACAAACTTACGCTCAGCTTCGCCAAAATAATCCTGCGAAAGAGAACCCTATCTGGCGTGCACTTTATAGCGTTCAGTTTAGTCTCAGATGTGGATTTTTGGGACAGTGTGATGGCAATCCACCAAGACAAGTTGGTTGGTTCGCTAATTTGGACAATCAATACGTTGGCACTTATATAGATAGAGACATTAAACCTGTTGTCGTCATACGCGGTAAAATTCCAAAAATAACCTCAACATTAAATGGTAATGAGATATTCGATGAAAGCGAGTCTCAGCTACGCTATTGGTCTATGTGCCAAAATGAGTATTACTCTCAAAAAGTAACGGCTTGTTTATACGATGAACAAGTCGATATAAATCCTGATGGTTACTATACGATGGTTACTAGCTTACCTTCTGATCGCCCTGTTAACGCCACTGATGAATGCGGCGTAGGCTTTTTACCTTGGTCTGAAAAAGGCGATGGCTTCTCTATTATTCCTGGTAGACAAGATCATAAAACGGACGGTCTATTACTGATGAGACATATGCTGCCCGCTGCTGATTTTGAGAATGCTATTCAAAATACCTCTGTGACTGGAGACGAAGCAGAAGTGTTAGGAGAGTTCATGCCAGCTATCCAGTATTTTACCAAAGCAGAGTTCGAAGCATTAGGTTGTGATGCTTATGCCTCATTGCCTCAGTAATTGACTTAGCTTATTGATTTAGGAATCACTCCGATGGAGTTTTTGATAAGCCATCGGGGTCATTGCATACCACTGCTTAAATGCTTTAAAAAATTGACTACTAGATTGATAGCCTAATAAAAAAGCAACCTCGGTGACTGATAGATGCTGCTCTAGCAAGTATTTATCAGCCATTGTTTTGCGAGTAGCTAATAGTATCTGTTGAAACGACATATCTTCTTCTCGTAAACGCCTCTGCAGGCTACTGACGCTCATATTCAATACTTGTGCAACTTGTTCACGAGTAGGTTCGTTCAATCCCATAATAGTGGTTAATATATGTTGGCAACGTTCTGTATAACTTAAGTTAGGAAACTCTTTATCTAACATGTTGTGCAACGGACCAATAAAAAAAGTGTTTTCTAATATTTTTCCAGACTGGGTAACCAATATGGCGTTAGATGGGGAATTGGTTTTTAGAGTGTAATATAAACTATTCGTTGCGCCAAATAGTTCGGCAGATACTCCTAATAGTTTTTTATAAAGCTCTATATCATGCGAGGATCGACGATAGAATAGCGTTAATTTTGTAGGCTTTACTGGGCTAAAGCTAGCTAATATTTTATGCACAGCAAGCATCACGCCGTCAATCTGATGATGACTAAACTGCTCTGGCATACTTGGCTTAAAATCTAAGCGTAAGAGGTTTCTCTCCTCAATTAAGCATACCTGTATGGACTCAGTAATTACCTTAAAATATCGAGCAACCAAACGGCAAAGTACAATAAATGGAATCTGTATATCAGCGTTTAATAAAGGATTAATGCACAGTTTTATACCTTGGTATAAAGGTAAAGACTTTATATCGACCAGATCCATGACCTTTAAGCCCAAATAATCCTCCTGCAAAGTATGTGCAGCCAAATTGATCTCTTTGGTTACGACCTCAAGAGGGACTCTGTCGCCATCGAATTTATCTAAATCAAGGGCTTGTAACATAATTTCAGGTATATCGTGAAAACGGTTGATTTTAAATAAATATAAAGCCAATGCTTTTCTGTTAGAGAGAACCATACTTTTATGAACACTGAATTGATTGTCTTTCATATTGGTTCTCTGAAAAATTTTTGGTCGGGCTGATTTATTGTGCCACTAAACGTCAATCTAACAAAGATAACTGAATAGTGCTATTGGTCATGTATCAACTGATGAGTTTAATGAGGTCAATGTACCTCTGTGTCATTTATCAAAAAAAGGAATTTATAATGGTAAGTAATACCTTCTCAAGCACAGCTCACACTAGTATATTGAGCTCAAGCCGTCTCCTACTATTATGCAGCAGTTTATTACTGGTGGCCTGCAACAATAATGCACCAACGACAAAAATAGCGGTTAGTGATGGTGAACGTGCGGCAACTGCCAGCACGATAGAATTCAACCGTCAGGTTGCTAGTGAGCTGAACTTGGCCGACCAACAGGACTTTGAAGATGCGCGTCGCGGCCTGATTGCCAGTGTAAAATATCTACAGATACCTTCTGCAACGGATCCCACCAAAAATGTTTGGGACATGGTCGCCTATGATTTTATTCAAGGTGAGGCTCCCGACACTGTCAATCCTAGCCTGTGGCGTCAGGCTAAGCTTAATAACATTCAAGGCCTGTTTGAAGTTACACCTGGCATCTATCAGCTACGTGGTTTTGATTTATCTAACATGACGCTAATTAAAGCCGATAGTGGCTGGATTGTCGTTGATGCGATGACCTCAAAAGAAACCGCCCGTTACGCTTTTGATTTTGCTATGAAGCATTTGGCTAAGCGTTATCCGAATACCACCAACATCAGTGCTATTATCTTTACTCACAGTCACATTGACCACTTTGGTGGGGTTTTAGGCATTGTCAGTCAGGAAGAGATTGCCAAGAAAAATATTCCAATCATTGCTCCTGGTGGCTTCATGGAAGAAGCAACCAGTGAAAATATTCTTGCGGGTACGGCGATGAGCCGTCGTGCCGTTTATATGTACGGTAAGGATTTAGCACGTGATGAATTCGGTCATGTTGATACGGGTTTAGGTAAGGGTCCAGCCTTTGGCCAATTCAGTATTGCTAAGCCGACGCAGTTAGTCAGCGCTACCCCAACTGACTTAAAGATAGATGGTATAGATTTCGAATTTCAATATACCCCAGAGTCTGAAGCTCCAGCAGAACTGACCTTTTATTTACCAAAGTACAAGGCTTTTGGTGGTGCAGAGTTGGTCTCACGTAATATGCATAACCTCTATACCTTACGTGGCGCAAAAGTTCGTGATGCGCTGAAATGGAGTAGCTATATTGAAGAGGCACGTAACTTATTTGCTGATGCCGATATTTATTTTGCTAGTCATCATTGGCCTATGTGGGGTCAAGAGAGAATTCAGACCTTTTTAACTCAACAGCGTGATACTTATAAGTTTATTCATGACCAAAGTGTACGTCGGATGAATAAAGGCATGACGCCGGGCGAAATTGCAGAAGACATCAAGTTGCCGCCCAGTTTATCTAAAGTATTCTCCAATCGTGAATACTACGGCACGGTTAAGCACAATGCCCGAGCTGTTTATCAGAACTATTTAGGTTGGTATGATGCCAATCCCGCCCATTTAGATCCCTTACCTGATGCGCAACGTGCAACTGCTTATGTTGCCATGGTTGGTAGTGAGAAGATGCTGTCACAGTCGCAAACGGCGTTTGATAAAGGCGATTATCGCTGGAGTGCTGAGCTACTAAATCATTTGGTATTTGCTGAACCTAGTAACACTGCTGCGCGAAAATTGCTAGCCAGCACCTATGATCAGTTAGGGTATCAAGCTGAATCCGGTCCATGGCGCGATGTTTATTTGACAGCAGCATTAGAATTACGCCAAGGCACACCGAATGCAGGCATTGATATGGCCTCTTTAAAAGATGTGTTTTTGCAAACGCCAGTATCAAACTTTTTCGATACCATGTCTGTCCGACTAAAAGCTGAGGACGCAGCCGATAAAGACTGGCGCATTAAGATCAACTTTACCGATTTAGATGAAAGCTATCTACTGTGGGTTGAAAACGCTGTTCTTCATCATAGGTTGTTAGATAATAAGATACCATTAAAACAAGAGGTTAACGCCACACTAAGCCTGCCTCATCCTTTATTTATTGATATGCTAATTGGTGAAGCGGGTATCAAAAAAATACTGTTATCCGATGAGTTAACTATTGATGGCAGTAAGATAGACTTATTGCGATTCCTAAGTCTGTTTGAGAAGCCACCAACCTCTTTTGGTGTGGTATTGCCAGATTAGAAAGCCTTATACAAACTAATGAACAAACTGATAATGACTAATTTTTCATTTATCCAGCTTAATAACAGAATATACGACATATTTACAATAATCACTCTTACAGGAAAAATAGGCGGTCCCCTAGTGAGGACTTGAACATTAGGCTGTAGGCGAATGATAGCAACGATTTTAGTCCCTGAGATAGTTTTAGTGTACTTCGTTGTGTATACGCAGTGAGCTTTTGGATCATTATTTTTATTTGCCATAAGCGCTGTTATGGAAACAACGGACATTATTAAGCCGCCTGATCAACATAACTCAAGTTTGTTTGTAAGGATTTGACGGCAGGGTTCATAATTAATGTAGGTAAAAATAAGTAAAATGTGTATATTAAAGTTTCTTTTTAGGGCTCTGTCGCTAGTATGAGGACATACCAATTGGAACTAAATAGAATAGTGATCCCTGTTGTCTATACTTGAGGAATATTGTGGAAACCATCGGCACACCTTGGCTATATGCCATTTTTTTTGTAATAGTCGCAGTCATGTTATTGATCGACTTTTTAGGCTTTAAACACAAAGATCTCCCAGAGAATTCCGACGTAAACGCAGTACAAAATGAGCACCAACCTGTATCTATCAAGTTGGCTGCACTATGGAGTATCGCTTGGGTCAGTGTATCTGCAATATTTGCAGGCGGATTATGGTGGTATTTAAATACAAATTTGGGTACGGCAGTTGCTAACCAAAAAACCTTAGAGTTTGTGACTGGTTATTTAATCGAAAAATCACTAGCGATTGATAACGTGTTCGTCTGGCTCATGATTTTTGGCGCGTTTGCTGTTCCACCTGCTTTGCAGCGTCGTATCCTATTATATGGCGTGATAGGCGCTATTGTTTTACGCACTATTTTTATTCTTGCAGGCGCATGGCTAATTCAAGAGTTTTCATGGATACTTTATATCTTTGGTGCGTTTTTGGTTTATACCGGCTATAAGTTTTTAAAAGGTGGCCATGACGAACCTGTCGACCTTGAAGAAATGAAGCTATTAAAATGGCTACGTCGCCATATGCGCATTACGCCCACGATGCGAGGCGAAAAGTTTTTAGTGCGTGAAAACGGTCTATTGTGGGCGACACCCATGTTGGTAGTGTTGATTTTAGTTGAAATCTCTGATGTTATTTTTGCGGTTGATTCTATTCCGGCTATTTTTGCTATTACCACCGACCCATTCATTGTATTAAGCGCCAACTTATTCGCTATTCTAGGTCTGCGTGCTATGTTCTTCCTATTAGCAGGCGCAGCAGCCACAATGCACTACTTACCATATGGGCTAGGTGTAATCATGACCTTTATTGGTATAAAAATGCTTCTACTTGAGGTCTATCATGTTCCAATTGCAGCGTCTTTAGGCTTTATTGCAATAGTGCTCGTTATTACTGCATTGATGTCATGGCGTTATGCTAAAAATAATCCGCAGGCGCAGATATAAGTAAATATGGGAATAACTCGATAAGTACTTAATATTGAGTTGGTACTGGACGTATTACTGGTTCCCTGAGGTATATCCCAGCGGAACCAGCTACTTCACTCTCTAAACCTATTAGTAGACCACTTAAAGTAGATCGATATAAAGGAACCACTATAAACCAAGCTGATTGGGATACTCTCAAAAGAATGCTATCAGAAAAGAAGTTGGCTATAGTCTCAAAAGAGCTGCCCGCCTCTTATATTGCTTTGCAAAGTGAGAATAGCACAAAGTTTATGAGCAGGATCTTATAAGCCATTAATTCAATGCTACTTGATATGTTAGCTGCGATTGCTAGAAAAGACTATGAAGATAAATAGAATACATAAGCATATTTCTTTATATTATTGTAATGTATCTTTAATTACCTTTGTTGCATTTTTGCATTACAATGCTGTTGTTGTGATTTTCGGGGTAAAGCATGTTTGAAAAATTAACGATTGTAGCTGCTGTGACAGCTCTCTTAATACTTACAGCCTGTTCTGATAGTGCTGTAGATACTCCTGATGCGGTTGCATCAGAAAGTACAGTTACTGATGCTAGTGGATCAAATAACGCTGCTACTAACGTGCCGTCATATAAGATTACAGAAGATGAGGTCAAAGGCAATATCAAGCGTACTGTAGAGGTGCAGTTATCCTCACGAACAGATGAGAATACTCTTAAGACAATAGCAGAAGAGATATATGCTCTTTCAAATAAAAAAGTTGAGCGAACCTTTATAGGCTACCGTATTGCAGGCGAAGGCACAGACCAAGCTTTCTGGGCGAAAACGGACTACGATCCAGATCTTAAAGTGCACATTATGGGAAAGAATGCTGCGGATTATGAACGATTAAAAAATATACCTTTTCCAGAAGGCGTGATACTAGGAAGTTGGATGGTAGCTAACGGAATAGATTATAGAATGGTTGCCTATATAAAAGATGGCAAAGCTTATATGCAGACAACGTATGATACGAAGAGTTCAGATGAAGAGTACAAACTTACCCAAATTGATAAAGGCGTAAAACTTCAAATTGAAGGTGAAAAAGGCTTCAATGAGTATTTCGTTGTAAACGGAAAAGGTGATTTAGAGTTTTGGAACGAGAACGGTAACTACTTCACAGCTAAAAAAATGTAGGGACTTTAATAGATAAGGATTAAATATCACACCATTTTCTCAAAGTTTTGAGCTGATTAGAGGGTAACCCATAGTTGAACCTAAACTCGCAATCTTTTAAGAATAAAAGGAAGTGCTTTTTATCGAACCCATTATATTTTCTGAGTGTTCGTTTAGACTGATTCCAAAATTCTTCAATACCATTATCGATATTATGAGTTAATGTGCGCTATGAGTAAGTATGGATAATAGTAAAAAAGGTCGCCAACGCTCTAAATAATAGAGTATTGGTGACCTTTTTATGTTTAATTTTTACTCAGCTAATATGATAAATATTGGGGCTTAATCACTCAACTAGAAGCGATCAAGATACTTCAGATTTTCAATAAACTAAATCAACATTCAATACTAATCTATAAAACATACACTTTATACTTAAGGAACATTAAGTCCAATATCTTTAGGTGGATACTTTTTATAAGTGCCTGCATGATATTTGGCTAGACCGACTACCCGTGGATAACCCCACTCAAAGCCAATATGACTAGCTTGTTGCTCTTTTGGATCCATGTACAGATTATAAACCCAAGGTGCTGGAGAGGCAGTCTGTATCGTCGTTTGATCGATATTCTTTCTAGTCGCTGAGGTTTGCATTACTTTAAAATGAACTTTGTATTCATTCCAGCGCAGCGCTGTAAATTGATTGAAGGCATAAAAATATGCCGTTTCGCGATTTGACTCACCATTATCAGCTAACAAAAAGCCAGTTTGATCAATGCCATCTATATAACGATCTTTAGGAATCTTATTACTCTGTCCTGCAACAGCAACTGAGGTATTGAACAGATCTAAAATATCGATAATTCCATCGCTCACCCGTCCTGGTTTTATCATCCCTGGCCAATAAGCAATACCAGGTACGCGTATACCCCCTTCCCATGTGGTACCTTTACCACCTTTCCAAGGATGGAAGCCTGAATCTGGCCAGACGTCTTCATTCGCGCCATTATCTGAGGTAAAGAACACTAGAGTATTTTCAAGCTGTCCAGTATCTTTTAAAGTTTTCATTAAGCGACCGACGATATCATCGACCTCTATAACCCCATCTTTATACGGGAACTTGGCGGGGCTTTTACCTTTATAACCCTCGGCAGGGTAATTGTCATTGTGTAGTCGTGAGAATGAATGCACTAAATAAAAAGGCTTATCTTTGTTTTGACGGATAAAACTATCTGAATAATCAGCGAACTGTTGATCGAGCTCTCTGATGTCATCTAAGTTTTTAAGCTTTTGCTCTATCTTTAAAGGTCCACCTTCGACACCGCTGGTAATCTCAGGAGGCTGAATAGCTTTTAATTTCGCATTTAGTTCAGGATTGTTGACTAAGTTTGGATAGATACGTTCATCTAACATCTCAGTCATGTTGGAGACCACAGGTAGGATGCCATAATATTCATCATAGCCATTTTGATGAGGATAAGTGCCATCGCTCTCACCTAGATGCCATTTTCCTGACAAGGCGGTTTGATAACCTGAATCGCTTAGAATACCAGCGGCAGTTTTTTCACCTGCCCATGGGTTCTGTGTAATCTTTTCTCCTGTGAGTATCGGTCTAGTCAGTCCTGTACGATTTGGCATGCGTCCAGTCATCATAGCGGCTCTTGAAGGCGTGCTAAAAGGCTGGGCATAGAATGAAGTAAAACGCAATCCTTGCTGCGCCAGCTTATCAATATTTGGAGTCGGTGCGCCTACTGCCTCACCGCCGCCATAAACGCCTAAGTCGCCCCAGCCCATATCATCTACTAAGAAGATAAGGACGTTAGGAGCCTTGCCTGTTTTCTGCTTTAGAGCGCGCAGCTTTTGTTCTGCTATCTTGTCCTGTTCAGGATGAGGTATGGCAGGCTCCATGCTATCAGAGACAACCACTGCCTTTAAAAAGGGATCTCCGCCAATAGTATTGGTAGGGGCTACTGGAGTTTCAGTACTAGCGTGACTGACGCTGATGCCTGACAGTAGTAATAAACTGACGGCCAAAGATAATGACGATTTTTTGATACCCACGGTATCCTCCTTGATCACAATAGGGATTTAAATGCGTTAAATATAAAAAATGCTATGACAATGTACAGCGTTGTATGGCGTTTACACCTCCCTAATCTATTAGCCTTAGCTCTAAATCTTGGCCTTTTTATAAGTAAATATTGCTTTGCCTATTATTGTAGGCGTGCACTCAATACCGGATAATCAGACACTGCTTTTTGATAAAAAATCTTTAGGCCTTGACATAAATAGTTCAAACCCTTTTCACCATCAGGGCTACTGATAAATCTGTTTTTCGGACACTCACCCCAACATAGTTGTAAATAAGGACACTGCTGACAATACTTAGTGAGCTGTTGATACTTCGCAAAGGCAAACTGCTCTTGCTCCTTACTAAAGGCTAAGTCACCTTCGTGAATGTCGCTAATATTGCCAAGCTTAAATTCTGGATAGACAAAATGATCACAGGAATAAACATCGCCATTATGCTCAATTGCTAGGGCCTTGCCACAGATTTGCGCGGTGGTACATTTTTGCGCGCCGTATCCAAAGATTTGGGAGACAGTATTTTCAAACTGATCAACGAACACTTCACCATAGTCGTATGCCAACCACTCATCCCAAATGTCGGCTAAAAAATTGCCCCAGCCTTGGCTAGTGACTGACCAATGCGTGACTTGATTATCAGCCTGTTGAGTCGCTTGATCTTTTAGATAGTTAGGGCCAGAGGTTTTGAAATCTACAGGTTCAACACAAGCACTAAATTGGATCATTTTTGGTGCCACGTCATCGCGTAAGAACCGATAGACCTCTAAGGGATGTTGACTGTTATAGGCATTGACTACACATAGCGCATTAAATTCGATATCGTATTGACGTAATAAGGCCACTGCCCTCATCACTAAATGATGGGTGGGTTTATCATTATTAGTACGTCGATACTCGTTATGAAACTTGGCAGAACCATCTATCGATAAGCCAACCAAAAACTGATGTTTCTTTAAAAACTCGCACCATTTTTCATCGATTAATATACCGTTGGTTTGCAGGTCGTTATAGATGGTTTGATCAGCCTTTTTATACTTAGCTTGCAGCTCAACTACCCGCTGATAAAAGTCCAACCCCATTAGCATCGGCTCGCCACCTTGCCAGCTAAATACCACCTCAGAGCCAGTTTGCGCCTCTATATATTGTCTAATATGCTGCTCTAATAAATCATCAGACATGCGAGGCGTTTTTGGCTGCTCAAGCAGTTGCTCTTTGTGCAGATAAAAGCAATATTGGCAGTCGATATTACATTGCGAGCCACTAGGTTTTATCATGCTATGAAACTGATAAGACTCATTATGAGGTAAATCTGGCAGATGATGCTGAGGCTGGGTCAGTATTTCAGACACCGTTATCCGGCTTTGATTGATATTTGCCATGGTATACACTCCCTTGTATGTCACTATCCGTCTTTTTTTGGTATGAGTTATCCTACAAACAGCCTTTGACAGGCTGTTTGACTAATGACGATTTTAAAAATAGATCTAACTTTTAGATGACTTAAACCATTTTCTTAGGACAGATAAGCTATTAAGCAGAATTCTTAAGGATTTTTGCCAACTTTTTATCTACTTGGCCACGAACAGTCATTGGCAATAAGCGCGTTAGATGATAAAGCTTGCGAGCTTGCTTACCAGGTATAATGAAGAAGTCGTTAGCGCGGATGCCTGCTAATATCTCATCAACGGCCACTTCAATAGGTAAACTACCCCCTAATTGCTTAAGCTGAGTGGTAATGGGTGATCCAGATTTTCGTTCTTCAAATACTAAAGGCGTCTCAACCTCAGGCGGACAGACGACAGCAATATCGATGCCCTCTGGCTTACTCAGCTCCATCCTTAACACATCAGCCAAGCCAATAATGCCAAACTTAGAAGCACAATAACCCGCATAGCCATAGCAAGCCACTAAGCCAGCCATCGATGAGATCAGTACCAATTTAGGGCGCTGTTTGCTATTACTGCGCGCGGCTTTTAGATGAGGCAAAGCGCAATAAGCTACGTTACGGCTACCGACTAGATTGATATCTATTTGCCGTTTAAACTCTTCCTCAGTCATCTCTTCAAAGGATTTTGCAATGGCGATACCAGCACTATTTATAACAGTATCAGGTGCAGAAAAAGCTTGTTCCGCGTCATTGAACACCGCTGCTAATTGCTTAGTATCTGTTACATCAACTTCATAGCCCTTTATAGAGTCGCTATTTTCATTGTGTTTCGCGCCTTTTTTAGACTCTTTTGCGAATTCATTCAGCGTTGCAACCGCTTCATCAATTTGATCATGGGCAAAAATACAAACCTTGTCGCCGGCTTGCAAGTAGCGCTTTGCTAGCTCATAGCCAATGCCACTACTTCCACCAATAATCCATCTAACCTGCTTGTCTGATTTATTGAATATCATGACTAACGCTCCTTGTTTTTTAATGTGATATGACTTAATTTGGTACTATGAACTTAACAGCACATCTCCATACTCATCCCGCAAATCTTTTTTCACCATCTTGCCAGCACCATTCAGTACAATATTATCTACAAAGATGACTTTGTCAGGTATTTGCCAGTTGGCAATTTTGTCATCATAAAAATCAATCACTTGTGACTCACTGAGTGCTGAATCTTGCTCTTTGACCACGATCAACACTGGACGCTCGCCCCACTTCTTATGGGTTGCAGCAATCGCAGCCGCCATTTTTATTTGTGGATGCGCGGCTGCAATATTTTCAAGTTCAACTGAAGAAATCCACTCACCACCGGATTTAATTAAGTCCTTTGAGCGATCGCGAATATTCATATAACCATCGGCATCAACGGTGGCAATATCCCCAGTATCAAACCAACCGTCTTCAGTGATGGCATCAGGGTTATGAGTGTAATAATCGTTAATGATCCAGTGACCTCGAATTTGTAAGCGTCCTTGCGATACGCCATCTTCAGCTACCGCTTCAAGAGGCTGATCGGTGTTCATAAGACGTATCTCAACGCCGTAAGGGGGTCGACCTTGAGATTTACGCAACTCATTTATCTCATCTTTACTTAGCGATTTATGCTTAGCTTTTATTTGGTTCATGGTGCCAAGCGGACTGGTCTCTGTCATCCCCCAACCATGTATCGCGTCACAATTGAAATCTTCTCTAAAAGTTTTGATTACAGATGGTGGGCAAGCCGCTCCACCGACAATAGTACGGGTCATACTATCAAGCTTGCTTCCTCGTTTTTTGGCAGCGGTCAACAGGCTTTGCCAAATCGTTGGAACACCTAAAGCAACAGTCACGTGATAATCATCGATTAAAGACACTAAGCTGTCACCATCAAGATTCGGTCCAGGCAGTATTAAAGAGCAACCAATCAAGGCTGCAGCATAAGGAGTTCCCCATGCATTGACATGAAACATCGGCACTACCGGTAACAATACGTCTTTTGCAGATAGGGCTGAGATATCAGCCATAGATAGCGCCATCGCATGAAGCACCGAGGAGCGATGGGTGTATAAAATCCCTTTAGGATTACCTGTTGTTCCTGAGGTGTAGCATAAAGAGCTGGCAATCGCCTCATCGAATTGTGGCCATTCAAAGTCAGGAGAATTCTCTGCTAACAACTCATCAAAGAATAATACGCCAGGTAATTGCGCTACTACCTTATCATCATGGCTACCCAAGCAAATAAAATGCTTAATGCCTGTAATTTGCTCTTTAATCGCCATAATTAATGGTAGGAAGGTAACATCAAAAAACAGTACTTGGTCATTAGCATCATTAATAATGTAACTTAGCTGTTCAGGAAATAGACGAGGATTGATGGTATGGCAAATCATGCCACTACCTGAAATCGCGTACCAAGCCTCTAGATGACGTCGATTATTCCATGCCAGTGTTGCAATTCGTTCTGAGGGTTTTAGGCCCAGTCCTTTTAGTGCATTCGCTAAACGTTTTGAGTTGTTTGAAACCGTCAGCCAATCACTAATCGTAATTTGTCCATCCACCTCTTTCGATAAGATAGTGGTATCACCATGATATTTAGCTGCATGCTCAATCAAACTACTAATTAGCAATGGCTGATACATCATTTTCCCTAGCATTTGAATATCCTTATATTTATTTTATTGTGCGCATCCCTAGGTACACTCTACGTATAGGTGCAATCAGCAGTATGCGTTATATAATTTTTATAGCGTATGAAGTGTTAGTCATGCTAAAGCAATATCTAAACAGTCAGATGAGACAAGCTGAGCTGCTTGTCTCATTTGCTCATGATAATAGGATAATTATACGTTAGGGTTATTTGTTGCTTTATCACTGAAGTCGTTATTAGCATTAGGCTTGATATAACGTGGCACTGTTTGCCCTGTTTGTTTGGCTACGGCATGTAAGGCTTGTTCAATCCAATTTGCATCCATGATAAACATCAGCGAACCATCTTCATTGAAGTTTATATTAGCGCCTTCTACCACCATAAAGCCTTCTGTACCTTCTTTACTGCTAAAAGTGTGCGTAGAACCACCTGGCTCAAACAAATAGCTGCCTGTTGTTTGAACATCGTCAGGATACTCTAGATAATTCCAAGATCCAGCTGTGGTATAAAAATGCACCACTCCTGTGTGGTAATGGCGAGGTAATAAGGTGTCTGCATCAAAACGAGCATAGATTACCCATACGCCAGCTTCAGGATTCAAATAACAAGGGGTCACATGAACGCCTGGTAAAGCGTTTTTCACTTCGCCTTCTTTATTGATATTGAGTGTCAATAGATAGTCTTGAGGGTTGCCGATAGACATATTACAATTCCTTTTGATTTACGGTTAAAGTCAGCATCAATATCTTTCATATGCTGGCTGGTCATAAGAAAGTAAGGGGTAAACCTGTAACTCGCTTGCTACTGATCTACTGCTCACTTGCTGATGTTTATTAGTATATCGACCACAGACATTCTGCCAACCACTCAAAAGAATGGTTTTGAGACCCACTTATTTTTTAATAAAACCCGTCTTTTAGACTCCCTAGTTATGCTAATTTTAAACGGTGTGAAAAAGGTTATGCCTCAACAGAATCATTCTGTTGTTTTCATTTACGTTTCAAAAAAAGGACAGGTTGTATGGATACGCAAGCACTTAATACATTTTCGGATGACTTATTTAATAATAAAGTTGCAGTTGTCACTGGAGGAACGTCAGGAATTGGACAATCCGTGGCTATTGCCTTTGCAAAAAAAGGCGCTAAAGTATTGGCGTTAGGATTAAACAGTGCCGAGGCAAAATATCCTAAAGGGTTGGATATTGAAACGGTAGAAATGGATGTAACAGATGAGAATAAAATAGCGGATTTTTTCAATAATTTAGATCAACTAGACGTGCTATTTAATGGTGCGGGCATGGGCTCTACAACAGAACACGAGTTACCAACCTTCAAAAAAGTCATTGATGTTAACCTAACGGCAGTTTTTCATATTAGCGAATGTGCCGCGCCGCTCTTAGCTAAGTCAGATAATGGCTCGATTATCAATGTGTCTTCGCTATACGCCATCTTTGGATCAGGAATGACTCCTGCATATTCATCATCTAAAGGCGCAATTGATCAGCTTACTAAATCTCATGCGATTTATCTTGCTAAAGATAAGGTGCGTGTTAATGCCGTTGTACCTGGATGGATTGACACGCCTTTAATTGAACCACTAAAACAGATGGAAGGATTTACTGATTTTGTCATGGCGCGCACGCCATTAGCACGCTTTGGAGATCCAGATGAAGTGGCAGCTGTGGTATTGTTCTTAGCTTCCAAAGCCGCAAGTTGGATTAATGGTACTACCATTACAATTGATGGTGGCTACTCTACCATCTGATAAATTAGGAGCTTATTAGCTTATTAGCTTATTAGCTTATTAGCTTTTAGCCTAGTCTAAAATCTGTTGTTGGCGCGCTTCCGCTACTGCTTGAGTTCGGGAGCGCACTTGCAGCTTATGATAAATATTACGCAAATGCCATTTAACGGTATGTATAGATAAAAAAACCTTATCAGCTATCTGACCATCACTTAGTCCTTGTTCAACCAATAATAGAATTTCAACCTCTCGCTCCGATAAGATAAACTTATTATTTTGCTTCTCATCATTTTTTTGAGTCAATAGCCCTGTACTCTCTTGATCGGTATCCGGTAACAAATCTTCCTTTTCTTCACTCTTATAGCCGCTAATTTTTAATAGTGATTCAATATATTCTTTGATATCAGGCAGTATAACTATCTCATTCCCCTGATAGCTGAACAAATCTATAAGTATTGAATAGAGCAATGGATGTTCATCAAGAATAATACGATGCGATTGTGTCAGACGAAATAGCTTAAGTGCCTCTATTAATACAGTATAAGAATCGATCTGCTGACCTAAAATATGGTAAGCCATTGCCAGCAATAATTTGATGCGTGCATTACGCAGTACAAATGGCAAGTTGGCCTTTAAAAGTTGATTTAGGCTTGCTGTTGCTTCTGCTATCTGCTGGCTATTACCTAAAAAGATAGTCGTACGATATGGCAGTAAATCTAACCCCGTCAATAACTCGGTCAAAGTTAAAAAATGAGGCTGACTTTTCTCAGTCTCTAAGTTAGAAGGCTGTATATTATAATCTTTACCCTGATCAGTAACAAAAGCTATAGGCATTTTTTGCTTAAGCGCTTGTTCGTTTTCCCACTGCCGCACATCTTCAATTAAGCGTGGAAGCGACCACTCATCAGCCTTACTATTAGCATTTAACACATAGTAATGTTTATTATTTTTTTTCGTTAAAACCCCTAGTTTCAGCTCTGTTAAAAACCCTAAAATAACCATATCTGCAATAGCCATGTTTTCACCATGGTCAAAATCTATTAGAGCCTGCTTTGCATCTTCTATACGATTCAATTCATAGTAAAAATCTGCTTTTAAACTGCTTGCTACCCCCAGCATCATATCTTGATTACTGTCATTAGTACCTAACTGAGCGTATTCTGGGCTAATACCTATGCACTGGAACTTTTTGATAGCTGAGGGAACATCGCCTAACAATCTATCACAGGTCGCATCAATGCTATCTACATACGCTAGACCATAAGGATTATTACCTTTGATATAGAGTAATCTGGACTGCAGAATTAGTGAGCGAGCCTCTTCTATGTTTCCGCGACAAAGCTGATATAAAGCGCACATACCTACTAACGGTGCTCTAAAAAAATAGGCATCTGAAGTCAGCTGCTGAAGGCCGGTTTTTGCCAGTTGATACGCTTTAGGCAAATCATCAGCAATAAATACTATCATTGCTGACAAGCCTAATTGCTTGTCTTTGTAGCTCATAGCTGTGTGGGCATCTATGTCTGATAGATATAGTTTTTCTTGCTCAAGAACTTTTATATAATGCCCAGCTTCATGATGTCGACGCGAAAGCACTAAACCCCAAGTCAAATCGTACAGTAAAGCTGGATGCTGACATAATTGTATGTCAGATAAAGATTTTGTTAGCTCCAAAAAGCTGTAAAGACGTCCGCCAAGTATCAAATCATGACTAACCGATTTTAAAGCAGATAAAACCAAATCATTGTCACCGATAACTTGTGCATGGTAAATGGCTTCTAAAGGCATCCTATGTTCTTGATGCCATTCAGCTGCTTGAGTATGCGCTATCCAATATCTTTTTTTATCTTGGTTTTGGAGCCTTGTTTGTAAAAACTGTCTCATTAATTCATGTATACGAAACCACTGATACTGATCATCTATCGCTTGAATAAAAAGGCCTTGTTGACTCAGGTTCTCAAGCAAGAACTGCGCATCAGTTGCCTCTGTTAAATCATGGCATAAGCTCGCATTTATTTTTCTTAACACACTAATATTTAGTAAAAAATCTTGAATATATTCATCACACTGTAAAAACACTTGCTCCGCTAAAAACTCAGCTATTTGACGCTGAGCACCACTGACTTGGTGGACAAGTTGGTATAGATCTGCTTCATTTTTACAGTACAAATTGATGAGCTGAATGCCTGTTAACCAGCCTTCAGTTTTTTCAATAAGCATAGAGACGAGTTTGTCATCAATCAAAGTGATATTATTAGTTGAAGATACCGATAGCTCTGACAATGACTGATTAGCTGCCATATAAGGTGTGAGAGCGATATTGTGTGTCAAGTTACTTTGCAAATATTGCTGTAATTCGTAAGTATCCGGTAATGACAGTCTTAATTCATTCGCTCTAACAATCCTCACCAATCCCTGCAGCTCCTCTTTTGCAAGTGGCCAATTTGGCTGTATGCGTGAGGCAATGACCAAATGGTAATTAGTAGGTAAAAAAAGATACAGCCACCATATTAGGTTTAAGCTAGTAGGATTGGTTACTGCTTCTAGCTCATCAATAAATAAAGTGTATGTAGTTGTAGTATCAAGCTGAGAAAGCAGATGATGAATATGGTTTTTAGTTACCCTACCTTCGGTTAACGAATGTGAATCAGGAAATTGCGTTAATACTGACCATAAGTACTGATATAAACGTACAGGATCATTATCATCGTTATCCAAGGTCAGCCAACCAACAGCACAGTTATTTTCTTCTAACTGTTCGCTCAGCTGTACCATCACAGTTGTTTTTCCATACCCTGCCGCCGCTTGTATCAACACCAAACGGCTGGTAAGTTTATTAGATAACTGATTCAACAATCTAGACCGCTTTAGCAATCTAACCTGCTGTAATTGTGGTCGATTAGTTTTCGTCTTTAAAATCAGCATCCGTGTCTCATTTTTAAAAGAATTTATTGCTAAAGTAAATGATAGTGCCAAACAGCTATAATGTATGTAAATACTTAAAATATGGCTTCAATCGCTATTGGCACTGATTTTTAGTATGATTTGATAATATGGCCGTATAATGAGTGTACTAATAAAATAATTACGACGCTTGAATTTGGTGACTAGTTTAGCAGTATGAAACGATAGTTGCTTATGAGAAGGAATTTACCGTTCTGAGCTATGCTGAAATTGAGCTACGCTGAAAGTGAACCGCCCCGGTATTGTCGGAGACTCAACATTCTGAGAGAATACGACAATGAAAAGACAAACCTACACTCCTGAGATTAAAGAACGCGCCATTCGCATGCTGATTGAAGCGTCGAGCGACTATCCTTCTACATGGTCAGCCATTCAGGCCATAGCGTCAAAGATTGGCTGTACGCCTGAGACACTGCGATCCTGGCATAAAAAGCACATAGACCAAACTATTCCCGCCTCAGTGCAGGCTCAAAGTGACAAAGAGCGTATCAAAGAACTTGAACGAGAGAATAGAGAACTCAAGCAAGCCAATGAGATTATACGTAAGGCTGCTGCTTTTTTCGCCCAGGCGGAGCTCGACCGTCCACCCAGATAATGGTTCAGTTTATTGATGACTATAGAGGTAGTTATGGGATCGAGCTGATTTGTAGAGTACTACCGATTGCCCCGTCAACCTATCACCGTGCTAAAGACCTAGAGTGCTGCCCTGAAAAGCGTTCACTGCGCAGTCAGCATGACGACTACTATCTCAGCGAGATTAGACGTATTTGGCAGAATAGCAAGTGCCGCTACGGCGCTCGCAAAGTCTGGCAGCAGATGAAAGCTGACGGGTTAAAGGTTGCTCGGTGTACCGTAGAGCGTTTAATGAGCCAGCATGGCCTACAAGGTGTCTGGCGCGGTAAGGGTAAGATTACCACCAACAGCCGTGACGACCAAAAGCGTGCTGATGACTTGGTCAATCGTAACTTTAATGCCCATCGTCCTAATCAGCTGTGGGTTGCAGATTTTACTTATATCAAGACATTGAGCGGCTGGGTCTATACCGCTTTTATCATCGATGTATTTGCTCGCGCTATTGTCGGCTGGAAAGTATCAAAGCGTATGAACACTGATATGGTAATGGCAGCATTAAATCAAGCAATAGCAGACAGAAACAATCCCAAAGACGTGATTCATCATAGTGATCGAGGGGTTCAGTACTTATCTATTCGCTATACCGATAAGATGACGGACTCTGGCGTGATTGCTTCTGTTGGTACAACAGGCGATTCATACGATAATGCACTGGCTGAAACAGTCAATGGACTCTATAAATCTGAGGTAATTGACTATTTAAAGCAGAACTGGACTGGTGTGAACGATGTTGAACTGGCAACCCTTGAGTGGGTGGATTGGTTTAATAAAACCCGTTTACATGGCACGATTGGATATGTGTTACCCTTTGAGTTTGAAAAGCGGTATTATGATAATTTAATCCTGTCAGGCATTGCTGCCTGACTCAAGTAGATCAGCCTTCGATTATGCTTAAGACGTTCTAAATTGGTGAACCTCTACTATGATGAGTTTGCCAAGTTTACTAATAGACTTTTTTAATATAGATCAACACAGGTTGCGCAATATTTATATCGTTAGTATCATCTCAGTTTTGAAACGATTCAATTACAATTAGGAAAAACCTTATGGCAAAATTAGAATCAAACATCGAATTAGAAGCAGCGGCATTTCGTCGCTTATTAGCTCATTTAGACGAGCGTAAAGATGTACAAAATATTGAGCTAATGAACCTTGCCGACTTTTGCCGTAACTGCTTATCCAAATGGTATAAAGCGGCTGGTGAAGAGCGTGGTATTGAAATCGAATACGAAGATGCGCGCGAGCTTGTTTATGGTATGCCTTATGCTGAGTGGAAAGAGAAGCATCAACAAAAAGCAACACCAGAGCAATTAGCACGCTTTAACGAGATTGAAGCAGCTAAGAACGAGATTGATAAAGGAAAAGACTGATTAATAGTAGCAAAGGTTGCTCGAACTCAGTCAGCGACGCTCAGAGCAAACCATAACAAACACGACAAAAACCCAAGATAAAACCAAAAATTGCCACTAGATTAGCGGCTTTCTATAGATTTGAGTATGCTACTAAACCCTATGGTTCCTTGTTTCTGCATTTGACGGTCAAATAGGCGACCGAGTAATGGCAATGGTACAGTCAATCGACCCTCAGATACCCAAGTCACGTGTGTAGTGCCATCGCCCAAGTCTTTTAAATCAATGACGCCTTTATCATGTTGCATTTTTATAGGTTTAGATTTTTCAATCTGGTATTGCATATGAGTAGGACGCTCAAATGCCGTAATTCGCTCCCAAAACTTAACAGGTCCCGTTTTAATGGTACGTAAAGCCCCAACGCCATTGCGCTCCTCGTCACCTTCATTCACCAACTTAGCTACACCGACCGCTTTAAATGAGCCATAACTGGCATGGTCGCTCAGTGCTTCAAATACCTCATCAATTGGTTTTTTGACAATGCGTTCTACTTTTATTTTAAACATAATATTATCCCGTTAAGACTAAAGTTCTTTAGCTTACTGCCATTTCAGAAATAAACAAAGCAGTCACACTGTGAAAACTTACTATCGCGAAGAACCACGACCTTTTGAAGGGCGTTTGCCATTTGTAGCAGGTTTGCCATTGCCTCCAGACTTACCATTACCCCCTGACGGCTTACCACGACCAGCAGGACGCCCATCTCTACCTTTAGAACCCGCTGGTTTTCTAGCATCACCCTTGGAGTGTTTTTTATTTCCCTTTGCCGCATCCGCTGGTTTTGAAGACGACTTTGCTTTTGACGAGTCATCAGTACGAGGATTTTTTCGTGGTGCATTACGAGATTTCTTAGCCGGTTTACTGTCTTGCGAAGAAGAATCTTCTACAGACTTAAGCAAAACAGACAACTCTTTTGGAGTCAGGTCTCGCCAGTCTCCAACGGGCGTACCCTTGAGACTTACATTCATAATCCGCGTACGCTCAAGCTTGACGACTTCATAGCCAAAATGCTCACACATGCGGCGAATTTGACGGTTTAGACCTTGAACTAGCGTAATGTTAAATACGTTGGGCGCTACTTTAGTCACTGGGCATTTTTTCGTCATTTTGCCAAGCATGGGCACACCGCCCGCCAAACCCTCGATAACACTATCGGTTAACGGCTTATTGACCGTGACCAGATACTCTTTTTCATGGTTATTACCAGCACGCAATACCTTGTTCACCAGATCGCCATTACTGGTCAAGAAGATTAAGCCCTGAGAGTCTTTATCCAAACGGCCAATCGGGAAAATACGTACGCTATGTCTCACAAAATCAACAATGTTGTTTTTCTCGGAGCTTTCCGTGGTGCTCACAATGCCGACTGGCTTATTCAAGACAATAAAAACAAAGTCATCAGCTTCTTTCGGCTCAATGAGCTGCCCGTTGACTTTCACCGTATCTCCAGCAACCACTTGCGCGCCTACTGCAGCACGCTTGCCATTGAGGTATACATTACCTTGTTCAATAAAGCGGTCAGCGTCTCGCCTGGAGCAAATACCGCTTTCACTGATGTATTTATTTAAACGAGTCGAGGAAGCGTTAAACATAAAGCACCGTTTTTACCTAATAAAAAGCCTTTCTTATTCAGAAAAAAGCCTAAATTGAATGGATCATCAATAACGAGATGGCTCGTATTATATAGGAAATTCAGTGCCCATTTCAGTAGAGATGGGAAGAAACCTAGAAATATATCCAGAGTCCTATAGATTGCGATAGCTTCGATAAAGCTTATTAATGATGTCAAAGGTTCAAAAAGCTAAAGGAATAGCGAGTAATATCTCGATAGAATTTAATGCTTTTAATAAAGAAATATTCTTACAAAAAGTGCCAATTAATAGATATACACTGTAGCGTGATTGAGTTAATACTAAGACTTTATACACGCGATTTATCTAAAGGCTATAAATACACAAAAATAATCGCTCATCTACACAAGGAAGAATAGAATGACAGGGATGGATTTTTATACTAATGGACACATTGTTAGCGAAGCTGACAGTATGCGCCAGAAGCTAGGGGATTTAGCAAAACAGTACGACGCGACATCTGCCATTATTATTACAGATACTGGCATCTCTGATTTAGGCTACGTCGATATCGCACAAGAGTCTTTAGAGCAGGCTGGTATTAATGTTGTTATTTTCGACAGGGTTGTTGCTGATCCGCCTATTGAAGTCGTCGAAGAAGCTATTGAACTTGCCAGAGCGAACCAGTGTAATATGGTCATCGGTTTAGGAGGTGGCAGCCCTATCGATACTGCGAAAATTGTCGCGCTATATCCCAATGACTTTCAGTCGGTTAATGAGCTCTTAGAGGCAGATATTAGTGGTTTTAAAAAAATGCCGTTGTTTGCGATCCCCACCACTGCAGGTACTGGCGCAGAGGCTACTTTCGTATCTGTAATCACAGCAAAGGATGGCAGCAAGAAAGCCATATACACGCCTAAAATCCTACCTGATGTCGCGATTTTAGATGCGACGCTAACTCTCAAGCTTCCTCGCCATATTACTGCTGCCACTGCCCTAGATGCGATGGTTCACTGCATCGAAGCTTACACGAGTCGCACCAAAAAGAACCCCATTTCAGATGCGTTGGCTGTTAAAGGTTTGCAAATGCTATGGAGTAACTTTTATACAGTGCTCCATCACGGCGATGATATTGATGCTCGTGCTGATATGTTATTGGGTTCAACGCTAGCTGGTATCGCTTTTGTCAATGCTTCCGTAGCAGCTGTACATGGACTCTCCTACCCACTTAGCATTAACTTCCATATACCGCATGGACATGCTAATGCGCTCGTGATGTGCAGTGTATTTACTTTCAACTTACCAGTAGCAGCCCCTCTTTATGCAGAACTCGCTCGTGCGGTGATGCCTATCGACACTTCGGGCATGACTGACATAGAGGCTGCCCATCAATTTATTAATCAACTAAAAGACTTCTTGAAAACAAGTGGTCTAAAATATCGCTTAAATGAGCTAGATATAACGGCACAGGATATCCCCGCGTTAGCTGATATGGTCATTAATACCTATGCTCGTCTCATTGAAACCAATCCAATGGATATGTCTTTAGAGGAAGTAAAAATGATCTACAAAGAAATACTCTAATAAGCAGCAAATTTCTTAAATAATTTTGTCTATAAATCAAGGAAGATAGTTATGTCAAAATATGAGTTAGACGTGGTGGTTGATGGATTCCATTACCTAGAAGGACCGCGTTGGTACAAAAACGCTTTATGGTTTGTCGATTTTTATACCAAAGGCGTTTATCGTGTTAATGATGAAGGCGTTGCAGAAAAGATTGTCCATGTAGAACAGCAGCCATCTGGCTTAGGCTGGCTTCCTGACGGTCGTATGCTCATTGTCTCTATGAAAGATCGTAAAGTGTTACGTTTAGAGGACAATGGCGAATTAGTTGTTCACGCTGATATCTGGAAGCATTGTGAGGGGCATGCTAACGATATGGTCGTTGCGCCTAATGGCAACGCTTATGTTGGAAACTTCGGTTTTGATCTAATGGGTGGTGCTGATCATAAACACACTGGTCTTGTATTGGTGAGACCTGATGGTACCTCTCAGGTTGTGGCAGAAGGTTTGGCCTTTCCAAATGGCATGGTCATTTCTGCGGATGAAAAGACATTAATCGTTAATGAGCTATTTGGTAATAAAGTCTCACAGTTCGATATTAATAAAGACGGCACTTTAGGAGAAAAACGTGACTTTGCTAACTTTGGAGAGTTAGGAGACGAGCCAAATTTAGGGGTACGTATAGAGAACGCCAGCATCTTACCTGATGGTCTTGCCTTAGATAGCGAGGGCGCTGTTTGGATTGCAGATACCTTGAACCAACGTGCTGTTCGTATTAAAGAAGGGGGCGAAATCCTAGAAACCGTGGATACGGCACCTGACGGCATTTTTGCGGTCGCTCTTGGCGGACAAGATGGCAAAACATTGTTTATGTGTGCAGCACCTGACTGGAATGAAGGATCACGCACCGCTGAAACTAAAGGGCGTATGCTATCTACACTAGTTAAAGTTGTTCATGCTGGTACGCCTTAGTTTAAGAATACGCCACTAAAAATATTGAGTAAGTATCAAAAATATATCTATCTACTACCCATTTATAGTAAGAAACTAGAATCGATACCAATTTTATCGATTCTAGTTGTGTTAATCGAACCAATGAACTTGAATGCGAAGAAAAGATAGTTAATAACAAGAATAATTAAACCATAGGAGTATATATGTCTGCGACCAAAGAAGAAATAGCGGCCTTTATGGCATTAGAGTTTCCACAAACCAAGTGCAAAGTAGAAGCCGTAGGCGATAATCGCTCAACCTTATCACATGATATCGGTATAGATGAGCTACGTCCTGGTGGTACGGTCTCTGGCCCTGTATTAATGAGCATTGCTGATGTTGCACTCTATGTGGCGATACTTGGTAAGATTGGCATTGTAGCGTTAACAGTAACAACGAGCCTTACCATCAATTTTCTGCGTAAACCATCAGCAGAAGCGCGTATCATTGCTGAGTGCACCTTGCTAAAGGTAGGGCGTACGCTCATTGTAGGTGAGGTTTCCTTGTACTCAGAAGGCTCTAGCGACTTGGTCGCGCATGTTGTTGGCACATATTCTGTACCGCCCAAGCACGACTAAGCTACTTTCTCAACATTGTTTTCTAGATTGTCATGCTTTGAGTTATTTAGATCACGATAATGCATTTCACTATGTGCTTTTTGGGTAGCTCAGTTCGCAAGCTTTGCCTTTTAGAGGAACGACTATGAATACCTAAATCAGCCCTTTAAAAAGGAAATAACACCCAACCACGGTTAATAATACCGCAAAGCATTTCTTTAAAAGCTCTGGTGATAGTATATGGGCGACTTTTGCACCTAGCTTCGCAGTGAAAAAGCTCATGATACTAATCCCTAAAAAGGCATAAATGTGGACAAAGCCAATGGTATTGGGCACATCAACTTGTTGCTGCATGCCAAAGAACATAAAGCCTAACGCTCCAGCGATGGCAATGGGCAAGCCACACGCTGCTGATGTGCCAACGGCTTTTTGCATGACCACACCGTAACGAGTTAAATAAGGCACCGTTAAGCTGCCGCCGCCAATACCAAAAATGGCAGAAGCAATACCAATAACTCCGCCTGCTGCTAGCTGCTTAGGTTTTGAAGGCAGTTCCGTATTAGCGCCATTGACATCATCAGCATGACTAACGACCTGCTTTTTACCACCGAAAAACATCTTATAAGCGACCCACAGCAAAAACACCCCAACGATAAGCTGAAGATACAGCCCAGATATCTGTCCTGCAATCCCTGCCCCTAAAAAACAGCCAATCGCTAAACCGGGTGCTAGGTTTTTAAAAACAGGCCACATGACGGCGCCCTTTTTATTGTGCGCCATGAGCGAGCTGATAGAGGTGACAATAATAGTTGCCAGCGACGTACCTAACGCCAAATGCATGATACTGTCAGGACTGTAATCCATTTGGGTAAAGACGATAAATAACAGTGGTACGATAATCGTGCCGCCGCCCACACCAAAAAGCCCCGCAGCAAATCCTGCTAGAGCGCCTATTATTAAAAAAATGATTAGTTCCACAGGATAGTTACTTCTCGGTTAAATGATAGTTTTATAGTCGATGCTGAATAATATGAATACATTATCTGACAAGGTGAAACTGGTACGAATTTTTCTAGCTTGCTGTACCTACGCCGACAGAGGCTACAAGAAATTCATTCCAGTTTCACTGTATCTTCTTGATATTGAGCTGACTATAGTTAGATAATAATTAGATAATCAATGTTAGAAAGTCAGCTTAAACGATTTCTACCTGACCTACTTGATGGTAAGCGCGGTTAAAATATACCAAGCTTTCATCAGCACTGCTTTGTTGATAGCCTTGTTTGATGGCGACAACTCGGCACATGAATACACTGTGCGTGCCAACTTGCTGAATATCCTCAATCTCACAGTCAAAACTGACCAATGCATCTTCTAAAATAGGAGCGCCTGTTGCTAATGTCGTCCAAGCACCGTGCCCAAAGCGCTCTTCTGAGCATAATTTAGAAGCAAAGGCATTAGATATAGGCTCATGCTGTGCGCCCAACACATTGACACTTAAGGTTTTATTTTCAAGAAAATGAGCATGTGAGCGAGACGTTTGATTCATACAGACCAGCAAGGTTGGCGGTGTATCGGTGACGCTACATACCGCCGATGCGGTAAATCCATGCAGACCAGATTGCCCTTTGGTGGTGACTACATTGACGGCAGTCGTCAACAAAGACATGGCATCTCTAAAGTCGGTTGCTTCAATCACATCTTTACTCATTGCTGCAATCCTAAATTTGAAATCGGTAAGTACATTGATAACTGAGGTCACTCATGAGTTTAAACAAGCTTTTATAGGCGGAGTTAAAGACCCAACCTATAAAAGCTAAATTTTGCATAAGTTTAGTCGGTAAATCCTAAGCCATTAGCTCTTGACGCACGATTGCCGCGCCTGCGCTTAACGCGTTCAATTTACCGCGGGCAACTTGGCGCGACAACGGTGCCATGCCGCAGTTGGTCGAAGGATAAAGCTTGTCCGCATCGACAAATTGCAGGGCTTTGCGTAGTGTATCAGCAACCTCTTCAGGCGTTTCAATGCTATTGGTTGCCACATCAATGGCACCAATCATCACTTTTTTACCGCGAATCAATTCAATCAAATCCATCGGTACATGTGAGTTTTGACACTCTAAAGAGACAATATCGATATTAGACTGCTGCAATTTTGGAAAGGCTTGCTCATATTGACGCCACTCTGAACCCAGTGTCTTTTTCCAATCGGTATTGGCTTTGATGCCGTAGCCGTAGCATATATGCACCGCCGTATCACACTTTAGACCTTCTATGGCGCGCTCTAAAGTAGCGATGCCCCAGTCGTTGACGTCATCAAAGAACACATTAAAAGCAGGCTCATCAAATTGAATGATATCTACACCCGCCGCTTCTAATTCTCTGGCTTCTTGATTCAATATTTTAGCAAATTCCCACGCCAATTTTTCACGGCTTTTATAATGACCATCATATAAGGTATCAATCATCGTCATCGGACCAGGCAGCGCCCATTTGATTGGCTGACCGGTTTGCGCCCGTAAAAACTTCGCATCTTCAACAAAAACAGGCTTTTGACGGCTCACCGCCCCAACGACTGACGGCACACTTGCCTCATAACGATCACGAATGCGAACAGTCTCACGCTTCTCAAAATCGACGCCATCAAGATGTTCAATAAAGGTAGTGACAAAGTGCTGACGGGTCTGCTCGCCATCACTGACAATATCAATTCCTGCATGTCGCTGCTCTTGCAATGTTAAACGTAGCGCATCTTGTTTGGCTTCAAACAATTGCTCCCCTTCTAATGCCCAAGGTGACCAGATTTTCTCAGGTTCGGCAAGCCAAGAAGGTTTTGGTAAGCTACCCGCTGTCGATGTTGGTAATAATTTTTGTGTCGGTAATAATATTGTCATGAGATTCATCTTCTTATTCATTCGTATTTTATATTTTGGCTAGAGTTAGATTGCTTAGGCTGCCTGTTTTTTAACAGCTTTTTCTTTGACCGATTCTTTTTGAGCAGTCTCGCTTGCAACATCATAGCTTGCCGCCCATTCTTCAAGAATGTCTTGGTAAGGATTAATGAACTCGTCTTCCGTAAATTTACCTTGCGTCACTGCCATCTGGCTGCGCTCCGCGCGATCATACATAATTTGCGTTAGTGAATAATCTTGGTACTTCAAACTGGGTTGATATATTTGAGCGGCGGTGGAATTGGCATTGTAAATTTCAGGTCGATAAATCTTTTGGAAAGTTTCCATGGTACTGATCGCACTGATTAGCTCAAGATCGGTGTAATCCGTCAGCAAGTCACCAGAAAAATAAAATGCTAAAGGTGCAGCACTGTTGGCAGGCATAAAATAGCGCACCGTCAAGCCCATTTTGGAAAAGTACTCATCGGTCAATGACCCCTTGTTCAAAGCGCAGCCATCTTGTCTATATTCAATCCCTAATACAGGATGCTGATTGCCCGTACGATGATAGGTTTTACTACTTGAAACGCTTAGGCAAATCACCGGTTGTTTATTAAAATTGGCTTTATAGGCATCTGAATTTAATAAATGTTGAAACAGTTTACCGTGCAAATCGCCAAAATCGGCTGATGGTGGCGATGCAGGATGGTTATCGAAATGGGCTGGCAATACGATGCTAAAATCATAATCGCGCACATAGGATGAGAAGCTGTTGCCAATCATACCGTCAATACGCTTGTTCTCTTTATGATCAATAATCGTTGTCTTTAGAGTCTCAATGACTGGGAAGGTATAACCATTGCCTTCAATATCCAAGTCTGCAGAAATGATATCAACTTCAACAGAATAACGGTCGGCTGTCGGATTATCCCAATGTGCTAAATCATTAAAACGATTATTTATCATAGTCAGCGTTTTGCGTAAGTTCTCTTGACGACTCTCGCCACGAGCCAAATTCGCAAAGTTAGTCGTCAGACGCGTGCTGTCTGCTGGCTGATAATTTTCATCAAAACGAATGCTCGAGATGGAATATATAAATTGTTTACTCATGATAATCCGCTACCTTAATCTAATCTCATTATTTGAGATAAAACCGAATTTGTGTATGAGATGAATCATACCCGAACCAAAACATGAATAAAAATGATACTATTTAAATTAAAGATGAGTAAAATTCATGTTGCTAGTTTTATAGTAGAAAAAGGAGGGAGTAGCGGATGTTTTGACGACAGAATTAATAAATATTAAGCCTGTAAAGGGCGTTAAAGATGTGGTCTAGCGGGGTTAAAAGATACGTTTATTAAGATCTATGTTTATTAAAGATTCGAATCAAAGCGTTTACTACTAAACGGCTGAGCATCAATAAATAATGGCTTACCATGAATCATCTCTTCAATGAGACGTCCTGTCACCGGTCCAAGTGTCAGACCTTGATGAGCATGACCAAAAGCAAACCATAAATTATCGTGTTTTGATGCAGGCCCAATAACTGGCTTCATGTCTGGCATGCATGGTCTTGTCCCACACCATGCTTCAGATTCAACAGCAGCATCAAGCGGCAACACTTTTTTTGCAAAAGTCAGTACAGTCTCTAACTGATTAAAGTCTTTTGGATCATCTAACAATGCCATTTCAGCGCCAGTCGTGATTCTCACGCCTTGATCCATTGTGCCCATCACAAACCCTTTATCTACATCAAACAAGCTGTGAGAAAATGCGTTTTGGTCGGTGCTTTTAAAGTGTTGATGATAACCACGCATAGGAAATAGAGGGATTTCATAACCCAACGGCTTAATGAGATCAGCTGACCAAGGACCGGCAGCAATGACCAAATTCTGACATAAATAGGTTTCGCTATCGGTAATGACCTGCCAGCCCTCTTCTGTCTGTATCATATTTTTTACAGTGGATTGTTTTATCTCTCCTGCCATTGCTTCAAAATTTTTAGCATATGCTTTCACAAGACTGCCGGGATTTTTTATCTGCCAAGAGTTTTTCCAGTGTATACCACCGACATAATCTGTAAAGTTCACATTTGACTCTAGCGCTTGGAGCTCTGCTAGCGATAGAACCTGATACTCCACGCCTTTATCCGCCGCTTTTACCGCTTTATTAATTGATTTCTCAAAACTACTTAATTTACGATGAAGCTCAATCCAACCTATTTTACTGACCAGTTCATCAGCGCCTGACGCTCTAATCATAGGCTCATGCTCGTCTGTGCAATGCTGAATGAGCGTAGCCCACTCGTCATCGATCTTTTTAACGTTTTTTGGACTTGAGTGAATCCAATACTGTAATAACGGGCGCTGAAGACGATATATTGCAGACCAACGGTATCGAATATCAGCACTTTTATTGGGCAATACTCTGGATATTTCTTTAAAACTTCTAGGGAACGGTTTTGTATTTACCGCCTCTCTTGTAATGATACCGGCATTACCATAGGAAGTTTCTTCTCCTGGGCATTTTTTATCTAGCAAGAGAACTTGAGCATTATTTTTCTGTAGATGCCAAGCAATAGAGGTTCCTACGATGCCGGCACCAATCACAATAACGTCATAGCGCATATCACTACCCCCAAGTAATCAGCTGACCCAACCCTTCGTCTTTGGCTTTTTGAGCCACTTTCAAAGCGACTGCCGCATCAAAGCTGGCCGCACCGACCGATTTAAATAATGTAACGCCCTTTTTATCTTGGTCGACGGTAATATTGTTCGTGACCAAGTCAGCTAAATCACCACGTAGATCCTCCCAAGTCCAACTGCAAGTATCAGCAGCATCCGCTTGAATCAAATCGCCCGCTTCATGACGTCCACCCGCGATATCATCAATAAATATATGTGAGCAGGCTTCGATGACAGAATCACTGACTTCTTTCATCTCAGGTTGATAAGCACCTACGGCATTAATATGAGCGTCAGCTTTGATTTGATTCCTCTCAAACAAGCCTTCGGTTGCACGTGTCGCCAAATTAATCACATCGGCATCTTTTACAGCGCTCGCGATATCTTCGCAGACCTCCATAGTCACCGACCATTCTGGATACTGTTCAGCAAACTGTGTTTTAAAGGTATCGGCTCCTTTAATAGTTCGATTCCATAGCGTGACCGTTTTGATATTTGGACACACAGTGAGCATAGCATTTAGCTGCTCATATGCCATCCCGCCACAGCCGATGACTGCTACTTGCTGGCTGTCTGGTTTCGCTAAATACTTACTCGCGATACCCGATAGCGCGGCCGTACGTACTTGAGTGACGTAAACCCCATCCATAAAGGCTAGAATTTCACCCGTATCATTGTTAGAGACGCTTACCATAGCGGTCGTCGTCGGTAGATTTCGCTTTGGATTATCTGGACAAATGGTGACCAGTTTAACGATAGCAAACTCCTCATGACCATCGAACAATACCGAAGGCATCGATAAATGTGAGCCACTGCTTTTATCACTGGCAGTGAAGGTCGGAATGACCAAGCGCTCAGGACATTTAACCCACTCTGGATGCTGCGCTTGTAGGGTCAATAGCTTCTCGATTGAGTCGATAGCCATGGTCATTGTCAATTGACTCTGTACCGTTTTGCTGTCTAAAATATGCATGAGAGTTCCTTATAGTTTTTATTAAAAATAAGTCTTAGTTGATTACAATACCACTCACCTAGAGATCAAAAATCTTGCCGCGATTCATAATACCATTGGGATCGAGCACTTTCTTAATCTCACGCAGATAATCAATCTCGGTTTCGCTACGGCTGTAGTGTAGATAAGGCTTTTTAGTCATACCCACGCCATGTTCTGCTGAGACCGAACCACCATACTGCTGCACTACCTCAAAGATAGAATCATTCGCCGTTTGGCATTGCTCAAAGAACTCATCTTTCGATAAATTCTCGGGCTTTAGAATATTGAGATGCAAGTTGCCATCGCCGATATGTCCAAACCAGCAAATCTCAAAATCTGGATATTTGGCGTTTACGATCGTTTCTATATCATGGATAAAGTTTGGCACATGGCTGATGAGTACTGATATGTCATTTTTATACGGCGTGAATACTGAAATCGTCTCAGAGATATACTCGCGCAGCTTCCATAAGTCCATCGCCTGAGCCATACTCTGACTCATTACCCCATCGACTATCCAACCATTCTCCATACAGTCTTCAAAGATAGCCATCGCCTTATCCATAATCGGCTCATACGGCGCTTCGAATTCTAATAAAACGTAGTATTTGGTTCGAGCTTCAAACGGCTCTTGCACATGTCCAGTCGCCATTAATTTATCAATCGCCACCTCATCAAAGAACTCAAACGCAGTCAAATCAATTTGTGCTTGAAAAGCCGCTAACACCTGCATCACATGGTCAAATTCATCCATGCCGAGCACCATCACGGTCAAATCTTGGGGTGGACGGTTGAGCTTCATTTGTGCTTCGGTGACGATACCTAATGTGCCTTCAGCGCCAATAAATAATTGACGTAAATCATAGCCAGTAGCGTTTTTAACCATGCCTCGATTCAGCTTAAGGATATCACCTTTGCCCGTCACGACGGTGAGACCCATTACCCATTGACGTGTCATGCCATAGCGAATGACTTTAATCCCGCCCGCATTGGTACCAATATTACCACCCATCTGACTTGAACCTGCTGAGGCAAAATCAACCGGATAATACAAATCCTGCGCTTCAGCAAACTGCTGTAGCTGCTCAGTAATCACACCGGCCTCCACCTCTACCAAACGATCAGCCGGATAGAACTGACCAATTTTATTCATCTTATCTAGGCTGACAACTATCTCGCCATTGCTAGCGACTGCACCTGCGGATAGCCCGGTACGACCACCACTCGGTGTGATGACAATATTGTGCTCATTTGCCAATTTTACTAGGGCTTGGACTTGCTCAGTAGTTTTCGGAAATACGATCGCAGAGGGTGCTGGCGCAAAATGTTTGGTCCAGTCTTTACCCCAATGCTCTAAGCTCACAGCATCTGTCTTAATCTGTGATACATCATAACCATGCTGTTCTTGCAATATAGACCATACTTGCTGAGTCAATGCTAGCATGGTTGAAGCATGCCCAGCTTCTGTATCCCCAGCTTCTGTATGCATAGCTTCTAAAGTAGGCAGTGCTGAAAAATCAGTCACAATATACACTCCAAATAAATAAAAGCGGCGCGCCGTTCACTTAATCTCTCCGCCAAATCAGCGGCGGCAATAAATAAACACAACGCCCTGCGTCAAAAAACTAGGCTATGATTTTGAGACATTGACCCATATGATACAAAGTCAGCCCCAGCTCCGTATAGCCCGAACGCAGTCCCGACATGCTCACCTTAGCTTCTTTAACGGTCTTAAAAGGTAATGGCAAGACATCGCGGTCACCTGAGATAATATAATCGGCAAAGCATTTACCAATCATGGTGCCCGTAGTAATCCCACGCCCATTGTATGCAGTCGCGGCAAGGATACCGTCTTCTGGCTCAAAGATACGCATGATATGATCTTGGGTAAAGCCAAAGTGACCGTACCACTCATACTGCCACTTAAATTTAGGCAGATCTGGGAAATAGCTCTTTTGTACGACATTCGCCCAGTTTTGATAGAAGGTTTTGGACTTCATGGCTTTGCCACCGACCGTGCCAAGGAGTAAACGACCCTCGTTATCACGGCGAATACTGGACAAGGCCAAGCGCGTATCCCAAGCGCCTGTTTTATAAGGCAATATTCGATCTGCCACTTTACCGGTCAATGGCTCAGAGGCAATCTGATAGTAATCAACCAAATAGAACGTCTTTTTAATATCCGTCCATTCGCCTTCAGTATAAGCATTGGTCGCGATGATGACTTTTTCAGCTTTCACCGCCGCATCAGCCGTACGCACATACCAATTACCATCAGACTTCTCAACTGAGGTTACCGCCGAGTGCTCATAGATACGTACGCCCAGTTTAGTCGCAGCTGCCGCTAAGCCATTGACGTATGCAGATGGGTTAATAGTGCCCGCACGATGATCAAGCAAGGCTTTATTGATACTGGTTGTCCCGCAGTATTCATGGCAGCGCGCACCGGTTAACACCTCGGCATGAACACCGCGACGTATCAACTGATCATAACGGATGTCCACATCGGCTTCACCCTTGGCATTGTGTGCCATATGGATATTGCCCGTACGCGTATCCTTTGCATCAATATGATGGCGATCGATGATGTCAAACACGAGACTTGGCGCATGACCGAGCGCAGTCCCTAAACGTTCACCAACCTCTTCTCCCATGATTTTATTGAGGTCATCAGGACGAGCCCAAGTACCGGCATTCACAAAACCCACATTGCGTCCTGAACCGCCGCTACCGATGATCTTACTCTCTAGCAACACCACCGCCACTCCTTGCTCTGCCAGATGAATCGCAGCAGACAGTCCAGTATAACCACCGCCGATGATACAAACTCGTGTTTGCGTTTCGCTCGTTAGGGTATCGTAGTGGTGAGTTTTGGGCGTAGTGACGCTCCACAAACATTGCTCTTGCAACATCTCAAGTTCCTTCTAAATTATGCGTTTTCTACGGTAGAGAGCGTGCTTGTGTTATCGATGACAGTCGGTTCTTCATGAGGAATAAATTTATTTAAGACGACCCATAGCAAGCCAAACAATGGTGATAACCAGCAGGCAAAGGCGAATGGCGCGTAAGTTAAGGTCGCAATACCTAGGGTTGCCGCGACAAAGCTACCGCCCATATTCCAAGGAATAAGTGGCGATAACAGCGTACCCGTATCTTCGATAGAGCGAGTAAGCGTCGTGCGCTTGTAACCCATCTCTTTATACTTATCTTTGAGCAGACGACCCGGTAAGACTAGCGTGGTATAGACATCACCGATAAGCGTACCAACACCGATGGTACTGGCATAAGTCGTAATCACTAAACCAAATCTCGATTTCACCATGTTGTTGATTTTGGCCATGATGGCTTTTAATGTACCGTAATGCTCAATTGAACCGACAAAAGCTAGTGCAAAGATAGTTAAGGTCACGACCCAAGTCATGGACATCACGCCACCTTTAGACAACAGTTGATCGACCACAGCAAAGCCGGTCTCACTTTTAAAACCGTTTTGTAGGACGTTAAAGATGTCATGGACACCAACGCCTTGCATAAAAAATGCGACAAGACCTGCGACTACCACACCTGACAATACCGTTGGAATGGCTGGCATTTTCATAACAGCTGCAATGACGACGACAACAGCAGGTAATAAAGTAATAATGCTCAGGTTATAGTTCGCTGCTAATGAGGTTTGTATTTCTTTGATTGAAGTGAGATCGACATTGTCTGCGCCGTAGCTCATACCAATCCAAGCATAGAGAATCAGAGCTGTAACCATGGCAGGTACAGTCGTCGGCAACATGCCACGGATATGGTCCCAAAGATCCACGCCGGCAGCAGCTGGTGTTAAGTTCGTGGTATCAGATAACGGAGACATTTTGTCGCCAAAGAAAGCACCGGAGACGATGGCACCACCTGTTAGTGACGGTGGAATACCTAACCCTAGACCAATACCCATCATAGCTAAACCGACTGTACCAACCGTGCCCCACGAGGTACCCGTTGCTACTGAAATAATGGCACAAATAAGACAAACAGAGACTAGGAATGAGGAGGGAGAAAAAACGCTAAAGCCGTAGTATAAAATAGTGGGTACAGTGCCGGCGATAATCCAAGCACCGATGAGCATTCCTACACCCATCAAGATAATCATGGCAGGCAGACCAATTTTCACAACCTTTAAAAAACGCTCTTCCATACCGTCCCAGCTGCGCCCACGTAACTTCATGAACAGACCGGTGATCAAGATGCCACATGCTAGCGGAATATGCGGAGTAAAGTCTTTAAAGACAAAAAATTGCACCATTAGAATAATGGCAGTCAATATCAGTGGGGCAATATCTAGCAGGAAGCTAGAAGAAGGATCATAACCTTCGATATCAGGGTCATGCGGTTTGTGAGGTTTATCTGCAATCATAATATATCTACCTATCCTAGTAGTTAAAACCAAATCCATTGGTATATAGTCATCGTACGATGTTGCTCATTGGTCAGATGCAAACCAATCTAGTGACCTAAGTCACTTCTCTAAATGCATTTATATTAAATAACCAATTAAAACAATAGCTTATTAATTATCTTAAGGAATAAAGTATTGTCATCAATCAAAATAAATATTTGAAAGATATTCATGAATCATTAAAAGGGTTTAAAAAATAAAGCGTTAAACAGTAATCTTAATTAAAACGGCTATCCGCTATCTTTGCGGCTTATTGACGGTTTAAAAATAGATTCAAAACAGAATTTAAAAGGATACAAGTAATGCTAAGGGCAGTTAAGCGCACATAACGCGCTTAACTGGATAAAAATATACTTTTACATTAGAAACCATACTTTGTATTAACCAAAGTTAATACCCTGTGCTAGTGGTAGCTCAGTTGAGTAGTTGACCGTATTGGTCTGACGACGCATGTAGTTTTTCCACGCATCAGAGCCTGACTCACGACCACCGCCGGTTTCTTTTTCGCCGCCGAATGCGCCACCAATCTCAGCACCGCTGGTACCGATGTTGACGTTGGCAATACCACAGTCACTACCGCGGGCACTTAAGAACAGCTCAGCTTCACGCAAGTCATTGGTAAAGACGCAAGAAGATAAGCCTTGTGGTACGTCATTTTGTAGCTCTAAAGCTTCGTCGAAGTCTGTATAGGTCATGACATATAAGATCGGTGCGAAAGTCTCATGACGGACGACGTCGTTTTGCGCATCCATCTCAACAATAGCTGGCGTGACGTAGTAAGCGTTTGGATACTTATCTTGTAAGACGCGCTCACCACCAGTGACTGTACCGCCGGCTGCACGGGCTTTGGTCAAGGCGTCTTGCATATTATTGAAGCTATCTTGGTCGATAAGTGGACCGACCAAGTTGCCTTCTAGTGGATGACCGATACTCACTGTTGAATAAGCAGATTTTACGCGTGGTAAAATGTCATTTTTTACAGATTCGTGGACGAATAGACGGCGTAGCGAGGTACAACGCTGACCCGCAGTACCAACTGCTGAGAACAGAATACCGCGTAAGGCTAGGTCTAAATCAGCACTTGGGGTTAGAATCATGGCATTGTTACCACCAAGCTCTAGTAAAGACTTACCGAAACGCTCAGCGACTTTTGGCCCTACGATTCTGCCCATACGTGTGCTGCCCGTCGCACTGACGAGAGCCACATCTTTATGCTCAACCAACGCATTACCAACATCGGCTTCACCCAATAAGAGCTGAGATAGATTGGCAGGCGCATCGCCAAATTTGGCTAGGGCTTTCTCGAATAGCGCTTGGCAAGCGATGGCAGTTAAAGGGGTTTTTTCTGAAGGCTTCCAGATCACAGGATTACCACAGACCAAGGCTAGCGCCGTGTTCCATGACCAAACAGCAACGGGAAAGTTAAAAGCTGAGATGACCGCGATGACGCCTAATGGCTGCCAAGTTTCGCGCATGTGGTGACCAGGACGCTCTGAGGCGATAGTCAAACCATAAAGCTGACGAGATAGACCTACTGCAAAGTCGCAGATATCGATCATCTCTTGGACCTCACCTAGACCTTCTTCTTTGATTTTACCGGCTTCTAGAGAAACTAGCGCGCCTAGATCTTCTTTGTGCTCACGGAGCACTTCGCCCAAAATACGGACCAATTCGCCACGCTTAGGAGCAGGCACTGTACGCCATTCTTTGAAGGCTTTTTTAGCATCTTGTATTTGTGTGTCGACATCGTTCACTTGATGCAAAGCGACCTTACCGATGACTTCACCATCGATAGGGCTATGGACTGCGAAATCGCCTGCTTGGTACTGGCTTTCGTCGACGCCCATGGCTGACATGTATTGCTTAATCATACTGACTCCTTTGTATAGTATTTCATTACGTCCGTGCAGATCTATAAACTACCCTGCCGTCGCTCAAGTTGCAAAATAATAAATTTCTTGCTGTCATTCATTTTTGGAATGGCATTCTAAACTTAGTAGATAAAATCTTAATGAATCAATATATTGACTGATATAATTCTCATTGTATTAAAGCGGATTAAACCTCACTGCTCTAAAAAAATGTTTTTCACAGCGCCACTGTTTTGTCTTTTAACCATAAGTTGCTTTAAGCCACTTGTCATAACAAGGCCAAACACGCCTGTAGACTCTCATTCTGTCGCTGCGCATATAATGCCAATTCATCTTGCACACGCATGCCTAAGGCTTGCTCAAACTCTTGTTGATTAGACTGACCCTCATAGCTGTTCTCTCTATCAATATGAAGATTGGACTGGAAGATACCAGCTGCACTCACAGGCAAAAAGTCTTCATAAACAATCGGCTCAATAAGAATGATACTTTGCTCAATCAGGCTTTGCAGATTAGCAGCAGAGAGCTCGTTTGACGGTGAATCTATAATGTGGTTTGCAAAAGCCTCTTTATCAGCTACCTGATAAAGGAAATAAGCAAGCTGCTCATGATGCAGTTTCTTATAATCGTCTGGAAAAGCGGCAAAAGATTCGCTTAATAATCGATAATATTGTTCAGCATTGTCTTCATTTGGGGTTGTACCCAATTTTTCACGAGCTTCGGTTAGCAATTGGTCGTAAAGGGCACGGCCTTTTGGGGTCAAGGCTACACCGCGCTGCTCAATTTCACCAAAGCGAGCAGTATGCTGACCTGATTCATACTGACCGTCAGCACCTTTAAAACTCACTGGCTCTACTAATGCCTTAAAACTGGTCTGGCGCAAAAGAATAGGACAGTGACGGCGTGGCGGTCCCTCAATGATCGCTTTTGGCGTAATCCCACGGCTCTTCATACCTTGTTGGACGGCATCAATATCTAGCGTCCTTGGGGTCAGATGATTGATATGTGGTCCTTTAAACCCAACCACATCGGCAATCAGTTGATGCTGACCTGCCAACTGCTCATATACGTCTTTCGAGATAGGCGACTGCTCATGCCAACGAAAGGTCTCTAGCGCTTCTTGGACAAATTGCTCACCCTGCTCATTCGTTAGACCGCCCTCGTTTTCATAAGTTTCAATCAGTTTGATTGCGTCATCGGTAAAAATACAGCGCGCATCCAGTGCCGCTTGGGCTTGTTGCTTGAGCGCCTCATCGCCAATCAAATCTAAACGCAATAATGAGGTAAATACGCGAAACGGGCTATTATTGAGCGATGCCGTATTAATCGCGCGAAACGCTGTAGAATGCACTGGCACGCCAGCAGGCGCTAGATCATAGTAGCCGACCGGGTGCATACCCATAACTGCAAACAAACGACGCATCATCATAAGCTCTGCCGCAGTACCCAAACGAATCGCTCCATGGCGCTCCATGCTCAGTCTATCTATTTCATCGGTATTCTTAAGCTGTTCAGCAATCTCAGGCTGCTTGTTCAATACATCCTTATTAACCTCAGCGACCAGATTCATAAGATCAATATATAGCGGCACTTCTTTTTGATACATATTTGACATAGCGAGCGAAAAACGATGACGGATATCGTCACTGCTCATGTCTTGTTGGTTTGAGCTTAGATGCTCTGAACTCACGGTTATTCTCCTTAAACTGCTTGTGATGACAAATGAATAATAGTTAAAAATGATGGCTGCTTTATGTAGCCAAATAGAAGCTACAAGCAAAAACACTCATTGAATCGGCAGCTCGTCTGGGATGGATGCTAGGATGCCTTTTAAGATATCGAGGCCTTCTTGTAGGGTTTCAGGCTCAATCGTTAATGGCGGTAATAAGCGAATGATATGGCGGTATTTACCACTAGGCATCAACAGCAGTCCTTGCTTACGAGCTTCCGCTAAAATATAAGTCATCACGCTTGGGTGCGTACCATGAGATGGATGACGCAATTCAATACCGCGCATAGCGCCGATACCCGTTAGTCCATACAACCAAGGCGTTAGACCTTCTTTTTGCCACTGTTCAATAGTGGTTTCAATGGTTTGCTGATAGTGTTCTGCTGAGTCCCATACGGCATCTTCTGCCATAATATCGAGCGTGGCATTGGCAGCAGCACATGCTACTGGGTTGCCAGAATAAGTACCGCCCAAGCTGCCCTTTGGCAAGTCGTTCATGACAGTGCCTTTACCAATGACTGCCCCTAATGGTAGACCGCCAGCAATACTTTTACCCAGCAACACCATATCGGGCTCGATACCTAGATGACTAAAGGCGAACGGTGTGCCCGTACGCCCAAATCCTGACTGAATCTCATCCATAATGAGCAAGATGCCATTATCATCACAGAACTTACGTAGGTATTGAGCAAATTTTGGCGACATTAATTGAAAACCGCCCTCACCTTGCACCGGTTCTGCGATGATAGCGCCGATATTACCAATATCCGTTTCGACTTCGAACAGGCGCAGCAAAGCGTCAATGGCTTGCTGGTCACTGATGTTATTGTCAGGGCTTGGGAAGGGAATATGATAGACACTGCCAGCAAGAGGGCCAAGACCGCGTTTATATGGGGCCACTTTACCATTGAGGTTGACAGCTGCGAGGGTACGGCCATGAAAGCCGCCATCAAAAGCAATCACACCGACACGACCAGTCTTCATACGGGCAATTTTGATCGCGTTTTCGGTTGCTTCGGCGCCGCAATTGGTCAACATGCCTGCAAGCTCACCTGCAATAGGAACTAAATCGCAAAGTCTCGGCATGAGCTTTTGGTAAGGCAGGTGACCTGCCGCATTGTAGGCGTAGTGAATGAGGTTTTGTGATTGAGCGATGATAGCGTCAACGATATGTGGGTGGCAATGACCAAAATTTAATACGCCGATACCACCGACGAAATCAATATAGCGCTTGCCACCCGTATCCCAAACGTGCGCATTTTTACCTTTGCTAAGGGTCACTGGATGCACCATGGTGAATGCATCGGTAACGTTATACAACGAATCCATGAACGTCTCTCATCTTCCTTGAGTTAGACGCTCATTTCAACAAAAACCTAGGATTTGGGCAAACGAATAATAGTTGGGCGGGCATTCCTTTTTGTCATCGTGGCTGATTGGAACGGTTATTTTTTTCACCACTGGCTTTTAGCAGTTAATCATCTTACTGTCGTTATCCGTGGCTGACACTCGTACAAGTGATGCCAAGCAAACTGGCTAATTCTACTTGACTCTGACTGGACGTCTCTAAGTAGCGTGCAATCCACTCTTGCATCACTTTGGTCTTGTGCGAGTTGCCAAGCGATAAAGGATAAGACATATAGTAAGCCCCTCTCCCCTTAGCCGCATAATGCCAAGCCATCACCAGCTGACCCGATTGTAGCTCAGGAGCCACCAATCGTAACGGCACTAAGGCAACACCATAACCCGTTAATGCTGCCGAAATGCAAGCATGAAACGTATCAAAGCGTGGACCTACAAACGTACCATCCAAGCTAATCTGCTGCTGCTTAAAGTACTCGTACCATGCGCTAGGACGTGAGCTCAGCTGTAGCAGCACATAGCTGTCCGACTGCTGCGGTTGCAAGTCTTTACCTTGCAAATAATCAGGGCGACAAACCGCCACACAGTACTCATCAAACAATTTAACATTTTGCATTCCCGACCACGTCCCTTCTCCGTATAAGAACGCAATATCGATATCATGCTCTTCGGAGAAAAATGGACCTACCTGCTCTTTAATATCCAGCCTAATTAAAGGATTTTCCTGACTAAAGCCGTGAAGCGCAGGAATCAGCCAACGTGCACAAAAGGTGGGATGCGAGACCATTTTTAGCACTTCCAAATTACTGCTATGCGACATCAAATTGGTCGTCGCAGTCTCGATATGCTTAAGAATACTTAGTACATCGATATAGTAAGCTTTGCCGGCAGGCGTTAACGAAATACGCTGCGAGGTACGATAAAATAAAGAGATATTCAGCATCTCTTCCAACTGCGCCACTTGCTTACTAATCGCACTTTGCGTCATATGCAGCTCTAAGGCAGCATTAGTAAAGCTTAGGTGACGAGCCGCTGTCTCGAAGCATTGCAGAGCAGTCGTCGAAGGGTATCTTCTAAACGCAAGCGAAGGATTGGTATCAGTTTTCATAGTCTGTTTTTATTTTCTTCCATGATAATAGATGTGGTACTTCGTATCACATCGCTTCTTTTAAGCACAGTCTAAGGTTATTATGCCACTACAGCCTAGCAAGAAAATTAGTTCACCGATTTCTTATACTAAATTAAGTGCTGGTCTAGTGGTCAGATCCAACCCGCTTCCAAAAGCTCCTCGGTGTTACTCACTTTAAAGTCATGATATAAGTTAAAAAACACCGCTGGATCTTCAACATTATCGAGTAGCTCTCGTTTATGGAGCGCCACAAACATAGCCAGTGCATAAGCTGCAGAGTGGATAGATTTTTTTGGATTAAACTCCATATCAGTAAAGGCTTGATATTGCATGACCTCTTCATGCAGCTGAGGGTTTTGCTTTAGGGCATTCACATATAGCCAATCATAAAACGTCGTTAATGGCTCTACACTCCACTCCATACCGAAATAATTATAGCCAATGAGTTCACCCGAGGTGATTAATCGCTCATCTTTTTTGGCTTGTCTGGGCGGTGCACTTAGCAAGTCGATATAGGGGCCACCATCCTCAAAAACCATACTGCTTTGAAAGGCGTTTTCGACACTATACTGCTCGCCACCATTCTCATTAGTCAGCTTTAGGCTCAAAGGGCTCAGCAGAAAACTCAGCTTATTACCCGATTTACTCGACAGCTCTAAAACGTGATTAAATCCATATTTTTTGCGAATAACTTGATGCATATCATTGATAGATTTTTTCTTTTGCCGACTCGCAAATCCCACATGGCGCTCAAACCGAACCATGTCTGTTTTTACCAGATTATCACTGTTCACTCTAGGCATGAATACAGGTCTTTTTTCTACCGCGCTTTGTGCTTGTTCCATCGTGATGTACCTTATATCAATAATCTTTTATCAATGTTCTTTTATAACTGATTAAATGCGTCTGGGCAGTCCGAAATATATCGAATCCAATCAGCGCTCGCGGGGCAGTTTATCTTATTATGGGTCATTTATCCTGCTCTATTTTAGCGTTATCAATAACCTTGAGCTATGCTGCATAAACGGTAAAGATAAATTTGGTGAATTTCAGCTTTACTGTTTGAGGTGGATGTTGAAACGTAACTTGATGTGGTGACTCTTGAGAGAGTTAAACCTTCTAAAATTAGAAAAAACTGCTTAATAATGAGCAATTTTTAAAATTAGAAATTTCTGAATGTATCTGATTACTATACAGGTAGTTGCCATTTTATAGTGTTAATAACCATCCAGCAGCTCCGCAGCCAGTCACTACCAGCCAAGCAGGGAATTTCCAGAACATCAAAGCAATGAGAGCGACCAATGCCAGACCAAAATCTTTTGCTTCAACAATAGCGCTTGTCCATACAGGCTGATAAAGCGCTGCCAATAACAAACCAACGACCGCTGCATTGATGCCAGACAGTGCAGCTCGTGTGCGCAGATTTTGGCGTAAACGCTCCCAAAACGGCAGGACGCCCATAACCAATAAAAATGACGGCGCAAAGATTGCTATCAAGCAAATCACCCCTCCTAGCCAGCCACTAGGAGCTTGATTCATCGAGGCACCTAGAAATGCTGCGAAGGTAAATAAAGGTCCTGGCACTGCTTGCGTAGCGCCGTAACCTGCTAAAAAAGTATCATTACTTATCCAGCCTGCGGGAACAATCTCAGCCTGTAATAATGGCAATACTACGTGTCCGCCACCAAACACAAGTGATCCTGCACGAAAAAAGGTATCTACCATAGATAGGGTTTGGCTTGGATACAATGCAGTTAGCAGCGGTAAGCCAATGAGCAATGAAAAAAACAAGAACAACCAAACGAGCCCAGTCCGACGTCTCACAGTAATAGGAAGCGGGTCATGAGCAATCACTTTTTCAGGTTTGAACCATAGCAGCCCAATAATGGCGGCAATCGCAATAACGCTTACTTGAGCTAATGCAGAAGGCACCAAAAGTACAAAACAAACAGCCAGCGCCATGATAGAAATTCGCGCAACATCGGTACAGAGATTTTTCCCCATACCCCATACCGCTTGCGCAACCACAGCCACTGCCGCGACCTTTAAACCATGCAATACACCAAGTGGAACAATATCCCCATAACTGCTAATACCTATGGCAAACAACATAAGCACTATGGCAGAGGGTAAGGTAAAACCCGTCCAAGCAGCAAGCGCGCCAGCATATCCTGCTCGAGATAACCCGATAGCAATGCCAACTTGGCTACTAGCTGGTCCTGGTAAAAACTGACAAAGCGCGATTAAATCGGCATAGCTGTTCTCAGTCAGCCACTTGCGGCGTATCACAAACTCATCACGGAAATAGCCCAAATGAGCGACAGGGCCACCAAATGAGGTTAACCCCAATCTAAGGAAGATAAGAAAAACAGCCCATGCTGATTTGCTTTCAATATTGGCGTTATTATGATGTACCACGAGTCACTCTCCTTGGCAGACCGTATAAAGAGAAAGTGTTATAACTTAAAGTCACATACAAAATTTGATTGGCTGTTTAGTATTATTTTTACTTACTACTCAGCATCATCTAATAATTTATTAAGGGTTTCTATCATGGCATCGTCTATGATGTGGTCTTCTACATAATCCACTATCTGATAGAGCGTCGCCAGATCCATTGCGCGAATACCTAAGTCAGTTAACTGCGCATTAATCGCCTCTAAGCCCTCGTTATCTTCAGCGCCGTCACTCGCGAACCAATACATCTGCTCTAGCAAGGTGTCTTGTTTGGTTAATGTTGAATAGCTATCGCCCTGAATAAATAAATTAAAATAATAGGGCATCTCTACATCATTAATAAAAAAAGTACGCTTGCACTCTAGGGTATAGGCTTGTGCTTCTTCACTGTCGTTGCTGTCAATACCATCAATACCTGCATCATTTTGGTCGTCTTCGCCACGTTCAAGCACTTCTTTTACCAAGCCTTCCAGGAGTTGGTAACGCCCTGCTTTTATTTTGTGATTGTAAATAATACTCGCATCCGCGATTGCTTCGAAAATAATGGCGCTAACATCTAGAGTGTGATTATCAATATCATAGAAGCTTTTTAGCGCAGGTAAAAATTCAGTTAGCTGCTCTTCAGGGACTGGTATGAGAAATTGCTGCTCGTATATCTTGATCATGTCTTCGGGCGCGTAAGTGTTGGCAGTATCAGTCTCGTTTCTACCGGTAGGCTGTAATGGTAAAAAATCATATGGGTTATCATTGGTCATTTGGGACGGCCTTTTATATATGTTAGATTTAATAGATGTCTGCTATCAAAAAAAATGAGAGTCTCTAAGCGCATATATCACTCTTAATATACGCTTGAAATTTATGCGGGTATTGTCGCTTATTTGGACAATTTTAGATAGACAGCTAGACATACCCCTTGAATTATTCTCATAAAAAAGGCTTCCAAATAGTTGAAAGCCTTTTGTATTCAAGTTGAGTGATTAGTCATGACTGGATTATGACGATCTAGAAAACGTGCGTCGAACCAATTGTTATGGCAAAATCTGAATTACCACTATCTGACAGGTGGCGTACCTTCAGCATTAGAAAGCACCGCATCGATTTGTATCAATGCATCCATAGGGATTGCTGATACGCCAAACACGGTTCTGGCAGGCAGTTCACCGTCAAAGAACGTAGCGTAAATATCATTGACCGTGTCAATATCGCTAATGTCCTTGAGTTGCACAGTTACTTTAACGATGTCATCCATTTTATGATCGATACTCTTGGCAATGGCTTTGATATTATCTAAGCACTGCTGAGTCTGCGCCTTTATATCACCATTGATGAGCTTACCTGTATCAGGATTGATAGGCAATTGACCTGAAAGGTGATTATAGTGAGAAAAAGCAACCATCTGCGTGCTTAACGAGTGCTTTGGTGCTTGCTCAGTATTATTGGCTTTGATCACAATGCCATGTCGATCTTCAACGGCTTGTGGCGGTGTGCCATCTCCATGTGATACCACAGCTTCAACTTGTACCAAAGCAGCCATAGGTAGCCCTGAAACCATAGTCACTGTGCGCGCTGGTAGATAATTGACGGCTCTGGCAATAGCAGTATCTGGAAAAAAAGTGCTATAAACGTCATCGACGGCTGCGATATCAGTAAGGTTGGTTAGACTAATATTTATTTTGACAATATCATCAATACCGACAGCGATACTGGTCAAAATTGCCTTAATATTGGTTAGGCATTGCGCTGTCTGCTCTACTATACCGCCTGCTACTAATTGCCCTGAAGTAGGATCGATCGGTAATTGTGCTGAGACGTTATTATAATGAGAAAAAGCAACGGTTTGGGTAGATAGAGAATCTATTGCCGCGTTATCGGTGTTTTTTGCCACTTTTATAAGCTTACAAGGTGCTTGCGGATGAGTACCTTCGCCATTTGAAAGTAATGCATCCATTTGTACTAACGCATTATCAATAGGCAGCTCTGCAACCATCACTACGTTACGTGTCGGCAAATAGTCGGTAAAGAAAGTACGATAGACAGCATCTACTGCCTGCATATCTGCAATATCTTTTAAAAATACAGTGATTTTAATCACATCATCCATGAGGTGATCGGTACTTTCCACAACCGCCTTGATATTATCTAAGCACTGTTTGGCTTGGGCTGTGATGTCAGCAGAGGCTAATGCTCCCGTCTTAGGATCGATTGGTAACTGCGCTGAGATGTTATTGTAATGAGAAAAAGCAACGCTCTGAGTTGAGGTTGCGCTAATCGGCGCACGGTTCGTGTTTCTAGATAATTTTATGATGGTATCATTCATATCGTGATAATCCCTATTTGATATATTTATTAATGCAGCAGGCATCTAGCCCACTGTCGTCGCTTTAATATCTTTAGCAGATGCGAAAAGGAATATGAGAAACTAAAAAACCGTAGGAAGTCCCTACGGCTTCTTAGCTTGATGCGAAACGAGATTTTTTTTGATTAATACATATTAGCCCGCAGCCAATACCCCACCAATAATAGCAACCACGCCGCCTAATGCACGGGTAATACGGTTATCGGCTTTGAGCATCATGGTACCCAGACTACGACCGATAAAGGTAATAGCTAAGGTGGCGACAACGAAGCCAGCCATATAAAGCAATAAGCTTGAACCTTGTGTCATTTCAGTACCATGAGCATAACCGTGGGCGACCATAAACAGGGCAACTAAGGTTCCACCAACAGCAGTCGGCAGTTTTGCTAACGTGGCGATTAGTACACCGACTAGCAATACTGACATGGCGATGCCGGTCTCTACCCCAGCCAAACTGATACCCGCCCAAGCAAGGCCTGCGCCAGCTATCATGCCGCCTACGACAAATAACGGCGTGCCACGTTTCATCGTAGTGTTTTGGCGGATACTCCAAAAACCAATCGCGCCCATAGCCAATAAGTGGTCAAGGCCCATCATCGGATGCAGTAAGCCGCTAAGGAAACCATTGCTCACCTGCTCGCCATGGCCAGGGTGGGCCATCGCCAAAGTGGCAGTCATCATCAGCCCTACTGTCAGCAGCAATTTAGTCATTTTATTCATCTTTCTCTCCTATTTTCTTGTTTTCTATTATCTAACTAATTGATTGGTCTAGATAATACTTTGAAGTACTGTCCGCCTACTTATAGTTGATCCACTTTTAAAAGAGTACAGAACTACTAAGGTTGATTATTCGCAGCCTCTGTCAGCGTAGCCACAGCAAGCAAGAAAAATTAACCCCAGTAGTGATTGATAATATTTGCATTTTTTTATTTAGGACTGACTGTAATTATTAAATGCGAGCAATTAACCATTAAGCATTAAGCATTGAGCATTGGCTTTCCAGGACGACGCTCAGGTAACATACCTTGCTTTAAGATAAAGCTAATAATTTCTTCTACACCTACGCCGTCATATAGATTAGTGAATATAAAAGGACGTTCTCCGCGCATTTTCTTTGAGTCACGCTCCATGATATCTAGCGAAGCATGTACGTATTTGGCGATGTCAATTTTATTAATAATCAGCAGGTCTGACTTAGTTATACCTGGGCCACCTTTACGAGGGATTTTGTCACCAGCAGCGACGTCAATGACATATAAGGTCAAATCAGAAAGCTCTGGGCTAAAGGTCGCCGCGAGGTTATCGCCGCCAGACTCTACTAACACCAGCTCTAGGTTAGGATGGCGCGTTTGCAAATCATCAATTGCGGCCAGATTCATCGAGGCATCTTCGCGGATAGCCGTATGCGGACAGCCGCCAGTTTCTACGCCAAGAATACGGTCAGCAGGCAAGGCATCATGCTTTAACAAAAAATCGGCATCTTCACGCGTATAGATATCGTTAGTAACCACAGCGATATCATAGTGATCTTTTAGCGCACTACATAACTGACGTAATAAAGCTGTTTTTCCGGAACCAACCGGACCACCAACGCCTACTCTTAAGCAATGTTTCATGTATATTTTCCTTATCTAAAAACGAAGCAATAATTTAGCTTCGAAATAATCGTGAATATTGAGTTTCATGCTGAGCACTACCCAGTGCTAAGCCGGGTAAAATCGGACCCAACTGCTCATCAGTTAAGATTAAAGCCTTATCGACTGCCGTCACCAGTTGTGGCCGTAACGTTTCATTCAAACGTTGTGCAGCGGTATGACCGAGTGGCAGGGCTTTACAGGCAGCCGCAAGCTGATTTTCCAGCCAGCCCCAAGCAAATCCCAGTAGAGCTTGACGTACAGGTACCTGCCTTTGATGAGCCGTCCATGCAAACACAGTGACATAACCCGGTTCCTTTGGTAGCTCGGCATGACCTAACGCTGTCTGTGGCTGCAAATCCAAACTGTTTAGTAAGCGTATCAATGCTTGACCCAAACGTGTATCTTCATCGCTCAGCTCAGCCGTTTCCCGATTGGCATGTAGCCAGTCATTCCAAAAGGCCAGACCATCACCGTCATTATTTGCCCAACATCTCTGTAAACGTGCTAAGACAGGCAGTTCACAACGCGTCAAACCGTCACCTAAAACGCCTTCCAACCATTCGCCCAGTTGAGCTTCATTATTGACCCAACCCAGCTCAAACGCACTTTCCAAACCTTGTGACCAAGCAAAAGCACCAATAGGTAATGCTGGGCTAATTAATTGCATCAAACCTAACAATGCTAGATCGCTCACAGCATTTGACGGCTCATTAATGCGCATGGTTATGACCGTCGTGTTCAGAATGGTCGTGGTCATGAGAATGAGAGTGAGAGTGAGAATGCGCATGACTATTTGAGTGCGAGTGCTCGCGACCAGCCTGCGCATAAGCACCAGATTCAGGATCAAATGGTGCGTCGTGATGCCTCAAATCTGCTCCCAATAGTACTGCCAGCTCTTCAAGCACATGATCTGGAGGAAAACGCACCCAATGACGCCCATCTTCATCGCTACCAAGGGCGAGTGACACATGTCGATTACCTAAGTGGTAGCACAGTCTGGCTAGTGGTAAACCGCTTTCGATATAAGCAGTAGCCACTGGCTCATCAGCTGCAAGAACCTGAATCACCTCACCACTATTGGCTTGTAGCAAATCACCATGACGAAGCACAGGACCTCGGTCAAGAAACAGACCCATATCACGTTCGTTATCACTAATTGCCTTTAAACGACCACGAATACGTAGCTCATAAGGCAGGGTCAAGGTGTCATAGATATCGACCGAAGTATTACCATCCATTCTTTTTATTAATTCAAGCATATTATTATCCTTACGAACGATTTAAAACAATTGGTCTAGAACAGATGACCTAAAACAAATGATAAAGCTGAGCTAATGGCAATTCAGAGAGCGGCTCGCAAGTTAAGAGCACACCGTCTACATGAACTTCATAAGTTTCTGGATCTACCGTAATGTTCGGGCAGTAATCATTCAGCTTCATGTCTTTTTTGCGCATACTACGAACGTTTTTACACGCGACAAATCGGCTTTTTAGTCCCAGTTTTTCTTCAAGACCTGTGCCCATCGCAGCTTGGCTAACAAAGGTAACGCGAGTAGCAGAAACTGCACGTCCTAGCGCGCCAAACATACGGCGGTAATGCACTGGCTGCGGGGTCGAAATCGCTGCGTTAGGATCGCCCATTGCAGCACCAGCAATCATGCCGCCTTTTAAGATAATGGAGGGCTTAACACCAAAAAACTTAGGACGCCATAGTACCAAGTCTGCCATTTTGCCAATCTCTACCGAGCCCACTTCATGTGATACACCATGGGTAATGGCAGGATTGATGGTGTATTTGGCAATATAACGTTTGACTCGGAAGTTATCAGTACCGCGCTCTTGATCTTCTGGTAGCAGACCACGTTGCAGGCGCATTTTGTGCGCGGTTTGCCACGTACGGCAGACCACTTCACCAATACGGCCCATGGCTTGAGAGTCCGATGAAATCATTGAAATGGCACCAAGATCATGCAAAATATCTTCTGCAGCAATGGTCTCACGGCGGATACGCGAGTCAGCAAAGGCCACATCTTCAGGAATATTTGGGTCTAAGTGATGACACTCCATCAGCATGTCGAGATGCTCGTCAACAGTGTTGATGGTGTACGGGCGTGTTGGATTGGTCGATGACGGTAAAACATTTGGCTGACCACAAGCGACAATAATATCTGGCGCATGACCACCACCCGCACCTTCAGTATGATACGAATGGATACAGCGGTCTTTAAAGGCCTCTAGCGTATCTTTAACAAAGCCTGACTCATTTAAACTATCAGCATGTAGCGCTACCTGAATATCGTAACGGTCAGCAACATCAAGCGCATTACTAATCGTTGCTGGCGTTGCTGCCCAGTCTTCATGGACTTTTAAGCTCATCACACCTGCTTTAACTTGCTCTTCAAGCGCTTCTGGGGTACTGGCACTACCCTTACCCAAAAATCCGATGTTAATAGGCAAGTCATCTACCGCTTGCATCATTTTGCCGATATGCCATGGACCAGGGGTATTGGTGGTAGCCATTGAGCCGGTCGCAGGGCCTGTACCACCGCCAATCATAGTGGTTAGACCGCTCATTAACGCTTCATCTACTTGTTGCGGGCAGATAAAGTGCACGTGAGTATCTACCCCACCTGCAGTCAATATTTGGTTTTCACCAGCGATGATTTCAGTACCGGCGCCAATAATAATATCAACATCTGGCTGCGTATCTGGGTTGCCGGCTTTACCAATAGCGGCAATACGACCGTCTTTTAAGCCAACATCGGCTTTTACGATGCCCCACCAATCAATAATAATCACGTTGGTAATCACGGTATCCATCACTGAGTCTGAGCACAGCTGGCTTTGACCCATACCATCACGAATCACTTTACCGCCACCAAATACCACCTCTTCACCATAATGGGTATGGTCTTTTTCAATCTCGATCCAAAGTTCGGTATCGCCCAAACGGAGGCGGTCGCCAACGGTCGGACCATACATATTGGCATAGGCGTCGCGAGATATTTTCATCGTGTCTCTCCTGAATCTGAATTGTCATCTAGCGCACCCATTACCTCACCTCTAAAACCAAAGATGCGGCGCAATCCGGCATAAGGCAGCAACGACACCTCACGTTTTTGACCCGGCTCAAAGCGCGTGGCGGTGCCAGCAGGTATCGCTAGGCGATGGCCATAGGCTTTTTTGCGATCAAAGCTCAGCGCGCTATTGGTTTCAGCGAAATGATAATGAGAGCCCACTTGGATAGGGCGATCACCAGTATTGGCCACTTCAATCACAAAGCTGTCGCGACCTACGCACAGTTCAATATCGCCTGTCTTTAATTGATATTCACCCGGAATCATCATGCTCTCCTTAAACTTTATGCTCTTATTAGATAATAGGACTGTGAACAGTCACCAGTTTGGTGCCATCAGGGAAAGTCGCTTCGACCTGAATACTTTCAATCATCTCAGGTACACCTTCCATCACATCATCACGAGTTAAAATTTCGCGACCGGCGCCCATCATTTCTGCCACCGTGCGCCCTTCTCGTGCGCCTTCCATAATCTCACAACTTATCAGAGCAATCGCTTCTGGATAATTAAGCTTCAGCCCTTTTGCCTTACGGCGCTCAGCCAAAAGCCCAGCAGTAAAAAGCATTAATTTGTCTTTGTCTCTGGGGGTTAGTTCCATTATTGTCTCCATTATTATTGATATTGTTATGCTGAAAACCGATTGATTTGCGGCTTGCTTTTATGCGTAATCGAAAAAAATACGCAAAAGAATTCTTAGGTTAACCAAATGCGCGGCGTCACTGCCTCAACATCCATCAGTCTTGGGCGCAGAATTTCCCTCGCTTGTTGCAATAAATCCCATGCCTCATTGCGCTCCATACCCAAATAGCGAAGTAAAAGCACACCGCGGCGATAAGTCACCGCCCAATTGTGGTTGGCAGGTATTTTGTCGCGTAGTTCGGCAATGGTCTCAGCAGGGTCACTCAGTCCGACTGCCCACAGAGTAGCGTGAACCGTAGCACCGCCTTGTCCCCATTTACCTAAAAATCGAGGATGTGTCGGGTCAATAGCTTGGCGCTCTAACCATAGTGGCTGACCATTTCGGCTAAGCTGAAAGCGCTGTTCAATGATGCCGCTGACATAAGGTAAGTCACTGGCTGGGCGGCCAAGGCCTATAATTTCCCAGCCCAAGCATTTAGCCGTTTCAGCCAAATCAATAATCACCGTTTGCTCACCGCGTGACCCATCAAAAGCCAGCGTTTCTTGTGGCAGCCATTCAAGCGTGGCACCGTCTTCGATTTTAAGATGAGTATGCTGTGTCCAAGCGACATTATTACTATCGGCTCGATACAGTTTGTTGGCAGCTGGGGTGGTTAATAAAGCGTGGGCGTTTTCAGACACCGTAACATCAATGGTTAAAGAATCACCGCTGGCAATACCGCCGGGTGGATGTAAAAGATACACATGACAGCAGCCATCACGACCTTCAGGGTAAAAAGCGCGCTGTACCCGAAGTGGACCATAGTGACGTGCGACATTCATGCGGGTAATGCGAGTGTCCGCTTCAGGATAAGCTGCAAACCCTAAAGTTAATGAGGCTGGCCAATGGCGGCTGGCATCAAAACGATGCCCAGAATCTATGATTGGCTGCGGATGCACAGGCATAGAAGATAAAATCGTCATGCGATTGGAAACCTTTTTTATAGGCCCAGCGCGACATACATCGCTGAATCGTCAGCAAATTGGCTGACAATAGCAAAATGAGAAAATACATTCACGTGCGCGGGTGAGGTTAGAGTGACAGTGGCAGCCTAGTAGCTGTCAGCGAATGTCATCAGTTGGGCAATGATTGCCTAAAAACCATAAAACGAGTAGTGCAGATAAATTGCGATATACCATCAGGGTAGAAGATGCTTCCCTTGATATGTGTATGAGCTTAATCAATGCAAATAGGCACTCTAAAAAAGCACTTATTGGCAAACAGCCATACTGTTTATCTCTTATAAGCCAACCGTACATAATTGTCAAATTATTTCTTTACACATTGGTAAAAATTATGGCAGCTTAATCTTATTTTTAGTTAATCTGTACTGTGAATCTTGTAGTAATTCAATAAGATAGATAGCTAGAGGGTAGTAACCCTAACAAACATGAGACGAAAATTTCAAAGTATTAACACTTATTAAATATTTTGGAGGAAGTCTCAGCAAAAAATTACTGCTTCATCCCCATCCTGCCACGGCTGAAATTTGGTCATCGTTTGCAAAAAAAACGGATGCTGCAGCCAATCTTGTAACCATCGCTGTAGGTTTGGATAAGGGAGGCTATAAAAAATATCACGATCGACATGAGCGAATTGACGGACAAAAGGCATAATACCAATATCGGCAATCGTTACAGTTTTCCCTAGCAAATAAAGATTTTTAGTCAGTAATTCCTCTAACACTTGTAAAGATATTTCACCCTTCTGTCGATACTCTGTCTGGGTCATCTCAAGATGACGATCGGCATATTTATAGCGATCGAGCCAATATTTAAATTCGTTGTCGTTTTTATCAATCAGCGCATTTGCCTGCTGCAAAACCTCTGCATCCAAAAGCCCTTGCGGATCTTGCTGCTCAAGCGCCCATATCATTATCTCTGTACTCTCTTCAATCACCGTCCCATCTACAAGTTGTAAAACAGGCACCGTACCTTTTGGGCTAATGGCTAGCATCTGCGACGGCTTATTTTTCAGTGTTATTTCGCGCAGCTCTACCTGTAGCTCGGCAAACAGTATGCCGAGACGGGCGCGCATGGCATAAGGGCAGCGACGAAAAGAATACAGGCAATGATAAGAGGAAGTCATAGGTAGGGTTCGTAGTTGAATTGAGACTAATAAGTTTAGACGCGGAGGTTGATCATTACTAGGGTGTTTCATCATTTTAAAAATACTAGGGACGATACCTTCATTTGCACATCATAACAATGCAAGTAATTGCATTGTTATGATGGTCTGGATAATTTAGAAGATAGAGCATTAGTTTAGAACGATATTTACAGCACCATGGTTAAAAGTTTTATACTTGTTAGCTTATTCAACTTATATTGGGATTTACGATAAATTCGATTGATAGGATTTTCTAAAGCAGTTACACTTCCTTAATAAACCGCTACATTCACGACAAGGAAGTCGATATGCCTCGTAATATCTCTCACGCTATTGTTAACCCTACCACCCTTAAAACATTGACCAAAAGTATACTTGCCATCTCGCTATCAATGGCAGGTCTAGCGCATGCTGAGCTTTATAGCAGTGTGACATTTTTTGGTGATAGCTTGACCGATGGCGGTTATTTTAGTCCCATTACCCAAGGCAAGCTCGGTATTAAAGAGTCAGGTCAATTTACGACCAATCCTGATAACGTATGGGCAACGTCATTCGCTGAGCAGCTAGGTACAACAGCTGTTCCCATCGTTTATCTTGGAAATCAAGCTGGTAATAACTATGCTATTGGTGGTGCAAGAGCAGGCAAGGATATCGTTAATACGGACTTTGGCGTTAACGTTCCTGTTGCGTCTGTGAACACTCAAGTAACTGGTTATCTGGCTAATAAAAAAGTTGATCCTAATGGTATGTATGTGGTGTGGGGAGGCGCAAACGATTTACTTGCGGCAGCTGCAAATCCTGCTAATGCGATAAATACGATTTCATCAGCGGCTGGCAGCCAAGTCGCCGCTATTAAAGCGCTCAAAGATAATGGTGCGAACTATATTTTAGTACCTAATATCCCTGATATAGGTCTAACACCTACTGCTATCGCTGCAGGAGCAGGGTTTCAATCGTCTGGTACGATGTTAGCAAATTTATATAATCAAACTATGTATAGTGGCGCAGTAGCTACGGGTGCTAATATCATACCGCTCGATACTTTTAGCTTATTACAACAAGTCGCTGCCAACCCTACGGCTTATGGCTTTACAAATATGACTCAAAAAGCTTGCAACACTTCAAGCTCGCTTTTATGTGGATCAAGTAATTTAGTCGCGCCAGGTGCCAATGAAAGCTATTTCTTTGCTGATGGTATCCATCCGTCGGGACGTGCGCATCAAATGATTGCAGATTACGCCAGTGCCGTCGTTACCGCTCCTAGTCTTATTGGCGTGTTGCCGCACATTGCGACGACAGCAGGGCTAGCAACTAGCGAGCGCTTGCAATCTCACATCAATAAAATCCAAAGTAGTGAACAAAAACCTGCCCGTAAGTTATGGGCAACCGGTGAGTTTGAAAATCAAGATATTGCAAGGTTTGAAGGCGATAGTAATACCCAAGTATTATTAGGTGTAGATTTTGCTCATCCTAACTCAGCACATGCGGTAACAGGCTTGTATGGCAATATCACTCAAAAAGATTTTGAGAACTCAGGGGTTCGCACTGGCTTAAGCAATATCGACTTAGAAGAAGTAGGCTTTGGTGTCTATCATAGCAATACGCTAGATAAGCTTGGCGGCGTGCAGCTTAATGGCGCGGTTGGCTTTGGTAATCTAGACGTTGATGTCACACGTGCGGTCACACTTGGTGGCAATAAACAAGAGTTTAACTCTAATGCTGATGGTAAACGTTACTATGCTAACTTGCAGGCAGGATATCCGATGCAGTTCAGCAGCCTTGCTATCACGCCATATATCGGTGCAACGGCTAGCCGTGTGAGATTGGACGCGCTAAAAGAGCAAGAAATGTCTGGTATCGCCATGCAGTTTGATGAGCAAAAATATACTACCACTTATGGCAAACTTGGCGTGAAAGCCAACCATAATCTAGGCGATTCACTTAATGTATTCGGGGATGTTCATTATCAAAAGCAGTTGAGTGACAATCGTGAAGCGGCTTCTGCGCGTCTTAACACCATAGCAAATGTCAGCTTTGATACGCCAATGGTACAGACCGACGATGATAATTTTGGCATGACGCTTGGTGTATCCAAAAGCTTTGGTCAATTAAATGCCAATGCTGGTGTTACGCACTCGCAAGGTGATGATGACAAATCAACGAGTTTGTTTGTCGGTCTTAGCAGCACTTACTAAACGGTTTGAATCAAGCTTAGTTGCTGATAGTTTATATATTGAAGCTCAAAAAAACCGCCAAATGATAAAAAGTGCTTGGCGGTTTTCTATTGAGATGAATTTTAAATAGGCTTTTTAAGCTTTTCTCTTACATCGTTATGAGTACTATCATGATTTAACTGGCAGTCCATATTCCACTTTGCTAATAACCTCACCATGCTGCTCAATCGTTAGCCAGTAGCCTTTAATCACGCCGCCATATGGCAAATTGCCATTGTAGTTTTTGTAATGCTCATCAATACACTTTTGTACGATGAACTCACGTTCTGTCTCAGTCATTCGAGCAATATTTTCAGGCAAGTGAGCATGAGCCAATTGAGCCGCGCCACCACGGGATATCCAATTTGCGCCAGCAGTAAACTCAAAATCAACATCTGCTCTTAACCGATATTTAGGCAAAGGATACGCATAATGCGCCAAATCATACTTGATTTGAGCGATGTCTTCTTCAAACGTCTCATCCTGCATATCAAGTACTGAAACCAGCTTTTCTAAGAATTGCTCAGGGGTAAAATAAGCATCGATATAACTGCCATCCAAGCCCAATTTTTCGCTAGACAGTACGTGACGCAGGCGATCACAGGCAGGAATAGTATGCTTAAGCGGATAGCCCATTGCTCTGGTAATATCTTGCGGACGGCGCTCACACGTATCGATTTGAGTAATGATACGGCGCGCCAAAGAATGCTGCGGTCTATAATAGCGGGTATATTTGGAATGAGTAGCAGGAAGATTAAACAAGTGAGACTCCTATAACTCCGACAATAAAAGTATAATAATAAGCCAAATTCGGCAAATCAAATAAGGCATGGATGACTTTGTCGGAGAAAAGGCTCATGCGCTTTACCAGAGTTATTTTATATCGTGCTGGAAGTTGCAAGGCTTGTAGCGCTGTCATTGATTGATTCACAATGGCAAGTGAAAGCTACGAAACCATTAAACCCACGATAGGTCTGAATGACCATTTTTAATAATGATAGCACATCAGATAATGGTAATACTGTTAATCTTCATTATAAAACGTAGCAGTATATATCCTATTCCTTTTATAGCAAATAGACTATAACGCTGACATTTAAAAAACCCTATAAGCTGCATTCAACTTATAGGGTCAGTGTAAAGTCGAGTATATTACTTAGCTATTAACGCTCTAAATGTAGATACTGCAAATGGCGCTCGTACTGATTTAAGATATCGACCAACACTTGCTCTTTGGAGTAACCAACCAAGTCATACTCTTGCGAGCCTTCACTTAAGAACACTTCCGCACGATAATAGTACTCTGCATTCTTAGTTGATGTGCTCAATGTAAAGTTAGGACGCTCCGCTTTGATCAAATTAACTTCATAAATAAAGTCGTCTTCATCACCATGTCCAACCCGTAATTTCAGACCATCTATTTGACCGCTACTCTCATCCATACCTTCATCTATATCTTGTCCGATATGTTCAGGGTTACGGATATCCAAAGAGGTTTTTAAACCGCCTGCCGCAAATTCTTTTTCAACTTCCGTCATGGCAGGTCTGACCACATTTTGTAAAAACTGTTCCACTTGTGCATGTTTAGGGAAACTGACAATACGTTGCAAGCGTGCTTTCCAGCTTTTACCACTATCAAGCACATTAGCCGTACCAATCGTACTGGCTTTACGCTTATTACCTTCCTCTTTGAGCGACTTCCACATCGACATCATATAGAGTACAAGGATGAGTGAGAATGGCAAACCTGCAATGACAGATACTGACTGTAATGAGGCAAAACCACCAGCAAACAATAAGCCTAGGGTAATAAGACCGGTCGCTGCTGCCCAAAATAAGCGTAACCAAACAGGTGCATCCGTATCATTGGTCATTCCTTTTGAGCTTAGGTTCGCCAATACTAAAGCGCCTGAGTCAGCTGAAGTCACAAAGAATACTAACCCAATCACAACACCTGCAAATGATAGCACTTCGCTGTAAGGAAAATACTCAAACAAGGCAAACATGCCCATTGCCGCATCATTGACTGCGATTTCACCAAGTTCAGTGGCACCATTGGCAACCAAATCTATCGCTGAGTTACCAAAGATAGAGAACCAAGCAAAGATGAATCCAAGTGGGATAAACATCACACCAAATACGAACTCACGCAGGGTACGACCACGGCTAATACGCGCAATAAACAGACCTACGAACGGTGCCCAAGCGACCCACCATGCCCAGAAAAATATCGTCCAGCCTGACTTCCAGTCAGCGCCAGCTTGACCATCATAAGCATAAACATCAAAAGTTTTGAAAACGATGGTTTGGAAGTACTGTCCGATATTTTGAGTAAAGGTATTCAGCAAATAAACCGTGTTACCCATCACCAATATCGCGATTAATAGCAATATCGAAGACAGCATGTTGAATTCGGATAAACGGCGGACGCCTCTTTCTACACCAGTCATCGCAGAGATCGCCGCGGCAGCGACAACACCTATGATGATAAAGGTTTGAACCATTTTGCTGGATTCAATCCCAAACACATGAGTCAAACCCGCATTGGCTTGCAATACACCAATACCCAAACTGGTAGCGATACCCATTAGCGTACAAACAACACCAAAGGTATCAATACCATCACCAAGCCAGCCTTTGATTAAGCGCTCGCCAAAGATAGGCGTCAGTGGTGAACGTAACGCGAGTGGCATGTTTTTACGATAAGCAAAGTACGCCAATGCCATCCCGATTAAGGCATAAATGCCCCAGCCATGTAGACCCCAATGTAAAAAGGTCTGCGCAAGTGCTTCACGCATGGCCGCCTCACTGGCAGGCTCTAACCCCGTATGCGGCGTCAGGTAATGCATCAACGGCTCAGACGCACCAAAAAACAATAAATCAATACCGATACCAGCGGAGAACAGCATCGCTGCCCACGCTAAAAAGGGAAATTGTGCTTTTTCGTGATCTTGACCAAGCTTGATATCGCCATACTTAGAAAAGCCAACAAACAAGGCGAATATACTATACGCGGCAACCACCAGCATGTAATACCAGCCAAAACTCTCTGATACCCATGCCATACTTGAACTTAATAATGCCTCACTATAATCTGGAAACGCAATCGTCCAGATTATCAATAAAATAGAAATAATAGCTGAGCCTAAAAAAACCGTCTTATTTAGAGTCAGGGGTTTCGTCGCATCCTTTGATGGCGAGCTGTACATAAAAGACCTCAATAGGTAAATTAAACAGGGTCTGATATTGCTTTGTCCGTCATAATCTTATGACCGATAACCGCATGACATACAAATAACTGCATGACGCACAAAGCAGTACCAATAAATGAAATTTGCTAAATCAACAATGTGAAAAAATAGCAAAGCAAACGATAAACAGAGGCAGCCATAACGGCACTCATCTTCTTAAACGTTAGCGCTGATAAAAAAGACCTTTACTGTAAAAGGCCTTCTTATTAAAACTGTCTTATATGATTGATGATTCAACCGCTTATACCGTAGAACTATAACTCCGCATCGGCTCCGCTCTGAGTGGTGCACCATTAGCGACATAATAATCTACCGTCGAGCGTGGCAGCTGCACACCGCGCATTTTATCGACGATTTTTTCTGCTAACATAATAGTCGTCGCGTTGAGATTGCCACTGATGATATTTGGCATAATCGATGCATCAACGACACGCAGTCCATCGACACCATGTACCAGCCCTTCACCGTTGACGACCGAATCATTGTCTTCGCCCATCGCACAGGTACAAGATGGATGATAAGCCGTCTCGCTGTGATTACGGACGTACTCGTCCAACTGGGCGTCCGTCACTAAATCATCCGTTGGTGCAATCGAGCGACCACGATAAGGGTCAAGCGCTGGCTGATGCATAATCTCACGAGTGATGCGCATGGCAGCACGGAACTCTTGCCAATCTTGATCATGAGACATGTAGTTAAACAAGATGCTCGGATGCGCGCTTGGATCTTTTGAGGTTAGCTTGACGCGACCACGACTTGGCGAGCGTAACGAGCCCACGTGTGCTTGGAAGCTATGAGACTTCACGGCACTGCGACCATCGTAGCGTACCGCTAATGGCAAGAAGTGATACTGGATATTTGGGTGGGTGAATTTTTCATCCGTGCGAATAAAACCGCCCCCTTCAAACTGGTTTGATGCGCCTAGCCCAGTACCATTGAATAACCACTCAGCACCGATGGCGGGCTTGTTCCACCATTTATTGGCAGGGGCAATCGACACAGGCAGCTTACATTCATATTGCATATACAGCTCTAAATGATCTTGCAGGTTATTACCAACACCCGGCAAATCTATAATCTCATTGACACCTAGATCTTTTAGCCATTGACCGGGGCCAATACCAGAACGCTGCAATAATTGTGGCGAAGCAATTGCACCAGAGGAAACAATCACCTCACGAGAGGCATGAAAATTCTTGGTTTGACCTTGATGCTCGACTTTGACACCGATAGCACGCTTACCATCGAACAAGATTACATCGGTCAGTGCACCCGTCAAAATTGTGATATTACTGCGCGATTTGGCACGGTCCAGATAGCCACGGGACGTTGAGGCACGGCGACCATTGGGCGTCACAAAGCGATCCATCGGCCCAAAGCCTTCTTGCTGATAGCCGTTTAAATCGTCGGTACTTGGATAGCCAGCTTGCACGCCTGCTTCAATCATCGCCTGAAACAGTGGATTGACCCCTGGCTTTGAGGTGGTCATCTCAACGGGACCACCCACACCATGATAGTCGTTTTCGCCCGCATCACGGTTTTCTAACTTTTTAAAATAAGGCAGGCAGTCCAAATACGTCCAATCTTCTAAGCCTTTAATTTCAGACCAATCATCAAAATCTAGTGCATTACCACGGATATAACACATACCGTTAATCAATGACGAGCCGCCAAGTCCTTTACCGCGACCGCAGTCCATGACTCGGTTATTCATATATGGCTCAGGATCGGTTTTGTAGCCCCAGTTATAGGTCGTTCCTTGTAACGGCATTGCGAGCGCCGCTGGCATCTGCGTACGAAAATCTAAGCGATGGTCTGGACGACCCGCTTCTAGCAGCAGCACCTTAATGTTGGCATCTTCGGTCAAACGGGTGGCCAGCACATTGCCTGCTGATCCTGCACCAACGATAATGTAGTCATACTCAGGTGTGGTCGATGTCATAAAACGCTCCATAATATTGAAAAATAAATCATTTACTATCAGCAAAGTCGAACAAAGAACAAATTAGCTCTACTGAACTACTTTGCTGATTAAGAATTTTCTCAATACAAATGATTAAAATACAGATTCAAATTTACCCAATTCTACTTGGATAGATTTGGTCTGCGTATAATGCTCAAGGGCTTCAATGCCGTTTTCGCGGCCAATACCTGAATGCTTATAACCGCCGACTGGCATTTGAGCGGCTGATTCGCCCCATGTATTTAACCAGCAGATACCCGCTTCAATTTGAGCGATAACTCGATGTGCTCGGGTCAAATCAGCAGTCACGACCCCAGCTGCCAATCCATATTCGGTATCGTTGGCACGGCGAATAACCTCTTCTTCGGTCTCATAAGTCAATATAGACATCACTGGGCCAAATATCTCCTTACGCACGATAGTCATCTCATCGGTGCAATCAGTGAATACCGTCGGTGCGACGAATGCGCCATTTGCCAATTCGCCTGTCATCACACGGTCACCACCTGTTAGCAAGCGTGCGCCACTGGCTTTACCTTGCTCGATATAGCCAAGCACTCTTTCCATATGCGGGAAGCTGACTAGTGGGCCCATATTGATATTTTCATCCATTGGATCACCCAACTTAATACGCTCAACACGCGTTAAGATAGCCTGCTCAAACTTAGCTTGCATCGCTTTAGGAATGAACACGCGCGTACCATTGGTACATACCTGACCACTACTATAGAAGTTCGCCATCATTGCGATGTCCGCCGCCGTATCGATGTCCGCATCATCAAAGATAATTAATGGCGACTTGCCACCCAGCTCTAATGTCACGTCTTTAAGAGACGATGATGCCGCGCTCGACATGACTTTTTTGCCCGTCGGTACGCCACCGGTAAACGATACTTTGGCGATATCAGGATGCTGAGTTAAGGCCTCACCCACTTTATAATTGCCTTGGACGACGTTAAATACGCCATCTGGTAATCCTGCTTCTGTCAAAATTTCTGCCAGTTTCAACGCGGTCAACGGCGTCACTTCTGATGGCTTAAAGATCATCGCATTACCAGCAGCTAGTGCCGGCGCTGCCTTCCACATCGCGATTTGAATCGGATAGTTCCATGCACCAATACCAGCAACCACGCCAAGTGGCTCACGGCGAGTATAGACAAAGCTGGTATCACGCAATGGAATCTGACGACCTTCAATCATCGGTGCCAGACCCGCATAATATTCAACGACATCGGCACCGGTGACGATATCGACATACTTGGTTTCAGAGTAAGCTTTACCTGTGTCTTTGGTTTCGAGCAATGCCAGTACGTCATTGCGCTCGCGTAATATCTCAACCGCCTTTGATAGAATTCGACCACGCTCAACTGCTGTCAGTGCTGCCCAAACTTTTTGACCTTTTTGTGCCGCTTTAACCGCCTCATCAATTTGCTCATTGGTCGTTTGTTGGATAGTCGCCAGCACTTCACCCGTCGCTGGATTGATATCTTCAAAAGTCGTCAGCGTTTCATCTACCGCCAAATAACGACCGTTAATATAGGCAGTTTGTATTTGTTCTAAATCAATGATGTCTGTTAAGTTATTTAGCACTGTTTTTGAATCTGTCATGTGTTCTTTCTCCTTACGACGACTGGCAAAAGCTTTATAAAAAAGTTAATACCAAATAATCTCGTCATGGGTTAAGTATTTAAAATAAATTTATAGCGTCTATTTCTACAGGATTTTCTTTCAATGCTTCTATAATAAAAAACGCTTCTTCGATAAATCAGTTGAGAGCAGCGTCTTACTCTTTCTCAGATTGCGTCATGTTTATCAAGCGTTTATGAATGGATGTTTTATCTGAGATATTAATTCCTGAAAAATCAGAGAGCCAAATACCATCAGCGACTAAACGCACCATACATAGTGTTTCGGTATTGTCGGTTGCTTCATGTTTCTTTAATTGTGCATTTGCCCACTCTGCCCATAAGTCACGTAGCTCACTATCGCCTAGCATCAATGCATATAATGTCGCTTGGCTATTGAACTCATGCTGCCCTTTTTCGCCCAAGCTAATCGTGGCATTGATATATGCACGGGTAAAAGAGCCAAAACGTACAGGGTCTTTTGCCATAGCCGCGTCAACCTCTAGCTCAAACTTTTTCATCGCGTCATGAAACACTTCCATGACTAAGGCGTTTTTGGTGGTGAAATGATGCATCACGCCGCCTTTGGTTACTCCGACTGCATCAGCAACCGCTTGGAAGGTTACCTTGGCCAAACCTTGCTCTAAAGTAATGCGTGCCGCTTGATCAAGTAATGCCCGACGTACTACTTCTGGTTGTTTTTTGCGCTTATGCGCGTTTTCAGCTTCCATTTTTATCTCCAGATACACGATTAATGCCCGACAGAATTAGATAGTAAATTCATCACAACGACACCGCCCACAATCATCGCAATACCGACCACCGCTGCTGTATCCAGTGTTTGCTTAAAAAACACCAAGCCTACCAATGAGGTCAATACAATCCCAAGTCCAGCCCACAACGCATAAGCGATACCAAGCGGTATGGTCTTGATAGTCTGTGTCAATAAGTAAAACGAGATGGCGTAGAGCACACCCATAATCACTGTCGGCACCAAACGTGTAAACTGCTCTGACTTAGCTAAAAAGGTAGTGCCAATGACTTCACAAATGATAGCAATGGCAAGGTAACCGTAAGCAATAGTGGTAGGACTCATAATTAGGATACCTGTCTCAAATTGAGCATATATTAATAATGTATATACATTAAAGAAACCACACGGTCGGTATTTTATAGAAATAATCTAGCAATGTGAAGGGTTAATATGTATTTTGTTTATTTTAGATGAGATAAGGCTAGATGGAATTATGGGGGCAAGGCGGACTGATAATGTGGCTTTACTTGACTCACTGCACTTTACATTGAGCTCAAACCTCTCCTTACTATAAAGAGTGAAACGCCCGTATAGTAAGGGAAGAGCTGATCCAAAAACGACTGTTTAGAGGCGGTTCTTTATATTGGTATAAGCAGGATTAATTAAGTCAAGACTGACTCAGGAAGGTTTAGCGTCCCTATGCTAGCAGCATCGATTGCCCCAGCAAGGTAACCTGGGAATTGTGTTGACCATTCGCTGCCAATACCTGTCAGACAATTTTCCCATACGCCGGATGTTGCTTTAGACACAGGTGCTGACGCATGTTGACCATTGCCACTCGCGTCAGCAGCAGTCGCTGTAAACGGTTCTTGCGCCCAGTCTTTGAGATATTCTCTTTTAGGATTCTCTGCCTCTACACCAAACAGTCTTACCAACTGTGCACGGCAATGTGCTTTTAAGATTGCTTCAGAAACATTTTGACGTATTTCTGCAGGTACACCTATAAAACCAAACAGCGCACCACTACCGTCTGTCACCGAAGCATCATTAATCTCAACCATAGGACCTTGGGCGCTTCTCGCCGCTCCAGAAAGACCCTGTTTTTGCCAAAAAGGCGTGTCATAAACCGCCACATATTTGGCGTGTGGCGCCATCCAAGTTGCAGTCTGCTGCCACTGCGCAGCTAGATTGGAAGGTAAAGCAGGTTGAAACGTAATACTTTCTTGTACCAAACGTGGCGGTAGCGCTAACAGCACATGTTGTGCCTGCCAAGTCACTACTTGCTCAGATATATCTTTACTAGCAATCTCAATATATTGACCAGCATGATTAAGTTGATATACGATTTGGCCAGTCAAAATACGTGAGGCATCAAGATGAAGATACAGAGCCTCTATCAATGCTGCCATACCGCCTTTAAGTCGCATGGATGGTGGCTCGCTTTTATAGCCGTGGGTACGAATAGCAGGCATATCAGGCGTGCGCTCGACCATCATATCGCCGTCTTCAAACTGCGTTACGGTCTCTAATTGCAGTTCTGCAATAAGATGCGCCAACTGCTGCTGATAGTCTGGCCAAAACCAAGAAGGCCCCAAATCAAAGCTATCTATATTTTTATTATCTCTCGAAAATTTTGCAGTAACGATACGACCACCTAGCGTCGGGCGCGCCTCTAACAGCACATAATCGATGCCTTTTTTTTCTAATAAATAAGCCGCATACAAGCCGCTTAGACCGCCGCCAATAATCGCTACCGATGCTTTCTTCATATTATTTTTCTCAACAGTACTTATAAACTCAGTGAACATCGATACCGATGATTTGTGATAAATGTCCAGTTTTTAGATAAACCGTGGCGCCATTCTCTCCTGCTGTTATTTGCGATGTCGCATCGACAGGCAGACGTATCCAACTACCGCGCTGATAACTCTGTCCCGCTTCTATCAACGTGCCCTCTAGCACCAATAGCTCAGTACCTCCTACGATTATACCTGTAAACAATGCCTCGCCTGCATTGATACGTTGCAAGATCACTTGCTCCTTTGCATCCGAGTATAAATGGCAAACCTCACGGCCGCCTTGTTCTTGCCAGTTGTCAGCATCGTTGGTATCGATAGCGACATGACGGGTCTCGTCGACCGTCATCTGCCAAAGTTTGACAAAAATAACAGCCCCCTCATGACTATAAGGCTGATGCCCTGAAGTCGGTGGATTGCGTAGATACCAACCAGCAGGATAATCACTATTATCCGCAGAAAAAGTGCCTGACAATACCAGAATCTCCTCGCCACCTGGGTGCAGATGATGCGGAAAATTTGACTCAGGGGCATAGCGTACGATACTGGTAGCACGTGCTTTTTCGGCGCCAACTCGGTCAAGCATCACGCGCTCGACGCCGTTTTGTGGTGATTGGACCCACTGATAGTGTTCAGGTGCTAAGGCAGCACGGCATGAAAAGTCTGCATTGATGAGCATAATATAACTTCTAAATAAGTATGATATTGTTTGGAATTATCCTCTGATTTATCTATTTTGACAAACCAGATAAACTTATTGTCGAAGTCAGTATTTATCATTAAAAGGCTAAGCATTAATGACATTAGCAAAAAACCCCTTTAACTAAAGCCATTGACTTGCTATCTTGCTTAGCTTTTCTATGAACATCTCACTTCCTGCCCCGTTTTTACGCTAATTTTTTAGCATTCTTTCTGACCGTTGGATCATATGAAACATAACCTTGAGGTGAGCTCAGACGCTCGCCGCACTCAGTATTTCCAAGTATTTTTGATGGGGGTTAGCGCCTTTATCATGAATACCACCGAATTCGTTCCTGTTGCCCTATTAAGCGACATCGCCCAAGATTTCTCTATCACCACGGCAGAGACGGGCTGGATGTTGACGCTGTATGCGTGGATTGTCGCGGCCATGTCATTGCCATTGATGCTGCTGACCAGTCGCTTTGAACGCAAGCGTTTGCTGTTGGCGTTATTTGCGGTGTTTATTGCCAGTCATGTATTGTCAGTATTTGCGTGGAGCTTTGAAGTGCTGCTCATCAGCCGAGTTGGCATTGCGCTCACGCATGCGATATTTTGGTCAATCACCGCAGCGATTGCGATACGTGTGGCACCGGAAGGCAAAAAGGCGCTGGCGCTTAGCGTGCTTGCGACTGGCACGTCATTAGCGATGGTGTTGGGTGTGCCTTTAGGACGCGTGGTCGGTCAATGGTTTGGCTGGCGCGCGACTTTTGGTGGTATTGGCGGGCTTGCCCTTATCGTATTCATTCTGCAAATGAGACTGTTGCCCACGCTGCCTAGTATGTTTGAAGGGTCTTTTAGAAAGATTCCAGAATTACTCAAAAACCCCTTATTGGTCTGCCTATATCTGCTAATTTTACTGGTCTTTACCGCGCACTATACAGCTTACTCGTATATCGAGCCTTTTATGCGTCAAGTCGGCTCAATCAGCGAAAACGCTGCGACTATTGTGCTGCTATTGTTCGGTGTCGCAGGGATTGCGGGCAGTGTGATATTCAGTCGTTGGGGTGATAAATTCAATACCAGATTAATGCTGATATCGACGATACTGATACTATTGTCTATGCTCATGCTGTTATTTTCGGTAACCTCAATATGGGCGCTCAGCTTGATTGCCCTACTCTGGGGCGCGGCGCTCATGCTGCTGATTATCTCCATGCAAGCCAAGGTCATCATGGTCGATGTCAATGCACAAGACATGCTGATGTCGATGTTCTCGGGCATTATCAATTTAGGCATTGGGACGGGTGCACTGTTCGGAGGCTATGCAGTAACGCATATTTCACTATCGAGCGTGGGCTATGTTGGGGCGGCTATCGCGGTTATGGCATTGCTACTGATGCTATTTATGATAAAGCGCTTTCCTGAGTTAAGTAAAAGGCTTGGTTAGCTAAAAATCTGATAGTAAATAAGCCTATACAAAATGCCAGCTATTTAAATGGGCTGGCATTTTGCTGTTTGATTTATTAAAAAATTAAGCCGCTTATTTAAAAATCCACCTTACCGCGTAACGCTTTGGTCTTACCGCGCTGGGTTTTTTGATCGACGCGTTTACGCTTAGCATTTCTGCTCGGTTTGGTCGGCCTGCGTGTTTTATTGACGTAAGTAGCTTTGGTGATAAAGCTTTGTAAGCGCTCAAACGCATCAATCTTATTGCGTTCTTGGGTGCGAAATTGCTGCGCCTTAATAATGAGCACACCTTCTTTAGTAATTCGGCTGTCTTTACTATCAAGCAAACGCTGCTTATTTACATCACTTAAGCTTGAGGCATGGATATCAAAACGCAGATGAATCGCAGAAGAGACTTTATTGACGTTTTGCCCACCTGCGCCTTGCGCACGTATGGCGCTAATCTCTACGTCACTGTCATTTAGACTAATGGTATTGCTGATAAAAATCATAGGATGCTTTTATAAATAATTGATAGTTATGATTAATGATAAACCATTATCAGCTACCTCGCCACTTGCCAGCTCACCACTTCCAAAATCCGCATGTCTTAAAAGCAGTTTTTCAAAACTTACAAGCTGAAATTCAGAGATGAAACCTTATAAATGTTATTGTTTGGCATTGCTATGTCTGTCATCTGTCTGTAAAGCGTAAGCCTATCTAAGGATTCGATATCGACATGCTAGGATAGTTTTAAATTGCCAAGACATTGTTTAATTAGCTAATTATTTAGCAAGCAGTTTCTTGGCCAAAACTTTCCCCGTCTTTTTCAAAATAAAGCTAAAAATACGATTTGATAGGAATAACTGTTTTATGACCACTAAAAATAAAAAAGTAAAATCCACTGCAAAAGTCGATAACAAGGCCATTAAAAATATCGCTTGCGACCCAGCTCACAGCATCCAAGTCAGAGGCGCAAGAGTTCATAATCTAAAAAACGTCGATGTTGACTTGCCGCGTAATGCCCTTGTGGTATTCACGGGTATATCAGGCTCAGGCAAATCTTCACTGGCATTTGGTACTCTTTTTGCAGAGTCACAACATCGCTATCTTGACTCAGTGTCACCTTATGCCAGACGCTTGATCGATCAAGTGGATCAGCCTGATGTCGATTCAATAGAAGGCTTGCCGCCCGCTGTTGCCCTGCAACAACAACGAGGTACGCCGTCTGTGCGCTCATCGGTCGGTAGCGTGACAACGATTTCAAATGGTTTACGCATGCTCTACTCACGAGCGGGCGAATACCCCGCTGGTCAAGGCATACTCTACGCCGACGCGTTCTCTCCAAATACGCCAGATGGCGCTTGCCCTACTTGCTCCGGTATTGGCCGCGTGTTTGAGGTAACAGAAGAATTGCTAGTTCCTGACAATACCAAAACCATTCGCGAACGCGCGATTGCCGCTTGGCCGCCTGCGTGGCAAGGTCAAAACCTAAGCCGCATCCTGACCACACTTGGCTACGATATCGATAAGCCGTGGAATACCCTGCCCCAAAAAACTCGTGATTGGATTCTCTTTACCGAAGACACGCCAGAAGTCCCTGTCTATCCAGAGTACAACATTGAACAAGTACGCGACGCTATTAAAAAAGGCGAAAAGCCCAATTATAAAGGGACGTTTACCAGTGCTAAGAATTTTGTTTTGCATTCTTTTGCTAGCACTCAAAGTCCGCGTACCAAAAAGCGCGTTTCCCAGTTTATGCAAATTTCTGAATGTCCAGAATGCCATGGCAAAAAACTCAAAAAAGAATCGCTATCGGTGAAATTCGCGGGTCTTGATATTGGTGAACTGTCTCAATTAACCCTGACTGAAATGGCACTCAAACTTCAGGATGCTGCCAAGACCAAACCAACTGACAACATGCCAAACCGAGAAAAGGCCATTGTTGCTCAACGTATTGCCAGTGACATTCTGTCTCGAGTTGAGGCGTTGACCACACTAGGCTTAGGGTATCTTTCGCTTGAACGCACTACACCTACTTTGTCTCCGGGTGAATTACAACGCCTAAGACTCGCTACCCAAATTCGCTCTAAACTGTTTGGTGTGGTCTATGTGCTTGACGAGCCGTCTGCTGGATTACATCCTGCCGATACTCAAGCGCTATTGGGCGCATTGGATGAGCTAACAGCGGCTGGTAACTCGTTATTTATTGTTGAGCATGACGTCAGCGTGATTCGGCACGCCGATTGGATTGTCGATGTGGGGCCAAAGGCTGGAACCCATGGCGGCGAAGTTATTTACAGTGGCCCTGTAGCAGGCTTGCGGGACGTTGCACAATCACGCACAGGACAGTATCTTTTTGAGACTGAAGGGGCGGTTGAGCATACCCCAAGAAAAGCAAAAGCCTCGCTACAGCTGGTCAATATCGAACGCAACAACTTGCAAGGGCTAGATGTAGCGTTTCCTCTAGGGGTGATGACAACGGTGACGGGCGTATCAGGTTCAGGCAAATCAAGTCTAGTCAGTCAAGCGCTGGTCGATATCATTTATAGCGAATTAGGGCAGAAGACAATTATCGAAGCACCGACTGGCGAAGCTGATTTACTAGAGCAAGAGCTAGAAACTCAGACCAGCGGTAAGATTGCTGATGGTATGGAACACGTGAGTCGATTGGTGACCGTTGATCAAAAAGCCATCGGTCGTACGCCGCGCTCAAACCTTGCCACTTATACCGGACTGTTCGATCACGTGCGCAAATTATTTGCCGCAACGCCAGAAGCCAAGGCACGACGTTACGATGCCGGTCGCTTCTCCTTTAACGTTAAAAAAGGCCGCTGTCCAAATTGCGAAGGTGTTGGTTTTGTGAGTGTTGAACTGCTATTTCTGCCGAGTGTTTACTCGCCGTGCCAAGTATGTCATGGGCAACGCTACAACGATGAAACCCTTGAGATCACTTATCGAGACAAAAATATCGCTGAAATCCTTGATCTCACCGTCGAATCTGCTTATGAATTCTTTGTAGAAGAAGCACCCATACTACGAGCATTAGACGCGTTGCTAAAAGTCGGGCTTGGCTACTTACGCCTTGGTCAACCCGCGACCGAGCTGTCGGGCGGTGAAGCACAGCGCATTAAGCTTGCCACCGAACTGCAACGAACACAACGAGGAGACACGCTTTATATCCTTGATGAACCAACAACTGGCCTGCATCCTTCGGACGTGTCGCTATTGATGGCACAATTGAACGGACTCGTTGACGCTGGTAACACTGTGATTATGGTTGAGCATGACATGCAAGTCGCTAGTAACAGCGATTGGATTATCGATATTGGGCCGGGCGCTGGTGATGAGGGCGGTCTTATTGTGGCAGAAGGCACACCAGCAGAGGTTGCGAAATCAAAAGCCAGTCGTACCGCGCCTTTTTTGCTGTTTTAGTCTCTTAGAGCGCATTCTATTAAAAAACCTCTTATGAACTCAGCAACTGACGGCAGCGCTCAATCACGGGCGCATCGACCATCTTGCCATCTATTTTAAATATCGCCTGCCCGCTCCGCTCGTATTCTTCTATTACACGTCTTGCAAACTCAATATCGGCGTCAGTCGGTTGCAGATATTGCTTAACAGTTGCTACTTGCTTTGGATGGATACAAAGCATTCCGGACATGCCCATTTGTGACCATAATTGCACTCGCTGCCCAAGCCCTTTAGCATCGTTAAAATCAGTATAAACCGTATCAATAGGCGCTAATAATTGATGTACTTTTGATGTGAGTAAAAGCTGATAACGAATTTGATTGGCAATAACATCTGCTGCCGCTGTACCTACGTGCACCTGTAAATCATTGCATAAATCTAAAAACCCATAGCTAAATGCAAGCAGTCCAGCAGATTTTGCCATACTATCGATTTGATATAAACCAAGCGCTGTCTCTATTAACGCAATGACGGGCAGTCCAGTCATGTTATGAGCGTTTTCAATATCTGATGCTTGCTCAGCTTTGGCTAGTAACACGCCAGCCAAATTAGGCATTTTCTGACAGAGCACTACGTCTTTGAAAAACTCCTCACTACCTGCTTTATTGATGCGTACCCAAATCGGCTGATAAGCCTGACTATTATAATAAACTTGTAAATCTTTGCGAGCTTGCACCTTGTTCGCTTCAGCAACCGCATCTTCTAAATCCACAATCACTGCATCTGTCCCACTGGCAAAGGCTTTTTCCACTCTATCTATGCGAGTGGCTGGCACGAATAACCATGTTTTGATATTGGAAAATTTTTTAACAATAGATGCTTGCATGCTTTACTCCTTCCTTAAACACTATTACTTCAAACATTATTATTTCAAACACTATTACTTAAAATATTAGTCCTTACTATAGCCAAATAAAAAACCGTATGCCATTTATCAGCATACGGTTTTAGAAATGACTCTACTTTTAGAGGGCGAACGGCTAACTAAGCCAACATCCCACCATCAACGACTATCGTTGCGCCCGTCGTATAACTTGAGGCATCAGACACTAGATATAAAACCGTGCCAGCCATTTCATCTGGATCTGCTACGCGTCCTAATGGAATTGCATGTAGCGCCATTTTTAAGACTTTATCATTAGTCGTTAACGCTGAGGCAAACTTAGTATCGGTTAAACCAGGCAACAACGCGTTGACACGAATGTTTAATGGGCCACATTCTTTGGCAAACGCTTTAGTCATGCTAATGACAGCCGCCTTGGTGATTGAGTAGATACCTTGCTTATCACCCGCGACTAAGCCATTGACCGAAGCGGTATTTAAGATAACCCCGCCGCCCTGCTCGCGCATCATCTTACCAGCAGCTGTCGACATAAAGAAATAACCACGAATGTTGACTTCAACGGTCTTATCAAAAGCGGCTAAATCTGTATCTAAGATATGCCCGTAGTAAGGGTTGGCAGCGGCATTATTGACCAAGATATCAATTTGACCAAATTCGCTTTTGATATGCTCAAAAATAGCATCAATCTGATCCATCTCACCCACGTGACAGGCAAAAGCACTGGCTTTATGTCCATCAGCGACGATGCTATTTGCCACTGCTTGGCAAGCATCAATCTTGCGGCTAGAGACAATGACGTGCGCGCCTCTAGAAGCTAATAAGCGTGCAATAGATTCGCCAATACCACGACTAGCACCTGTGACCAAAGCAATCTTACCCGTTAAATCAAATAAATCTTTCATTATTATTCCTTATATTTTTAAATATATTATTTATACATTTTAAATGTGTAGCAGAGCTGGAAGAAATTTTTGCAGCCTCTGGAGTGCAACGCACACAGCAAGCAAGAAAATTTTTACCAGCTCTGAGATACTTAGCTTAGAAATTTCATACCAATCGTTTTAAGAAATTGCATTAAGTCAGCTAAGCCAACATGCCACCATCAAGGGTAAAGGCATGACCATTCATAAAGCTGCTTTCATCGCTCGCGAGCCAAGCAATCGCGCCGGATACTTCATCAACTGTCCCTAAACGGCGTAGCGGGCTGGCATTAATTGTTGCTTTTTGCGCTCGCTCGCCCATCTTCGCCATGGTATTTTGCACCATAGGGGTATCAATAAAGCTTGGACAAACGGCATTAAAGCGGATATTGACGCGCGCATATTCATGAGCAGCAGACTTCGTCAGTCCCATCACGCCATGTTTAGCGGCGCTATACGCTGACAATAACGGCGCAGAACGCAGCCCTGCGATAGAGGCGACATTAATCACGTGACCGCCACCATTGGCTGCCATACAAGTAACAGCCGCACGCATGCAATGCCAGACACCTTTTAGATTAACGGCAATATTACGGTCAAAATCATCATCACTTAGCTCATGCATCGGTGCAGGCTGATGGTCGATGCCCGCATTATTTACTACGACATCAAGACCACCCAGCGTTTCCATGGCAAAGGCAAATAATGCGCGTACTTCATCGCCACTCGTCACATCGACCTTTTTAAAGACGATACTATTGCCCGCATCTTGACCTTGCTTGGCAACCGCAGCGCCCATCTCTTCGGCCATATCACCGATAACGACTTTCGCACCGCGACTGGCTAACAGTAGCGCACTTGCTGCACCAATGCCTGAAGCACCACCCGTGATTAAAATTCGTTTACCAGAAACGTTACTGGCTACGTCTGATGCAATTCCATTTGTATTCAGTGTCATGATTTATCCCTCTACCTTAAGTACCAGTTTGCCGAAGTTTTCACCTTTAAAGAGCATCATCAAAGTATCGGGGAACGTCTCGATACCTTCAACGATATGGTCTTTTACTTTCATATCACCTGACTGAATCCAGCCAGCAATCTCTTTCATCGCGATTGGATACTCTTTGATATTATCAAAGACAACGATGCCTTCCATACGGGCACGATTGACCAATAATGACAGATAGTTTGACGGCCCTTCTACCGCTGTGGTGTTGTTATATTGGCTGATCGCACCGCAAATCACGATACGCGCACGCAGATTAATTTGGGTGAGGACGTCATTTAAGATATCGCCGCCTACGTTATCAAAGAAGACATCGACACCGTTTGGACAGGCTTGCTTTAAGCCTTTTTTGACATCCTCATTTTTATAATCTACCGCAGCATCAAAACCCAACTCATCGACTAAAAATTTACATTTCTCAGCACCGCCCGCGATGCCAACGACTCGGCAGCCTTTTAGTTTTGCAATCTGTCCAACCAAACCACCAACCGCACCCGCAGCACCAGAAACAACGACTGTCTCGCCAGCTTTTGGTTGACCAGTTTTTGATAAGCCAAAGTAACCGGTCATACCTGGCATACCGAGCACGCCTAAGTAATAAGATAAGGGTGCAAGGTTTGGATCGACTTTGTATAACCCAGTACCATCACTGACCGCATACGACTGCACGCCATTATGACCACAGACATAATCGCCGACGGCAAACTTCTCATGCTTACTTTCAATGACTTCGCCCACGGTACCCGCGCGCATGACATCACCAATCTGTACTGGTTCGATATAAGATTTGGCATCGTTTAACCAGCCACGCATCGCTGGATCCATCGAGATATATTCAATTTTTATCAGTAACTGACCGTCTGTGATAGTCGGTAGTTTTGACTCAGTATAATCCCAAGTCTCCGCACTCGGTGCGCCAACAGGTCTTTCTTTTAAACGCCACTGCTTATTCATTGTTGTCATTATTTATTCCTTTAAATTTTTATAAAAAGCCATTGGTATCGTTTGCTTAAAAAGAGTTTATTCAAAATAAGACAAATATATTAAAAAGCGTTCTTCTGGGATAAATTTTTCTCGCTTGCTGTGCGCTTTGCACTCCAGAGGCTTCGAAAAATTCATCCCAGCATCACATTAGTCGTATTGTTCAGGCATGTTCTTATGTTGAAAACATTCCAAACAGTCACTTAAAACCATTCTGCTTGCATATTGGTACATACCGCATTGTCATTATTTAACAGTTCGATATCGCGATTGATTAACGGCAATTCCCAATCGATAAAGTATTTGGCTGCTTGGATTTTTCCATGATAGAAGTTTTGTTTTTCAACATCCTGTGTTGCGCTGTCGTTAATTTCGCTTAGCAATTGCTCAGCTTTACTCGCTTGGCGAATCCAAATCCAGCTGACCACGATAGAGGCAAAAATATTCATTAGTGCTTGTGCGTTACCCGTTAATGTAACTGCTTTTTCCGTTTGCAGGATTTTGCTTAAATGTACCAACACTTCATGAAGATGACCCATATAAGGCATCAATTTACCAGCGAGTTTTGCACTCTCTGGCGTGGTAATAGACTCTAAGTCTTGGGTGATTTCACGTTTGAGAATTTGAATACCAAGACCCTTGTTTTGCCATAACTTACGAAATGACAAATCTAACGCTTGCACACCATTTGTGCCTTCATGAATGGGATTAAGACGATTGTCACGCCAAAATTGCTCGGCTTGATACTCGCGCGTATAGCCTGCACCGCCCAATACTTGAATGCCCAAGTCATTGGCTTTTGGACCATATTCAGAGGGCCATGCTTTTAATACTGGGGTTAATAAATCCAGCAGTTCTGATAGCTCAGCTTTTAGTGTTGCATCTTCACAGGTATTGATACGGTCAATCAGATTTGAGCCATATAAACACAGTGATATGCCACCCTCGCTATAGGCTTTTTGCGCCAACAGCATACGCTTAACATCGCCATGCTGGATAATCGCCGTTGCTGCATCTTCAGGTTTATTATTCGGTGCGATTCTGCCCTGCGTTCTGTCTTTGGCATAATCGAGCGAGTATTGATAACCACGATAGCCAATCATCGCGGCACCAAAGCCAACCGCGATGCGCGCTTCATTCATCATCTTAAACATATAACGCAGACCAAAATGCTCTTCGCCGATAAGATAGCCATAGCACTCGCCTGCATCGCCAAAGCTTAATGCGGTAGAAGTCGCGCCTCTATAACCCAGCTTATGAATAAGACCCGTTAAATGCACGTCATTACGCTCGCCAACCGATGCATCATTATTTAGACGATACTTAGGTACGGCAAATAAAGAAATGCCTTTGACGCCACCAGGACCGCCCGGCACTTTGGCTAATACCAAATGCACAATATTGTCAGACAATTCGTGATCGCCTGCTGAGATATAAATCTTGCTGCCTTTTACGCGATAGCTGCCGTCGTCTTGTTTAACGGCGGTAGTTTTGATATCGGCAAGCGATGAGCCAGCATGTGGCTCAGTTAATGCCATCGTGCCGGTAAATTCACCCGTCAACATGCGCGGCATAAAGGCATTTTTAATCTCATCACTGGCGAAATGTGAGATAACATTAATCGCCGCCGTGGTCAAAAATGGATAAGCCGTCGTTGATGGGTTGGCCGCTATAAAATAGCCTGCCACTGCTGTCATAACCGTTTCGGGTAATTGCATGCCACCATCGTCAAAGCTATAACGGCCAGCGATGAAGCCCGACTCGCGGAACGCATCAAAGGCGACTTTTACGTCACTTATCATGCTGACTTTTTTGCCATCGAACTGTGGCTCGTTTTTATCTGCCACATGGTTATGGGGCAAGAATAAATTGGTCGCGATTTTATTGGCGGTGTCCAATACCGCATCGAAGGTTTCGCGGCTGTGTTCTGAAAACTTCGGATGCTCGGTTAAATGTTCAGTGCCCAATACATCATATAGTTGGAACGGTAACTCAAAGTCATTGATAAGCGTATCTGCTGCCATAGTATTCTCGTTAACTCATTAAATTTGGTGATTCATTGATATTAATCTAATTTAACGCCTTGCCGTATTGTCATTTATGACATAATTATGGTCAAATAAGACATTCTCTCTAACCTATAGTGAGTGAATTTCAAATTACGTATCGTGCAGCTGGTGAATATCAGCTATAAATTTGCATACACTTAAAGGAAGCCAAATTTTGCCCTACTTCAAACCGTTTAAAGTGATTATCGTTGGCTTCGATGGCGTGCTCGGCAGTGTGCTCGCTGGGGCGCTAGATTTATTTTCATTTACTGGCGTCAGCTGGCAACGATTTTTGGATGAAGAAGTAGAGCCTAGATTTAGTGTGCAGATTGCAAGCTTAGGTGGCGCGGATATCAGATGTAGCAATCGTTTGATTATGCGAGCGCATTGCGATATTCAGGAAGTCACAGAGTGCGACTTACTATTAATTCCAACCATTGGCGATTCAATCGATAAAGTATTGAGCCAAAATAGTGAGTTAATTCCGCATATAAAGCGACTGGCGAATACCAAGGCGGATATCGCTAGTAATTGTAGCGGGGCTTTCTTTTTGGCAAAAGCAGGCTTGCTCGATGGCAAAGTAGCGACCACTCATTGGGGCTATGCCAGTAAGTTTAAGGCAGATTTTCCACTGGTTGATTTGCAAGAGAATCAATTTGTCACTCAATCAAAGAACCATTCAAAAAGCCAGCCAAAAAGTGATTCAGCACACCAATCAGGCAATATATTTTGTGCGGCAGGTGGTAGCGCCTTTTATGACTTGGGATTGCTATTAATTGAGCGGTATTGCGGGCGTGAGATTTCTACCCAAGTGGCAAAAACCCAGATTATTGACAGTAAAAGAGGCAATCAAAACAGCTATACCAATGTGACGTTGCATAAACCACATTCAGATCAGCTGGTTAAGCAAGTACAAGAGTTTATCGAGGAAAACTTCAAGCAATCTATTCAAGTTAGCGGCTTGGCAGCCATGGTAAATATCACCCCACGCACCTTAAACAGACGCTTTCAATCTTGCGTTGCGATGCGCCCGATTGAGTATATTCAAGCGGTGAGAATTGAGCAGGCCAAGCGCTTACTGGAATTGGGCGATGTGACTATAAAATCGTTAGCGGAGCGAGTTGGTTACGATGATATTTCCTCATTCACTAGGCTTTTTAAACGCGCTACTGAACTGACCCCGAAAGAATATCAGGATAAATTTTCACGCTTGGCGATTTAACTTTATAGTAGATTTTTTAGAAGTAATACGTTGCTGCAACAAATTTATTACAGCAACAATTTTATATAATTAATTCGATATAAAAACGATACAGCGAGACGAAAAGTTGTTTTTCGCAGCATCTGTCGGCGTAGGCACAGCACGCAAGAAAAACAACTTTTCATTGAGCGACTTGATAGTTACGTATCTGATTTATTTAGATTCGACTATAGAACTAAATTTTATTGCCATAAGCCTTCGACATGAATGGCATCGGCTTTAATCGTTGGATAATCACTAAATACTAACTGATAGCCATCGACTGTATTTGGACTAATCTGACACATCGCGCCAAGTGGAAAGCTGTGTTTTTGTCCAATATGACCAAAGCGCATGCCGTTATAAATCGGTAACCCTGTCAGCTTATGCAATTGACGAATCACGGTGGCGACATCATAACGCTTGTCATAGCTATCCTCACCGCTACCCGATAGCACGCCAAACACGATGGCTTGCTGACCTTTAAATACGCCTGCTAAATACAAATCATACAGCATGCGCTCAATACGATAGGCTTGCTCGCCGACATCTTCTAAAAATACAATCCCGCCAGCAATTCGTGGCAAATACTCACTGCCTGCCAGCGCTGACACCACGCTTAGATTGCCACCCCAAATAGTGCCCGTTATCGTTTTTGGCTCAGAGCTTGCCAAGATACTCGGTAAATTCGGACTGGTTAACGACGCATCTGGTATATTGATAGCCAAATTAGGATTGGTTAGTGCTTCCGCAAATTGTCGACAGCTGACTTGGTCGGGTCTGGTTTTGCCAAACTCACTATAAAGCATCGGTGCAGCAAGCGAACTCATATCACCCTTTGCCAGCAATGCGCATTGAATAGCGGTCACATCACTAAAGCCTGCGAGTATCGTGCCGCGCTCCTTCATAATACGTCCCAGCGTCGACCAATCCACCATCGGCAATAAACGCACAGCACCATAGCCACCGCGTACACCAAGTAGCAGTTTCGGTGCTGCGATCGCACCCGTAGCGATGTTTTGCAAATCACTCGCGCGCTGCGAATCAGTACCTGCAAAGCGCAGATACTGCCGCTTAGTGATGGCAGGATTATCCACCTTAAAACCCGCACAAGCCATGCGATCTAATGCCAATTCATTACGCTCGTTACTACCACCGACATTAGAGCTGGCAAAAAGCCGCGTCTCAATACTTGAGTTGATACAGTAGGTGTTCGGTTGCAGCGTCTCAGACGATACGTTTTGTGCTGCTTGTTGCGGTGTCAACGCCGTTGGCAGATCATCTTTGGTAAGCTGAGTACTTTTATCTTGCTGAATAGCATTGGCGGCTAGCGCCTGAGCCATGCTTTGGGTCGCTAACAGCCCTGCCCCTGCACTGATTCCGACTTGACGTAAAAACTGGCGACGATTAAGTCCAGAAGATATCTTGGTCATTATTTTACCTTTTGTACTATTCAGTTAATGCTTGTTTAACAAGGATACTTATTTAGCATTGATGCTTTAAATGCACGCGATTTCATTTAACATACGCTAAGCCTTTATCTTTGAAACATTGCATTATAACGGAAGTTGGGACGGTAATTTGGTTTAAGATTGTCTAGGGCAGCTCAACCCATTGTTATACTAGTCAACAAAACAATACAGAATCACCCATCGTCTTATTTGGATGAAATCGCTACTCTTGTTATAGTAAAGAACGATTAATCGCAATAAACCATAAATATTTACTAATACAAAAGGATCATAAGCATGGCTGACAAAGAGAAAGAGAAAGAGAATAAAAGCCTAATGGATAGTATTAGACTCATCTTGGGTAAAGAAGACAAAATAAAAGACCAACTTGAAAATGGTCGCGGTCTTGAACGTTATACCAAGGATTTACTATTGCTCATGAGCTTGGTAAAAGACTACTACCAAGGTAACTATCGTAATATCCCTTATAAAACTATTTCAGCGGCAGTTGTTGGTCTGCTCTATGTTATAAACCCTATTGATCTTATTCCAGACTTTATCCCTTTTATCGGTCAAATCGATGATGCTTTGGTACTGAAATTTTGTCTCAAGCTCATGGAAAAGGATTTGTTGAAATACAAAACTTGGAAGGATGAACAAAGCGCATCTAAAGATAAAGACTCAAAGCCTACTAATAAAAAGCTCAAAGATAAAAGTACGGAAAAAGCAGATAAAGACGAAGAGTCTAAGGCGGAAGACGATAAGGTAGATACTAAAAAGTCGTCATAGCTATTTAGTCATCTATATTAAGTGATATACCTAGCATAACTTAATATAGTAATTGTTATAAAGACCCGGTCAATGAGGTATACATTGACCGGGTCTTCGTATGAGATTAATAATATCTTTATGGATTTTAGCTGTCTAACAAACCATTAGTCCGGCACATCATAACGGGCTTTTTCTGGATTAAGACCGAATGAATATACAAAGGTCGCAACGAGGCTGTTTATAATGATGAACGGGAAATCAATAGCGGTATGTCCAAGCACGTAGCGACCGATGAGCCATGAGACAATCAGCATAACAATAAAGAACCCGCCCAAATATGCCAAGATAGCTGGATGCTTAAGATTGTAAGGCTGCTCAGGTTCAGGTTTTTTGTTTAGTACATAGGTTCTTATCGCCCAACCAGCCGCATAAGAAAATCCACCCAGCACCACATAACTAAAAAAATTCATATTGCCTAACTCTAATGATACGACGGTTTATAACAAAATTGTATTGATAAAAAAGCACTTTTTATCATAAATAACAGATATGTAATATTGACTGATAATATCTAACTAAATAGTCTCTTTAACATTATCAATAATAATATTGGCATGCGGATTGGCTAAAATATCAGTATTAACGTCATCACATTCGACTCGGTAAATAGTGTTTGCCCCTTTATAGATATAAGACAAGTACTCACTATCAAGTAGCGGATCGATATTGGCATAAACAGGCTTAACATGAGCTAATACCAACACTCTATCCGGACGACCAATCACCGCATCGACATTATCAGGATCAATAGAAAAAAACTGTGGTATGTCGCTATTTTCAATCACCTCTAACGGCTCAGCATCATCCCAAACACGTTTGGCACTTGCAGGCTCTTTCATCTGCATGACCCATGCGCCGCCCTGTTGGCTGACTTTTATTTGCGCCGGCTCATCATGACTGACGGTGTAACAGCCCTCAAAGATAGATAAATCTGCTACCTTCTCAACCTTTTTGGTATCCGCTTGAGTATTACTATCATTACAAGCACTCAAAAGCAGCATACTGCTCGCAGCCATCGCAATCATCAAATGACTGAGGTTTTTAGAAGAAGATTTTGAGGCTAAGGACATCATAGGGTAATCCTGCATTCGAGCATCGAAAGCTTTAGTTAAGCAAATTATAGTTAATGTCTGGCTAGACATATCCTTACAACCGCTCTATTTTAACAGAAAACGATAAGCTTACTATTAGGATATCTGTTTTTGGTTTTTTGTGCATGGCAATTGCCCCTATTAACGCTGGATTTGTTATACTCAATTCCAACATAGGTAGCTAAAATAAGCCTCCAATATATCAGTGAAATCGCTTCGCTATATCCTGTATTTATTCTCTATTAGGTCAGTAAATTTTTATGTCAGAAAATCGCAGCGCAGCGCAGCCATTTAACACCAGTAATGCCATAAACCCATTGGCTGCCAAAGCAGATACTACGGTTGCTTACACAGATGGCGCGTGTAAAGGCAATCCTGGTGCTGGTGGCTGGGGCGCTCATCTGATATTTAGCGACGGAAGGACGCAGGATTTTTATGGCGGTGATAAAGAAACAACCAATAATCGTATGGAATTGATGGGTGCGATACAAGCATTGACCCATAGCCCGCATGAGCAGAAACTCGAGATTTGGACAGACTCAAGTTATGTCAAAAAAGGCATCACTGAGTGGATTGAAGGTTGGAAAAAAAGAGGCTGGAAAACGGCCAGTAAAAAACCCGTCGCCAATCAAGACCTATGGCAGCAACTCGATGAGCTCTGCCAGAAACGCGATGTTGATTGGCATTGGGTAAAAGGTCATGCTGGACATGCTGGCAATGAAAAAGCGGATGAGCTTGCAAACCTAGGTGTGACCTCACGTAGTGAAGATTTGATAACAGACGTTCAAGATAGTACTAAAAAAAAAGAGCAAATAACAGCTGATAAAAAGCCGTCAACCAGTGATGATTGGCTGAATTTTGATCCATTAGGTTTTGATATGATGGATCATGAGCTTGATGCCGAACTACTAGATAATCAAAGTTATAATGACAGTGTAATAAATACTCATGCTTTCGCTGAAGAAAACATTAGTCCGTACAATGCCACCAATTCAATGAGTGCTATAGAAATGCCAGACGCCCAGACGCCTTTGATTGACACAAGCATCAATAACCATGCGTCCAACATGGTTACTAATGTTGAAGCAGATACGCCAAAATTCGATGGTGATACCAGCCGTGCCAATCCGTATTTTATACCGCTGCTACCCAAGCCAATCCATCGTCATGAATCAGATCGTCAGCTCATTATGGATACTGAGACCACCGGTCTTGATCCGCTAAAAGGCGATCGCATTATCGAAGTCGGTATTGTAGAGATGATTGGACGTAAGTTCACCGGCGAAAAGCTCCACGTCTATATCAACCCACAGCGCGGTATGGATGAAGAAGTTATTCGAATTCACGGTATTTCTGAAGCATTTTTAACGGACAAACCAACCTTTGACCAAGTCGCGCAGTCGCTCTATGACTTTATGGATGGTGCAGAAGTCATTGCTCATAATGCCTCGTTTGATATGAACTTCTTAAATATGGAGTTTGCCAAAGTTGGCATGCATGACTTTGCTGAGCGAGTAAAAGTGACCGACTCGCTGGTCATGGCAAAGCAGCAGTATCCTGGACAGAAAAACACTCTTGATGCTCTCGTACGTCGTTTAGACGTGGGCAAGCAAGACCGTACCTTTCACGGGGCATTATTAGATTCAGAGATTTTAGCAGAAGTATATTTGGCGATGACTGGCGGACAAGTAACGCTAGGCATTGAGGATGACGCGCAAGCGGATGGCGGACACACAGCCCATGCTAGCTTTGCCAATTTAGCGGCTTTATTGCTTGAGTCAAGTACTGATGAGGGCGCCAATCAAAGCTGGTATGCGGCGCTCGCAGAAGATTATCCTGAGCTGAAAGCCAAAATGTAACAGGCATTAAAATCGCTTCTTATATTGGCGATTAGAGAATATAGTCTTGATTATTATAACGATAAAAAGTAAAACCTTATCTAGCGCTATTTTTTAATTTACTCTCTAACTATTTGCTATTTTCGTCAGTATCTTATGGAAAAAATAATTATGAACCACTCTACGCAAATAAAATTGACCGCGCCAACGCTTAGTGTTACTGACTTTAATTTGCCATCGCTGCACTTATTGCACGATGAGGTCAAGGTCATACTTAAAGATACTGAGATTCATTTGGGCGAATTTAATGACGACAATAGCCAAGCGCCCTTATTATTAGACTCTATTATTGTATTAAAACAGCTTTCTTGTATTTTTGAGCTGATATCTTTGGTGGGTGCAGAGGCACTCAATAATGCGATTGTACACGGTTTACAGGAGCTTTATGACAGTGGCGACAATAGTGATATTGACTTAATCATGGATCTGTCCGAAGCGATCATGACGCTTGATCGTTATATTGAATTTGTGCTACTGACTGAGTCGGTAGAGCCTACTTTATTATTACCTATTATTAATAAGCTGAATGCTCATAGCCAAATAGCGCCTATTGCTGCTGATTATTTTTCTGCTTTTGGTAATAGTAGCGTCATTATCGCCAATCCTGAAAAGAATTTTCAGCCGCTAAATGAGCTCAACCTTGATCAAGAGCTACTGACCTATGCTTATCGTAGTGGGCTTGGTGTTACTTTGATCAATCGGGATGGCAACATCAATCAAGCTGATCAGCAAAAATTGGATGCTATGTCAGCTGCCTGTGCGTTGATAGCGAAAAATACCAGCAGTCTATTTTGGCAAGCAGCGTCCGCTGCGGTCACTGATATTGCAGCCATCCTGCCGCTTAATGTCAGTCAAAAGCACACGCTTATTTATGTTGAGCAGCAATTCCAAAGCTATTTGCCTGTCATGGATACGCGTTTTGCTGATTTGGTCAGTTTTGCCGGACAACGTGATACTGAAGCGGCAAAAATACTGCGCGATCAATACGCCGCCAACCGTTTAGAAGATCCACAGCGCCAGCAGATGGAGCGCTTCTTGTTTGGTCCAAACCGTGAGCTGACGGATACTTTGAATATCATTATCCAGACTCAAATCAATACTATTAAAGAAAATGTCGACAGCTATGCCCGTGGCGACTCAATCAATCCAGTCGATATGCAGACCTCGCAAATTATTGAAGAACTCACTACTTTAAGCTCTGCGTTGCATCTTCTTGGTCTATCTAATGCCGCCAATAGCCTGATTAAAGCGTCAGAAGCCGTCAGCACATGGCGCTCGCCTACTCCAGAAGATTTTGATCATTTATTATTGGCACTCATGCATGCAGAAAACGCGACCATCGCCATGGCTGAGATGCATACTCCAGGTGCAATTTATCTGCCGTTGAACAATCCTCATATCTCACTACATCAGTTGAATACCGCTTATGATACCTTGATAGAAGAGAGTCGTACGGCAATTGCCAGTGCTGAACAAGCAATCAATGACTACCTTGCGGAGCCTGAGCGCGATATTCTTAATATTCAAAATACCCCTGAAATGCTGCGTCAAGTAAGCGGTGCGGTACGCTTCTTGCAATTGCCAACGCCTGCCAGTATGCTCAGTCAATTGGCAAATTATTTACAGCAACGTATCAATAGTGGTAATCGTATCGATGATGGCACCTTATCTTATATTGCTGATGTTATCATGGCAGTTGACCATCATCTAGACGGTTTCGAGAACAATCGCCCTGTCAGCAAACAAGCATTGGATGTTGGGCAGCATAGCTTAAGCCAATTGCTTGCCGCTTAATCGTTTATGTAAATTTTTATACAAAGACAAGCTGATATGAGCTTGTCTTTGACCGTTTGGAAACCTATATGATGATCTTCGCCTTTGTCCTATCTGATGAAACGATCTTATGTCGTCAAACGCCTAATGGCTGGTGGCCTTTACAGGTTGAGCTAGCACACTCTGATGTCAGTAGTGAGCAAGCTTATCAATTAGGACAGGTTACATTGTTTGATAGCGTAGCGCCCAATAGCTGGCTGCCGAGTGATGTAGATGATACTGATAACGCTAATGCTGTCACTGTACAAGCAAGCCGCGCTATCACTTATGATTATGCAATAGCACATAATATCGCCTTGCCCAGTATTTTAGACAGTGATGAATTAACAAGTAGTGACTTGGATAGCAGCGTTATTAGCAATGTAGAGAACAGTATTAACACTTTTATACCTTATCGACAGCTTATCACGCACCTGCACATAGCATTAGCTGCTCAGCTTAGCCAAGCCATACAATTACTTCGTTGGCAAGCAGATACACGGTTTTGTAGTCGATGCGCGGCACGCACTGTAGCTGCCAAATGCGGTGAGCGTGCTATGGTTTGTGACGTTTGTCGATTGCGTCAGTATCCGCGTGTACAGCCCTGTGTCATTACCGCCATTACTCGACCCAACCCGCAAACGGGTGAAATGCAAATTTTATTGGCTCATCATCATCGTTACGGTCAGCAAAAAACAGCCTCTCATTTATTACAGTCGACCCAACCGTTACTATACGGTTTGATTGCAGGCTTTGTAGAAGTAGGTGAAAGTCTAGAGCATGCTGTGGTACGCGAAGTGGCAGAAGAAGTGGGTCTTAGCTTGTCCGATATTCGCTATGTGAACAGTCAACCATGGCCGTTTCCGTCTAATTTGATGTTGGGCTTTCGAGCATCTTATGCAGATGGCGATATCGTTATACAAGAAGATGAGCTATCACATGCAGATTTTTTCGATCTATCAAAGCTGCCAAAAATACCCTTTAAGGGTAGCATTGCTTATGAGCTGATTGCGCAAATTGCCAATGAGCAAGGTATTTTGCTTTAATCTATCATATCAACGCCTCATTCAGCCTTCATCCATATTACTATTATCCTATTTATTTTAATATCAGCATCTAGCACTGATATAAAGGTTTTACATTAAATGCAAAGCACCATGAATAAAAACAGCAATCATATCCGTTTAACCAATCTGCCAATCTTATTCGATTCGCTAAAGATAGAAACATTGCCTGCTGATGTTCAGGAAAAAATTGCGCGCATTGATGGCAGCCTACCGCAAACACAGTGCGGTCTATGCGACCATGCTGATGGTTGCTTACCTTATGCAGTTGCTATCGTGATGGATGGTGAGCCACATAATAAGTGTGTACCGGGTGGTCAGCCAGTGACGGATACTATCGCGCAGATTATCAATGCTGATATGCCAACACTAAGCGCTGAATCTTCAAAATGGCCACTAGATAGTACTTCGCAGCGGCCTGTTGAAGTGCGCGCCGTTATTCGTGAAGATGATTGCATTGGCTGTACCAAATGTATTCCCGCTTGCCCTGTTGATGCCATCGTTGGTACTGGCAAGCATATGCATACTATTTTTACGGATTTATGCACGGGCTGTGAATTATGTATAGCGCCCTGCCCTGTTGACTGCATCGATTTGGTCACAGTTGAGCGCACGCTTTCAACACCTGAGCGCACCCTTGAGCAAGAGAATTTGAGACAGCGTTATCATACCCATTTAAATCGTGTCAGCAAGCAACTTGCGGATAGCAGCAATAGTAGACCCGTGGTCAGCATGGTGGAGGCAAAACTGAATAATGCCGCCAGTCAGTCGTTAAATATCAGTGAAGCTCAAGCAAAAAACACTATTGCAGCGGCAAAGCTGCGCAGTAAAATTAAAAAGTTAGAAAAGCAGCTTAGCGTACGTTCCAATGAAAGCAAACAAGCAGAATTGAATGAATTAAAAGCTGAGCTTGCACAACTTTAATAGCCAATATCTACTTTGAATAACCAACAAACAAAATAATGGTAAAAATACCATGAGTAAAACCGTCAAACATAAAACAGCTGATACTCCGCCATCGAGGCGCATGCCCAACCGTGATGTGCGTCCATTTTTTGAGAAATTGGCGGCGACGATTGATGAGCCAGTGACTGAGCTCAATTATAAGAGTAACTTTGAGCTGCTTATCGCAGTCATATTATCAGCACAGGCGACTGATGTCAGCGTCAATATTGCCACCAATCAGCTCTATCCGGTGGCGAATACGCCTGAGGCAATACTCGCTTTAGGCGAAGAAGGTTTGAAATCCTATATTAAGAATATCGGCTTGTTTAATGCCAAAGCCAAAAACGTCATCAAAACTTGCCGTGACTTGATTGAGAAATTTAATAGCACCGTCCCTGACAACCGTAAAGACTTAGAGTCTCTAGCGGGCGTCGGGCGGAAGACGGCGAATGTAGTTCTAAATACAGCCTTTGGACAGCCGACGATGGCGGTCGATACCCATATCTTTCGAGTGGGTAATCGTACGGGACTTGCCACTGGCAAAAACGTCTTAATCGTTGAGAAGAAACTGGTCGAACGTATCCCCGATGACTTTATCGTTGATGCTCATCATTATCTTATTTTGCACGGGCGCTATACTTGTCAGGCTCGTACCCCAAAATGCGGCGCTTGTCCTGTTTATGACGAATGTATGTTTAAAGATAAAGCAGTATTTTTAGAGTTGTAATGTGAGCAGATGATAATGATCGCAAAGCCTATCGATCAATATACTTATGCTAAATTATAATAATGTCATGATTGAGCATTACTTATAATAGAACGAGTGCAGCTCACTAGAGTTTTATTGCGTTTCGAGTTAGAATAAGCGTATTTTTAGGCAAGTACGTCATATTTTTGATCCTGCTGATAATCAGGTGATAGACGTATGATTGGCGACAGCTTCAAGCACGTTGTCAGTTAATAATTCGATATAGTACAACGCAAAGCTATCGCTCTCTTAGCCTGACCCCATATGATTTATAGAAATCTGTGCCTTATGTAAATTTATATAACACATGCATTTATGAATAAGTGAATTAAGTAGTACCAATTAAACACCAAGCAATACATTGTTTGGCCAATACCAATTAAAGCAGCGCCCAGACGTTATGCTTTTTCCTATCTTTATTGATTCAATTAAGCGATCCTATTATGCGCGAATACAACTTATTTACCTCAGAATCTGTGAGCGAAGGTCATCCTGACAAAATGGCTGATCAAATCTCAGACGCTATCCTTGATGCGATCTTACGGCAAGATTTACATGCACGCGTGGCATGTGAGACCCTAGTCAAAACTGGCGCTGTCGTATTGGCAGGTGAAATAACCACTACGGCAAATATCGACGTTGAGCGTATCGTGCGTGATACGGTTAATGGCATTGGTTATCATCATTCAGACTTGGGTTTTGATGGCGAAACATGTGCGGTTATTAATATGCTTGGTAAACAATCGCCTGAGATTGCCCAAGGTGTTGACCGCGCTGACCCAGAAGAACAAGGCGCTGGTGACCAAGGTTTGATGTTTGGTTATGCTAGCAATGAAACTGAAGTATTGATGCCCGCCCCTATCGAGTATGCTCATCGCTTGATGGAGCGTCAGTCGGAGTTGCGCCGCGCAGGCGAACTACCTTGGTTACGTCCGGATGCCAAAGCACAAGTCACGCTTAAATATGATGGCAATAAACCTGTTGCTATTGACGCGGTCGTCTTATCTACGCAGCATGATCCAAGTATCTCGCAAGCCGATTTACAAGAAGCGATCATGGAGTCAATTATCAAACAAGTACTCCCAGCAGAGCTATTACATGCTGGTACACGTTATCATATCAACCCGACTGGCAAATTCGTCATCGGTGGTCCTGTTGGTGATGCAGGACTGACCGGTCGTAAGATTATTGTTGATACTTATGGCGGTATGGCGCGTCACGGTGGCGGCGCATTTAGTGGTAAAGATCCCTCAAAAGTCGATCGCAGTGCGGCTTATGCGGTGCGTTATGTGGCTAAAAACATCGTCGCTGCTGGTATTGCCGATCGCTGTGAAGTACAAGTAAGCTATGCCATTGGCGTTGCTGAACCGACTTCTATTTCGATTAATACTTTTGGTACTAACAAAATTAGCAACGATGAAATCATTAGCTTGATTCGTACGCATTTTGACCTACGTCCGTATGGTATCACTCGTATGCTGAATTTATTGCAGCCGATGTATCAGCAAACCGCCAGTTTTGGACATTTTGGTCGCCAAGGTTCTGAAACCGCCTTTACGTGGGAAAAAACTGACAAAGCTGAGATTTTAAAAGCGGATGCTGGCTTATAAAATTTTTGCTAAAACCCTTTTTGTACCTATTATCTTATCCAGTTATTAGACTGCTGTGATACATTTAAATTTACCTACCATTATTAGGAGTCGTTTATGTCTCAAGAGAATGCTCAAAACAATGAGATTGATGCAAGTCTTGAAATCACCCCTGAAATGCAATCGTTTTATCAACGTGCTGATGCCATTATTGGTGTAGCAAACAGTCAATTAGGTCCTGATGCGCACTCAGGTCAAGTAGGTGCGTCACTGCTTTATGCCGCAGCACGTTATAGCGCATCGGTCGCCTCGATCGGCTTTGTAAAGGGCGATGATTTTGCCAAAGAAAAGGATGATATTGTCGAATTTTATACCAAACAATATCGCCAAATGCTGAGCGACAACTTGACTGATTATGCGCAGAACTTTGATAAATATATTCAGCTTAATCAAGATGATAAGCCTGCTAAATAAAACAGTTATGCTTGGTTAAAGATATTTATCTGAGCATCTTTAGTGGCAGAAATTATCTTTGAGCAAATAAAAAACCCTAAGCTTACTATTAAGTTTGGGATTTTTATTTGCTTGTAAATGATAGAAAGCTATTATTAAAGCCAACAATGCTATTGCTATGAAGTTTTTGCGGCTTTTCTCACGCATTGAGCAAAATACATAGCAGTAGTATAGCTATAGTTAAAATATCTCAAAAACGCTACAGTGCTGCTGGTATAAATTTTTTGCAGTCTCTGTCTGCGTAGGCACAGCAAGCAAGAAAAATTAATATCAGCAGTACTTGATGTATCGATATTACTTTTCCCTAACTATATATATATGTATGTATAATTTTCTCGATTTTATTTTGTACTTATCATATGATGTGGTGGATGACTTTCCCTAAATAAGTTACTATCCATTTGTATCATTCTATTTCTGATATGGTTGTCGTTGACTGTTGATAACAGGAAGTTATCGAGCGCTATTTATAAGGAAACATCATTATGAATCATTTATCTAAACCGTGGCTGTCAATACTAGGGCTCTCAGTAGCCATCACATTATCTGGTTGTAATAATCTTCCAATCAGCACCCATTCTGAGCCGCCTATTCATAGCACTGAAAACAACAAAGACCACAGTGCTAGCAGCAATCAAGGCTCAATTAACAATCCTTTCAATAAATGCCCGCCTTTTAATCCTGAGCAAACCATGTGTACCGCACAGTATGATCCTGTCTGTGTCACTGTCAAAAACCAATCAGGTGTCAGTTATCGTACTGCGGGCAACGCCTGTTCAGCATGTGGTACTACCTCTGCAGTCGGTTATGTAAAAGGACAATGTGTGTAGTTTACATCTTACCTCTGGTAACTCTAATCAAATACTTTTCATCATAATATAGTCAGTCCTAAATAAAATAAGTACAAATATTATAACGCGCTACTGGTATAATTTTCTTGCTTGCTGTGCCTGCGCAGACAGAGGCGACGCAAAACTTATCCCTGTAGCACTGTGTTTTATTTACAGTGGATTGACTATAGCTATAAAATTGAATAAAAAAGCCCCAGCTTTATTATAAGTTGGGGCTTTTTTATTCAATTTTATAGCTATATTACTTTTTAGATATTGTCCAAGACCTTTAACCTTCAGGCTTTTCAATATCAGGTGGACCTGTTAGCAAGTCTTCATCACGAAATTCATTGGCTGAATTATGCTCTGCTGACTCTTCGGTGACAAACCATTGCTGATTGCGATACAGTATCAAACGGTCACGACTTAAGCCACGTAGTAGCGAATACATCATTACGACTATCACTATCGCAAAAGGAAAGCCTGATACAATGGAAGCCGCTTGTAGCGCACTCAAGCCACCTGCTGCCAATAGTACCGCTGCGATGACACCTTCGGTACCCGCCCAAAATAAGCGCTGAATTTTCGGTGGATTAGCATCGCCACCTGAGGTCAACATGTCAATGACGAAACTGGCTGAATCCGATGACGTGACAAACCAAAGAACAATCATTACCACGATGAGCAAGTTCACAGCCGATGTTAGCGGATAAGACTCCATCAACTTAAAGATGGCACTGCCAGTATCTGCTTGGACCGCCTCGATCAAGCCAGGACTGATAATATTGGGGTCCGCCGCCGCCATTAGCTCCATATTAACGGCTGAACCACCAAAAGCGGTAAACCATAAGAACAATATGGTAATAGGAATCAACAACACTCCCAATATGAATTCACGAATCGTACGACCACGAGAGATACGAGCCACGAACACCCCAACAAAAGGCGACCAACTTATCCACCATGCCCAATAGAAAATTGTCCATGAGGCTTGCCAATTTTCTTCACCGTTATAAGATTCTGTCCAAAGACCTAATGGTACAATCTCATGTAAATAATTACCGATATTTTCTACAAAACTATTAAAGATAAACTGAGTCGGTCCTAAAATAATCACAAAACTGAGTAATATCACAGTAAATAATATATTGGTATCGCTTAAGCGCTTAATCCCTTTATCGAGTCCCATAAATAGAGACAGTCCTGCCAGCATAGTGATAAAGGCAATCAACATAATTTGCACTGTAATATTATTGGGAATACCAAATAACGTCTCAAGACCTGAGTTAATCTGTAACACCCCAAGACCTAACGTTGTCACTACCCCAAACATCGTCCCAAACACTGCTAGCGTATCGACCGTATGACCCCAACCGCCATAGATTTTCTTACCCAATATAGGATAAAGTGTCGAGCGGATTGCTAGTGGTAAGCCCACTCGGTAGTGAAAATACGCCAATGACAAAGCAACCATGCCGTATAGTGCCCATACATGTAGGCCATAATGTAGGAACGAGATATTCATTGCTTGCTTGGCGGCGGCGATTGTCTCGGGCTCTCCTAATGGCGGCGCCATAAAATGATACAAGGGTTCAGCGGTGCCCCAATAGAGCAGTCCAATACCGATGCCAGCTGAAAACAGCATACCGATCCAAGAGACTATATTATACTCAGGCTTCTCATTCTGATGACCAAGTCTGATATCGCCATAGCGACTGAATATCATGTAAATACTCATCACCAGCGTTAAGTTGACCACCACAATAAAGAACCAGCCAAAGCGCAAAGACACGAATGCTTTAGCGTGACCAAATACCAGTTCAGCTTGCTCATTAAAAAAAGCACCAAATATAATAAATGCCAAAATCAATAGTGCTGAAGTTAAGAACACAGGTTTACTTACCCGTGGAAAAGGGCCCAAGCGGCCAACTTTTACATGATCCATTTAGTCGTCTCAGTTTTTGAAGGGGCTCACCTTAACAAGATATTACACAACTATCAAATCGAATCAGACACTTTATAACCTTGCTATTGGTCAACAAATAAAAAAATCCTAAGATAACCATGCATCTTAGGATTTGATATTACAAGTATTTTATCGTCTTTTAATAAATAATAAACAGATATAGTGAGCTGCCAATCATTGAATAAAGCAACTGTCAGCGCACTTTTGATTTTTCTTCGCTTAATCACAGCTTGCTTATCTAAGCCCTAATTCATGACTATTAAACAGCATCGTGTTGACTAATCACCCTTTACAATTTTAGGTGGGCCTTTCAACAAATGCTCATCTGCAAACTCATTGGCTGAATTATGATCTGCAGATTCTTCAGTAATAAAGTGCTGTTGAGCTCGATACAGTATCAATCGATCTCGACTTAAGCCACGAAGTAACGCATACATCATGACAAATATCACCAAAGCAAATGGCAGTCCAGCCACAATAGCAGCGGCTTGCAATGCGCCTAGTCCGCCTGCCGCTAACAATATAGCGGCAATCAAACCTTCCATCAACGCCCAGAATAAACGTTGGATCTTGGGTGGGTTGGTATCGCCACCAGCCGTCAACATGTCGATCACGAAACTTGCTGAATCCGATGAGGTCACGAACCATAAGACAATCATAATCACGATAAGAAAAGTAATTGGTTTTGCAAATGGATAGTACTCAACCAATTTAAAAATAGCGCTACCCGAATCTGCTTGCACCGCTTCTACCAATCCTGGACTGGCCATAGCTGGATCAAGCGTCGCTAAAAGCTCCATATGGATAGCGACACCACCAAAAGCGGTGAACCAGAAGAACAAAATTACCATCGGAATCAACAGCACACCCAATACAAACTCACGGATAGTACGACCACGACTGATACGAGCAATAAATACGCCTACAAATGGTGCCCAACTTACCCACCATGCCCAGTAGAAGATCGTCCAACCACTCTGCCAATCGGTATTACTATAAGCTTCGCCCCATGTTGATAACGGCACCATAGCAACAATGTAATTACCGATGTTTTCTATAAAACTATCAAAAATGAATAAGGTTGGCCCTAAAATGACCATAAAGGCTAAGAGCACACCTGTAAAACCCATATTGATATCACTTAAGCGCTTGATACCTTTATCAAGACCGAGCATCAATGAGCCACATGCCAATGCAGTCACAAAAGCAATAATAATAAACTGTACGGTTAAAGAATTTGGTATACCAAATAAGTTTTCAAGACCTGAATTGATCTGCATAACCCCTAGACCTAAGGAAGTTACCACACCAAACATCGTCCCGAATACGGCTAGGATATCAACTGTATGACCCCAGCGACCATATATCTTCTCGCCTATTAGCGGGTATAACGTCGAACGGATAGATAGCGGCAGTCCACGGCGAAAGTGAAAATAAGCCAGTGCTAATGCCACTATGGTATAAATTGCCCAAGCATGTAATCCCCAATGCAGGAATGAGATGCTCATAGCTTGCTTGGCAGCTTCTACCGTTACAGCTTCACCTAATGGCGGTGCCATAAAGTGGTATAGGGGCTCAGCTGTTCCCCAATAGACCAGTCCAATACCGATACCAGCAGAGAACAACATGCCAATCCAAGAAAACAGACTGTACTGCGGTTTCTCTGTTTGTTGACCTAAACGTATGTCGCCGTAACGACTTGCCGCTAGATAAATACAAAAAACCAGTGCCACGTTCATTAATATAATAAACATCCAGCCGAACTTATCGGTGATAAAGTCCTGCAAAAAGCTAAATAGCGCGCCAGCGGTCTCGGTAAAGAAAGCACCGAAGATGATAAATCCAACGATAAGTAACGCTGAAGTAATAAATACAGGTTTACTCACCCGTGGAAAAGGGCCTAACCTGCCAACTTTTACATGATCCATTTGTTTGTTAGCCTTAGTTTTTAGGAAGGTAACCTTAACAAGATAGCTGCCAACTATCAAATTTAATTAAGTATTTACGCTTTTCTCATTGATAGACATGAATCAAAACTCTCTGGTCACGCAAACCACAATACCGTAAAACCTCAGAAACTTAGCAAGTAACCCCTATATTTATTCGCTTATCAACTTCGTTAGGAGCGTTTAGTCTTTCTTAAGTAAAAAGGATAGTAGAAATCAATTGCTACTGCGGTAACAACTGCAACAAATCACCATCGTTGCCGTCTTCTAGCGCCCAAACCTGCCCATCTACAACCAGTACACTACGAATACGCTCGCCCATATCATAGCGATAGCGCTCAGTCGCACCATTATTTTCATCGAAATTAACGACTATCAGTGCTTTGGAGGATAAACCACTGATCAGCGCATTGCCTTGCCAAGCAGGAAAATCAGCATGTGTACCAGTCGAATACATACTGATTGATGAAGGGGATATGACTGGTGTCCATGTGATTTTGGGTGCTTCAAGCTCAGGACGCGTACTGTGATCAGGAATATCCACACCAGAATAATTGCGACCATTAGATACGATTGGCCAGCCGTAATTCTTACCTTTCTCAATCAAATTAAATTCATCGCCACCTCGTGGCCCCATTTCATGCGCCCACAACTGCCCTTTACTATCGAATGCCATCCCGAGTACATTACGATGTCCTATGCTCCAAAATTGAGCAGCGATGTCATTATTATTCACAAATGGATTGTCCATTGGCATCGAGCCGTCAGTATTTAACCGTATTATTTTGCCCAAATTGACAGTCATGTCTTGAGCAGGAGTTTTTTCTTGACGTTCGCCCGAGCTGATATATAAATATTGCCCATCAGGTGAAAATAATAAACGGTGGCTGTAATGCCCTTGCCCATCTACCTTTGGCGTCTGCTGCCAAATTGGGACCATCTTCTGCAAACTTGGCTTATCAGTATCCAAACCTGACAGCTTGGCTTTGATGACTTTTGCACCAAATTTATTATTATCAACCCCTTTGCCTGCCTCTACGTAGCTAAGATATATATTATTAGAGGTAGCAAAATCTGGCGCAAGGATAATATCGCCAAGACCGCCTTGTCCCCCGTAAGCGACTTTAGGCACGCTAGCGATTTCTGTCTTAGTACCTTTTGCCGTATCAACAATGAATAATTCGCCTGTCTTTTGTGTGACAAGCAGTTTTGATGGTTTATTACTAACGATAGGTAATGCAGTCATTGCCCATGGCTCATCAAAGGTGGCAGCGGCTTTTGTGGTAAAGGCAGGTTTGTCCGTACTTGCAATATCTGCTACTGAAGTTTCAACTTCTTGATATTCTGCCAAATCGGCATTGGTATCAGTTGCAGATTGATTGGAACAAGCAGAAGTACTAAACAGTAATGCTGTGATAATTATCGGTAACGTTAATGGTTTACTCATATACTGCCTATTTATTATTATCATTCTTTTATCTCCATAAATTTTATATTTCTATAATTAGAGCTTAGATTATTTATAACATAATCTAAGTATGGCAAGAGTAAAAATAATGATGGCGCACAAAGTAAAAACCCCTTACTTGCCTGTATAAAAAATGGGCAAATAAGGGGCTTATTTTCGGATCAAGGGCTAAAATGAACGATTAGCTCATTCTAAGCTTATCAAATGTCAGCTTATCATCCACGCCGATATCGACTTTGATGATATCACCAGCAACAAAGTCACCCGCCAGCAGCTTCAATGACAATGGGTTTTCAATCTCTTGCTGAATGGCACGCTTGAGTGGACGCGCGCCATAAACAGGATCATAACCAACCGCAACCAGCTTATTCATCGCTTCTGCTGATAACTCGATGTCTAACTCACGCTCATATAAACGCTGACGCAAGCGGTTTAACTGAATCGCAGCAATACCTGCCATCTGCGACATACCTAGTGGATGGAATACCACGATCTCATCGATACGGTTGACAAACTCTGGACGGAAATGCTGCCCAACTGAATCCATCACTTCTGCTTTGATATCCTCGTAGCTCTCGCCGACCATTTCTTGGATTTTATGCGAGCCTAAGTTACTGGTCATAATAATCACAGTATTCTTGAAATCAACGACACGACCTTGTGAATCGGTCAAGCGACCATCATCCAACACTTGTAGCAAGATATTGAACACATCAGGATGCGCTTTTTCAACTTCATCAAACAAAATCACACTATAAGGTTTACGGCGTACCGCTTCAGTCAAGGCACCACCTTCTTCATAACCGACATAGCCTGGAGGCGCACCAACCAAGCGGCTGACACTGTGCTTCTCCATATACTCACTCATATCGATACGTACAATAGCATCCTCACTATCGAACAAGAAGTTCGCCAACGATTTGGTCAGCTCAGTCTTACCGACACCCGTAGGTCCTAAGAACAAGAACGAACCGGAAGGGCGATTCGGATCCGACAAGCCAGCACGACTACGACGTACCGCATTGGCTACCGCTTCGACTGCTTCATCTTGACCGATGACACGTTCATGGAGCTTTTCTTCCATCGCTATCATCTTGTCACGCTCGCCTTGCATCATTTTACTGACTGGAATACCAGTCGCTGCCGCTACGACTTCGGCAATTTCATTATCCGTGACTTTGTTACGTAGCAGTTTTACACCACTACCTTCGCCTGTCTGCTCTTTTTGTTCTGCCAAGTCAGACTCAGTAATGCGGCGCTCAAGCTGCGGAATCGTTTCATACTGCAGCTTACTCATGGTCTCGTAATCACCTTCACGACTGGCTTTGTCATAGGCGATACGCGCTTTATCCAGCTCGTCTTTTAGCTGCTGACTGCCTTTGACCAAGGCTTTTTCTGCTTGCCAAATCTCATTAAGGTCAGCGTACTCTTTTTCTAGCTCTTCAATTTGTGCATCAAGCACTTTACGCTCGGCTTGCGCACCAGCGTCTTCTTCATTTTTGAGCACTTCGCGCTGCATTTTCAACTGAATCAAGCGACTATCAAGCTTACCTAAGGCTTCAGGCTTGCTGTCCATCTCCATACGTAAACGACTTGCCGCTTCATCAATCAAATCAATCGCTTTATCTGGCAGCTTGCGATCGGTAATATAACGATGGCTCATCCGCGCAGCTGCAATAATTGCGCTGTCTTGAATATCGACCCCATGATGAAGCTCATAGCGCTCTTTGAGACCACGCAATATCGCAATGGTGTCTTCGACCGTTGGCTCATCGACCAATACTTTTTGGAAACGACGCTCAAGTGCCGCATCTTTTTCAATATACTTACGATATTCATCTAAAGTCGTCGCACCGACGCAGTGCAGCTCACCACGAGCAAGCGCTGGTTTGAGCATATTACCAGCGTCCATCGCGCCATCCGCCTTACCCGCACCGACTAGGGTATGTAACTCATCGATGAATAAAATGACGTTACCTTCTTGCTTCGATAAGTCGCTAAGTACCGCTTTAAGTCGCTCTTCGAACTCACCACGGAATTTTGCACCCGCAATCAATGAGCCCAAATCTAACGACAACACTTCTTTGCGGCGTAGTCCTTCTGGTACGTCACCATTGATGATTTTTTGTGCCAAACCTTCAATGATAGCCGTTTTACCAACACCTGGCTCACCAATCAGTACTGGGTTATTTTTGGTACGACGCGAGAGTACTTGAATGGTACGACGAATCTCTTCATCGCGACCAATCACAGGGTCAAGCTTACCAAGTTCCGCCTGCTCAGTTAAGTTAATGGTATATTTATTCAGCGCATCACGCTGATCTTCAGCATTTTGATTATTCACGGTATCATCACCTCGCAATTGCTCAATGACTGTTTTTAATTTACTCGCTGTAACGCCCGCACTTTCAAATATCTTTTTGGTATCGCCTTGTTCAGCCAGTGCCAACATTACCCATTCGGTGGCGATAAAATCATCACCTTCTTTTTGTGCTTGGCGGTCTGCCAAGTTCAGAATTTTGACTGAATTTGGGTTTAAATTAACGTCTCCTGTTGGCTCACTAATCGTTGCTTGATTGTCGAGCGCCTTTGCCACGCCATTTTTTAGCGCAGGGATAGACGCGCCCGCTTGTTGGCAAATGGACAAGTTAGACTCATCTTGTAGCAATACCGCAAGCAGATGCACAGGGTCTATTCCGGTATGGTCACGCCCTAACGCCAAACTTTGTGCTTCTTGAATGGCAGATTGCAGTTTTTGGGTAAATTTCTCAAATCTCATAGTCGTATCCTTTTATCATTTATATATCATCAGGCAGCAAACTTATGCTGTTTACTTGCCTTCGTCTGCCTTTATATATGCGGTATATAGAGAGGAATTTCAACCTACTTAGCACTAAAACCTTATTAATAGCAATGATATTAATTGCTTGAAATCAAGTCACTAAATCGTGCTAACATTTAATACATAATGAATTTTATTTTAGAAAAAATACGCCTGTAGATACCGATTATTTAAGATTTTCATTCTACGATTTCAATAGCGGTACCGACCTTGACAATCGCCATGATTTCATCTATCTCTTCATCAGTGACGGCGATACAGCCCTCGGTCCAATCGCGTAATTGATTGACCGACGCCAGATGTCTAGAATCGTTCTTTTGACCATGAATCATAATATCACCGCCCGGATTGACGCCCATCTTCTTAGCATGTGCCTTATCAACCGCATTAGGATAACTTACGTGAATAGAGCGATAAAATTTGGATTTTTCATTCTTATAATCGAGTGTATAAGAACCTGATGGGGTACGCTTATCACCCTGCTGCTGCTTGTGACCAATAGGATTGCCACCAAGCGCTATATGATAAGACTTGATAACAGTGTCACCACTTAATAATTGTAGAACACGCGCTGATTTATCAACGAAAACTTTGTCGATAATGGCAGTATCAGGAATAGAGGGGGTAGATTTTGAAGTATTTTGTATGTTTGGCGCGGCATTGGTACTCATGAGAGGCACAAGGCTAAGACTTATTGCACTTACTAACCAAACAAGATACTGACTAAAATCTGCACGAAAAAATGGCATGGTATTGCTTCTTATTATTAATAAATAAAATTATTATCTATAAGATATAGTCAGTCCTTAATCAAAGAAATACAAATATTATCAATCACTACTGGGGTTAATTTTTCTTGCTTGCTGTGCCTACGCAGACAGAGGCTGCGAATAATGAACCTCAGTAGTTCCGTACTCTTTTAAAAGTGGATCAACTATAACAAAAAACCATGCCAAGCGTTGTGCGAGTTGTACGAATGAGACTTAAAAATGCGACATTAAATTCTTAGAATTCTATTACACCATACGAATCGCGCCATCCAAACGAATCACTTCGCCATTGAGATAGGCATTATCAATGATGTGCATGACCAATTTGGCAAACTCATTAGGATTACCCAAGCGCTTAGGATACGGTACCGCAGCCTCTAGTTGCTCGCGCGCCTTTTCAGGCAAACTTTGCATCATAGGCGTTGCAAATACCCCAGGCGCGATAGTCATGACACGGATACCATGACGAGTCAGCTCACGTGCGAGCGGCAACATCATACCAACGACGCCAGCTTTAGATGAAGCATAACTCCCTTGTCCGACTTGCCCATCAAAAGCCGCGATAGAAGCCGTATTAATAATGACGCCATTATCAGCGTTCTTCTCTACGGAGCTGTCTGCGTTATTGGCATTCGCTACACGCTTTGCAATACTCGCTGCGACCAAACGCGCGACATTAAAGGAACCAACAAGATTAATATTGACGCCGCGACTAAAAGCATCGAGATCTGCCGGATTGTTTTCACGGTCTAAGAGCTTCTGTACGACAGCGATACCAGCACAATTAATCGACCCCTGCAGACCACCAAAGTCGCTTTCAGCCATATCCACAGCCGCTTGTACCTCATCGCCACTGGTCACATCACAGCGTACAAAACGAGCATGGTCACCCAATTCATCAACCAGTGCTTGCCCCATCGACTCATTAAGATCAGCGATGACAACCTTGCCGCCTTGAGCCACGATAGCACGCACTACCGACTCACCCAGACCTGACGCACCGCCCGTGACCAAAAAGCTGTGTTGTTCAATTTGCATAATTTTTCCTTTAATTAATATTTTTGCTGTTATTTTTATCAGTCATCGATTTTTATCTTAACCTGACGATATGAGTGCATTGCTTTATTAAGCCGCAGATAAACTGCGCAGCAAAAAGCGCTGAATTTTACCACTTGGGGTTTTTGGCAACTCTTTCACAAACTCAACCTCACGTGGATAAGCATGAGTTGATAGACGCCTGCGTACCAAGTCTTGAATCTCTTTAGCAATCTCGTCTGTGCCTTCGATACCTTCTTTTAGTACCACATAAGACTTAATGGTATGACCACGCACTTCGTCTGGCACCCCAACTGCCGCTGACTCTGCGACTGCCTCATGCTCCAGCACGGTGTTTTCAACATCGGTTGGTCCAACGCGGTAACCTGCTGTAATGATAATGTCGTCATCACGCCCTGAAAACCAATAGCTGCCATCACTATGACGCTCAACCACGTCACCTGTTAAATAATAGTCATCAGCGAAGGCATCTTTTTCATTCCAGCTATAGCCGCGGAAATAAAACGCGGACGATTGGCTGACCACTACGGCAAGCTGTCCTTGCTCGCCATCAGGCAATATATTCATATCATCATCTAACACTACCAATGTGTGCCCCGGTAGCGCCATGCCCATCGAGCCAACTGGACATTCATGTGCTAACGCATGATGCTCACAGCAGGTCATACCCGTTTCTGTCTGTCCGTACTGATCACAAACCTTGCAGCTTAAGTAGGTCTCAACCCAGTTGACCACTTCGGTATTTAAGGTTTCGCCTGCTGAATTGGCACAGCGCAGTGATAGTTTAGCCTCATTATCATTACTATTGTCATTGTGAGCAGCTTCAAACACGCCACTCGATTTCATCATACGAAATGCAGTTGGCGAGGACGCTAAATTGCTAATTTTATGGCGTACCATAAAGTCGCGGGTATTAGCAGCGTCAAAGCCCGCTTCATTAAAATAGGTGGTGACACCCATCAATAGAGGTCCAGTAATCGCGTAATATAACCCATACGCCCAGCCTGGATCTGCCATATTCCAGTAGTTATCATCCGCTCGCAAGTCAATCGCATAACGCATGTACAGATAAAAAGCCGAAAGTGCGCTTAGTGGCACACTAACGCCTTTTGACTTACCCACCGTACCCGAGGTAAACATCTGTAAAAATGGTGCATCGGTATTTAGTAACACTGGTTCTATAGTTTGTGGCTGCTTTGATATCTTGTCAGCATAGTTATCATCACCCCAGCTTTGCGCATCTACTTTGCTACCAACCAACACCATTTTGGTTTGCTTCGCCAAGTCGTCAAACTTGCCACGATTGTCTTGATTGGTAAAAACAACTTTAGTATTAGCTTTGTCCATTCGATACTTAATCGAATCATAACCAAAGGCGGTAAACAGCGGTTGATAGACTGCGCCAATCCGCCAAGTGGCTAATACAATGGTGAGTAACTCAGGGGTACGCGGTAGCATAGTTGCCACTTGGTCACCCGCTTGCACGCCATAAGAAAGTAGTAAACTGGCAACCTGTGCACTTGCTTTATCAAGCTCAGCAAAGCTCATACGCGTGACATTGCCAGCCGTATCTTCATGAACTAGCGCAATATTATCACCGCGACCGTCACGTACATGACGTCCACAGCACGCCATATAGGCGTTTAAACGATCATCTACATTTTCACCAAATATCTCTGTCAGTAATGCGTTCATATCAAAATTATTATAATAGTCACTATAACTCGTTAGCGCCTGTGAGGTATTTACAATATGATTTGAAGGGGTGTTTAAAGAGGTAGTACTTGAAGGAGAGGTATTCATAAGCTAATCCTTTAGCAATCGAGAATCACTGACAAAATCAGAGAGTTAGAAATAATAGAATAAATCGTAAAACAGCTATATTTGATCAACCATTTAAACATCTTAAATGGCACATGCTCTATTAGTAACGTATTTTTATACTTATTTCAATACATAACGTATCATTTTTATTATTCTCTAAAGACGGTTACTTAGTAATGGTTTACTGTAGCGCGCTCAAAAACCCAAGTAACGCCTTCTCTTCACAGCTTTGATGCCGTTTGGTACGTCCACGGCGCGCTTGTTTATAAGGCTCAAAAAACTCCCCCGCTAAAAACTGCTGGATAATAATAGGATTGATATAAGAGGATCGGCAGACCGTTGGGGTATTGCCGAGCTCATCGGCGACGCTTTTTACCATATCAGTCACCAGTTGCTGACGCTCTTTACTATCGAGCGCACTGGCTAAAATCAATTTACCAGATTTGGTTTGCAGCTCATCATAAAGGTAGCTTGCTGCCAATACACTTGCCATCCAAGTACGAAAGTCTTTTGCACTGTATAAATTGCCGCTATAACTTTCACACTCATTACCACAGGTGTGCGTACGCAGATAATCATTGATATCAGCGCTATCAACGACTTGCTTATTGCCCTCTTCATCTAAGTATTTGAATACTTGATAACCGGGCAGCTCAGAGCACGCTTGGATGATGTCAATCAAACGCTCATCTTGCAATTCTATATGATGCTCTTTAGCGCTTTTACCGACAAAGTCAAATGCCAGTCCAGTATCCGTTTCGCTGACATGTTTACTGCGTAACGTGCTTAAACCATAACTTTTATTGAGCTTGGCGTAACGACTATTACCGATACGAATCAAGGTGGTCTCAAGTAATTTGACCACTGCTGCCAACACATTGTCACGTGATAAGGGTTTGGCTTCTAAATCTTTTTCAACTTGCGCACGCAGATTGGGCAACGCTTCAGCAAAACCTATCATGGCATTAAACTTGGCTTGGTCACGTACCCGATCCCACTCTGAATGATATAGATACTGCTTACGGGCTTTGTCATCACGTCCTGTCGACTGTAAATGCCCTTTGTCATCATGGCATATCCAAACCTCCGACCACATCGGCGGTATCACTAAGGCATCAAAGCGCTGACGCAAGGCTTTATCTTTAACTGTTTTGCCTGTGGCATCTAGATAAGTAAAGCCACGTCCCGAACGCCGACGCCCGTATCCTGGATCGGTATCGCTGACATATCGCAAGTTCGCGAGGCTCGCCAAGTGCTCATAATCATGGCGTATGTCTTGCGTATTGATTGGTTGATTTGACTTCGCCATAAAAAATACTCATCTGATAATATCGTTGTTTTAGCATAATCAACTGCCCTTATCTTTGCTGTGTATTTGCCATGGACAATGTGTAATCCTGTGTAAAATAAAGGCGATAAATGGCTTGTAGATTTTGAGCGTTACGACATAATTTAAGATACATTTACTGAAGGCACCGCCAACATGACAAACGCCACTCCTATAAACCCAACTAATGGCTCTTTAAAAATAATGCCATTATCTCAAAGTGATTACGATGCTTGGTTAAGCCTATGGCAAAGCTATCTGACGTTTTATGAGAGCAGCTTGCCATTAGAAACGACGAATGCAACGTGGCACAGTTTGCTCGATAGTAATGTGCCGATTTATAGTTTTGGGGCTTGGTTAGAGGATAAGTTAGTCGGTATCACTCATGTGGTGCTACACCCTAATACTTGGAATAGCACTGAATGTTGCTACTTAGAGGATTTATATGTGAATCAATCTGTGCGAGGGCAAGGCGTAGGACGTGCATTGATTGAACAGGTTTATGAGTTTGCCCGCCAGCAAAACTGCAACCGCGTTTATTGGACAACCCAAGAGGGAAACACCACAGCGCGCAAACTCTATGACACAATCGCCACTCAAACAGATATGGTGCAATACCGTAAGAACTTATAGATTGTATTAGCTTGTTTTATTTTTTGAAATTAGTCGGAGAATAAAGTACAGTCGTCAAAAAAACGCCAAGTTGATGCTTGGCGTTTTTTTGACGACTGTACTCATATGGGAAATGGCTATTTACCGTAAGTACATAAATAAGCAGACTCAACTTCCACTTTTACTTGAAACTTTTGGTTGGCATCAATGGTAAATTGCTCACCTGCATTAAAGGTTTGCCACTCATCACTCTCTGGCAGCTTGACCGTCAAGGCACCGCTAACGACTGACATGGTTTCAAATTCGCTGGTGCCAAATTCGTATTCACCAATTTCCATTACACCGACAGTAGCAGGCTTAGTTGCGGTTTGAAAGGCGATAGAAGTCACTTTGTTTTCAAAATAATTATTAACGCTTGGCATAATTTTCCTTAATTAAGTGTTGATTGATATTTTAAATCTGTCTTTATACTCTATTTTTACAGTCCAGCTTTTAGGCTCGCTTCGATAAATTGATCGAGATCGCCATCGAGTACCGCACCAGTGTTAAAAGTTTCAACGCCAGTACGCAAGTCTTTGATACGTGAATCATCAAGCACATAAGAGCGAATTTGACTGCCCCAACCGACGTCTGACTTACCGTCCTCGACTGCTTGCTGAGATTCCATTCGTTTTTGCATCTCAAGCTCATAAAGTTTGGCACGCAACATTTTCATCGCCGTCGCTTTATTACCATGTTGGCTACGCTCGTTCTGACAAGTGACCACCACGCCACTTGGCTCGTGGGTGATACGTACCGCAGAATCGGTCGTGTTCACATGCTGACCACCTGCGCCAGATGAGCGATAGGTATCGATACGCAAATCTGCTGGATTGATATCAATCTCGATATTATCATCAATTTCAGGTGATACAAAGACTGCAGCAAATGAAGTATGACGACCGTTATTACTATCAAATGGTGACTTACGCACTAAGCGATGGACGCCGATTTCGGTACGTAACCAACCAAAGGCATAGTCACCTTTAATCTCAATGGTTGCCGACTTGATACCAGCGACGCTACCTGATGATACTTCAATCACTTCAACTTTAAAACCATGCGCTTCCGCCCAGCGCGTATACATACGCAGTAGCATTTCTGCCCAATCTTGCGCCTCTGTACCCCCACTACCTGACTGGATGTCCAAGTAGCAATTATTTGGGTCCATCTCACCGCTAAACATCCGGCGAAACTCTAAATCAGCAACGCGTTTTTCAGCATTATCCAGCTCGGATTGCACGTCAGCAAGCAACGACTCATCTTCTGCTTCTACCGCCAGCTCTAGCATCGCAGACGCATCTTCTAATGTGCTCTCAAGCGAAACGACGACATCGATGACCCCATCAAGATGACTTTTTTCTTTATTAATTTTGGTCGCACGCTCTGGATCATTCCATAGCTCGGGATTTTCTAACTCTAAATTGACTTCTTCTAAGCGTTCTTGCTTACCATCGAAGTCAAAGATACCTCCGCAAGTCCTGCCCACGCTCAGATAAGTCTTTAATACGTTCTTGATACGGATTGATTTCCATAAAGGTTCCTATATATTTTAAAAGATACGATAGCGCTATTTTAAATGAGATTCAGGTGAAATGTTTGGCTAATTTTAGCCGCTATTTTCATCTTTTAAATTGACCAATCCTCAACCGCCCAGCGGTGTGCCAACGCATGGGCATGTAGCGCATCATCAGGTGATACACAAATCGCCACATCTGCCCACTCTAGTAAAGGAATATCATTTTTGGAGTCTGAATACGCATAAGTCTTGTCAAAATTAATACCTGTCAGTTGCTGTTTGCCAATCCATTTATCCAAATGATAAATTTTACCTTCTTTAAAGTTTGGCTTATCGGTCAGTTTACCCGTATAGCGCTCATCTTTTATTTCAAGAGGCGTTGAGAGCACATTGCCGTCTTCAATCCCAAAACGCTTAGCAATCGCCGAAACGACAAAGTCATTGGTCGCCGAAATAATCACCACATCGTGACCTGCTTCAACATGCTGACACAGGACTTCCATTGCTTTTGGGCGGATGTGCGGCTCAATCTCACTTTTTATATAGTCTTCGCGCAACTCATGCAACCTATCCATTGGTAAGCTGCTTAAAAACTGTGCCACAAATTCATTATATTCCGTCGCATCAAGCGTACCTTCGATATAATCATTATAAAATTTCTGGTTGGCAGTGCGATACTCGGCTTCGTCGACAAGATTATGCTTGACGATATATTCGCCCCATAAGTAGTCGCTATCGACATCGAGCAAAGTATGGTCTAAATCAAATAGTGCTAAGGTGCGTGAGACAGTCTGGCTGACAATGCTTGGCGTGCTCATAATACAATACTCATTAATGACAATTGATAATAATTAATAGTAATCGGTCGTTAGTAACTGTTGATTAGTGATTGTTCATTAGCAATTTATTCTGGTTGCTCAATCTCTCTAAGACCCGTTTTAAACTTCTGACAACGATCGCTATAATGTAACGCTGACAGTTTCATCATGACTGCCTGTTCATCAGTCAAGGTTTTGACCACTGTTGCAGGCGCGCCCACAACGAGAGAATTATCTGGTATCTCTTTGCCTTCGGTGACCAAGGCTTTGGCACCGATAATACAGTTTTTGCCGATTTTGGCATTATTCAAAATGACAGCACCAATCCCAATCAAGCTATTATCCCCGACTTCGCAGCCATGCAGCATCGCTAAATGACCAATGGTGACATGATTACCGATTTTTACCTCGATACCAGCATCAGTATGAATAACACTGTTTTCTTGCACGTTAGTATAGTCACCGATCTGGATGCGTTCATTGTCGCCACGAATCACCGCGCCAAACCAGACGCTTGACTGATGACCCAAATACACGTCGCCTATCACGCGTGCTGAGTCTGCAACCCAACCATTAAAGGGTACAGCGAATGTAGGCACTTTGTCTAAATATTGATAAATCATACTCTATCCTTGATAGGTTTTATTCAGTTGTTATTATTAATAAATGTAGTTGAGACAGATATCGGCTATAAAACTGACCTGTAAATATGTGAGCGCTGAATTTAGGAGCAAGCATTTGTAGTATAATGCGGTTTTCCTTCATCTGCCCTATAAACCCTCTTTAGGATTGCCGCAATGATCAGCAAAAACGCTTCCGCTATCATTTTATTACCCAGTAGTTTTTTATTATCGAGCAGCTTGCTTGTCGCTATGCCAGCTCACGCCAGTAGTAGCGATAATATCGACAAGGCGGGTGACATTCTATCTTTCGCTATACCAGCCGTTGCTTACGGTAGCACTTATTATATGGATGATAAAGAGGGACGAGAGCAATTTTATTATTCATTTGCAACCAATGTTGCAGCCACTTATGCCCTAAAATCTGTGATTAGTAAAGAGCGCCCAGATGGCAGCGATGATGATTCTTATCCATCTGGTCATACCTCAAGAGCCTTTCAGGGAGCCAGCTTTATTCATAAACGCTATGGACTAAAATATAGTGTTCCTGCCTATATTGGCGCAGGTTTTGTGGCTTATAGCCGCATTGAAGCTGATGAGCATGATGCTGTCGATGTATTGGCAGGCGCTGCCTTAGGTATGGCGAGCAGTATGTATCTGACGAAAAGCTATCAAGATGACCAGCTGCATATCGCCACCAACTTATCGCCAGATTATTATGGCTTATCAGTACATTATAACTTTTGATCAATAAATTCTAGTCTTCATACCTATTTATATCACCTCCTAGTCACTACCTATAGCCAAATCTACTATGGCTGCTCATGATTGAAGGTTAAATAAGAAACATCTTAAATTTATTAGTCAAGCATCAGCTTAAGATGCTGGCCCTTAGTGCAAAACTCTAGTATAATGCGCAAAATCTGTGCCAAAGCGAGCGGACATGATGTAAGTTACTTATTCACCACCTAGTGAATCCTGTACCTTTTCATCTATGATGTCTTCTCGCTTTTTTGTGGAAAAATTTTGGCGCTGTCTCTTTTATTATGGTTATTTAGCCGCAGTTAAATAGCAATAATCAAAAAAGCAGCGCTTTATTTTAACCAAAAAACAGCACAGCACTCACTAATAACAGCGGAGGCAACCCTTGAATTCATCGGCAGAAATACAAGCAATTTTGGCACTAGCAGACGGTACGATTTTTCGCGGTTTGAGTATCGGTAGTCTTGGTCATCGTGTCGGTGAGGTGGTATTTAATACAGCCATGACAGGGTACCAAGAAATTCTAACCGACCCAAGTTACGCGCGCCAACTGGTCACGCTTACCTATCCGCACATTGGCAATACCGGCACCAACGCTGAAGATGTCGAGTCTGGTAATGGCCATCAAGTATGGGCTGAAGGTCTTATCATCCGTGATGCAACCATGGTGACATCAAACTTCCGCAACTCAGAGTCATTGAGTGATTATTTACAGAGCCATAATACCGTCGCCATTGCTGATATTGATACCCGTCAATTGACCCGCCTGCTACGTGATAAAGGCGCGCAAAACGGTTGTATCATGACCGCTTCTAACGGTACAACAATTAGCAGCGAAGATGAACAGCAAGCCATCAAACTGGCGCAAGAATTTGCTGGTATCGAAGGCATGGACTTGGCAAAAGAATGCTGTACACCGACGACATTTGAATGGACCGCTGGTAGCTGGGATTTATCAGACACCCTACTTAACCGCGATGTAGCTGGTAGCCATGATAGCGGTACAGGCGGCTTCTTTAAGCATTTGGGCACGCACGTCGAAGCAAAATACAACGTTGTCGCCTATGACTTTGGTAGCAAAACCAATATCCTACGTATGCTCGTTGACCGCGGTTGTCATGTCACTGTCGTGCCAGCACAAACGCCTATCGCAGATGTCCTCGCGATGAATCCAGATGGTATCTTCTTATCAAATGGTCCTGGTGACCCTGCTGCCTGTGATTATGCTATCGATGCGGTACGTCATATTATTGAAGAAACGAAGATTCCAACCTTTGGTATCTGCTTAGGTCATCAACTGATTGGTCTTGCGAGCGGTGCAAAAACCATTAAAATGAAAACCGGTCATCATGGTGCCAACCACCCGGTACAAGACTTGGCAACTGGCACGGTTATGATTACCAGTCAAAATCATGGTTTTGCGGTTGATGAAGACACGCTGCCTGCCAATGTTAAATCGACCCATCGCTCATTATTTGACGGTACCAACCAAGGGATTGAGCTGACCAATAAGCCAGTCTTTAGTTTCCAAGGTCACCCAGAAGCCAGCCCTGGCCCGCATGATGCTGCGCCACTGTTCGATAAATTTGCCGATATGATGGCAGCAGCGAAAGCTTAATCCCTAGCCATAAATAATAAGTATAAAGCTTGAAGCACAGATGGTGATTCAAGCTACACCATGCCAAACACGATAAGCGTTATTGAACATATCGTTAAAATGCAGATTACTCAAAATATCACTCAAACGAAGGTAGCCCTAACTATGCCAAAACGTACCGACATAAAAAGCATTCTTATCATTGGCGCAGGCCCTATCGTCATCGGCCAAGCATGTGAGTTTGACTACTCAGGCGCGCAGGCGTGTAAAGCGCTAAAAGAAGAAGGCTACCGCGTCATCTTGGTCAACTCAAACCCTGCGACTATTATGACTGACCCAACCATGGCGGATGCGACCTATATCGAGCCGATTACTTGGCAGACGGTTGAGCAAATCATTGCCAAAGAACGCCCTGACGCTATCTTGCCAACCATGGGTGGTCAGACCGCTCTAAACTGTGCCTTAGAGTTAGACAAGCACGGCGTATTAACCAAATATAACTGCGAATTGATTGGGGCAACCAAAGATTCAATAGAGATGGCAGAAGACCGCAACTTGTTCGATAAAGCCATGAAGCGCATCGGCCTTGAGTGCCCACGCGCTGAAACTGCCGAAACCATGGAAGAAGCGTTTGCGACCCAAGAAAAAATGGGCTATCCGTGTATCATTCGCCCTTCATTTACGATGGGTGGTTCAGGCGGTGGTATCGCCTATAACCGCGATGAGTTTATTGAAATCTGCGAGCGCGGCTTTGACTTATCACCAAACCATCAATTGCTTATCGATGAGTCACTTATCGGTTGGAAAGAATATGAGATGGAAGTGGTTCGTGACAAAAACGACAACTGCATCATCATTTGTGCCATTGAAAACTTTGACCCAATGGGCGTACATACCGGCGACTCGATCACGGTTGCGCCAGCACAAACCTTGACGGACAAAGAATATCAAATCATGCGTAATGCTTCATTAGCAGTACTGCGTGAGATTGGTGTGGAAACGGGCGGCTCAAACGTGCAATTCGGTATCAACCCTGAAACGGGTCGTATGGTCGTCATCGAGATGAACCCACGCGTATCACGTTCATCAGCATTGGCCTCAAAAGCCACGGGCTTCCCGATTGCAAAAATTGCGGCAAAATTAGCAATTGGCTATACCCTAGATGAATTGCAAAATGACATCACGGGCGGTAAAACTCCAGCCAGCTTTGAGCCTGCGCTTGATTATGTCGTCACTAAGATTCCACGCTTTAACTTTGAAAAATTCCCCCAAGCGGACAGCGTATTATCAACCCAAATGAAATCGGTTGGTGAAGTCATGGCGATTGGGCGTAACTTCCAAGAGTCGATGCAAAAAGCATTACGCGGCATGGAAACCGGCAATGATGGCTTTGATGAGCAAATCGATTTTGCAGCGATAAAAGACGGTAAGCTTAGCACTGAAAAAGCCCGTAGCGAGATTACCAATCGTTTGACCATTCCAACGCCTGAACGCATCTATTATATTGCCGATGCTTTCCGTATTGGTATGAGCGTCGATGAGGTCTTTAACTTGACCAAAATTGACCCATGGTTCTTGGTGCAAATCGAAGATATCGTTAAAACCGAAGCTCAAGTTAAAGCGCTAGGCTTTGGTGGTTTAACTGAAAAGAACTTACGTAGCTTTAAACGTAAAGGTCTATCAGATTTGCGTTTGGCGAAGTTGCTTGGCGTCTCACAAAAGCAGCTACGTAAAAAGCGTTGGGACTTAAACGTCTATCCCGTTTATAAGCGCGTTGATACTTGTGCGGCAGAGTTTGCCACCAGCACTGCTTATATGTACTCAACATACGATAGCGAATGTGAAGCCAATCCAACGAATAACAAAAAAATTATGGTTATTGGCGGCGGTCCTAACCGTATCGGTCAAGGTATTGAGTTTGACTATTGCTGTGTACACGCCGCCCTTGCCATGCGCGAAGACGGCTATGAGACCATCATGGTCAACTGTAACCCTGAAACCGTTTCAACCGATTATGACACCTCTGACCGTCTCTATTTTGAACCAATTACCTTAGAAGACGTGCTAGAGATTGTCCGTATTGAAAATCCTGATGGCGTGATTGTACAGTTCGGTGGTCAAACGCCATTAAAACTAGCCCGCGCCCTTGAAGCCGCTGGTGTCAAAATCATCGGTACCAGCCCTGATGCGATTGACCGCGCAGAAGACCGCGAACGCTTCCAGCATATGATTCAGCAATTGAACCTTGTGCAGCCAACCAATGCCTTGGCGACGAGCTTAGAAGACGGTTTGGTCAAAGCAAAAGACGTTGGCTATCCATTGGTGGTACGCCCATCCTATGTATTGGGTGGTCGCGCGATGGAAATCGTCTATAACGAAGATGAGCTCAGACATTATCTACGCACGGCCGTACAAGCATCAAATGAAGCGCCGGTATTATTAGATCGTTTCTTAGATGATGCGATTGAAGTCGATGTCGACTGTGTTAGCGACGGTACAGACGTCGTGATTGGCGGTATTATGCAACATATCGAACAAGCTGGCGTACACTCTGGTGACTCAGCCTGTTCATTGCCGCCTTACTCATTGTCTGATGAGCTGTGCGATGTGATGCGCGCACAAACCGTCGCCATGGCTAAAGAGCTTGGTGTTATCGGTTTGATGAACGTCCAGTTTGCGGTAAAAGGTGAAACCGTTTATATTTTAGAAGTCAATCCTCGTGCAGCGCGCACGGTGCCGTTTGTCTCTAAATGTATCGGTACGTCATTAGCGCAAATCGCCGCGCGCTGTATGGCTGGCACCTCGCTAAAAGACCAAGGCTTTACTACAGAAATCGTCCCTGCATTTTTTGCAGTAAAAGAAGCGGTATTCCCGTTTGCTAAATTCCCTGGTGTTGACCCAATCTTGAGCCCTGAGATGAAATCGACTGGCGAAGTGATGGGCGTTGGTAAAACCTTTGGCGAAGCATTCTACAAAGCGGTTATCGGTAGTAACGAGCGTCTGCCAGGTTTACCAACTGAAGGCGAAACCAAAACAGTCTTTATCTCGGTACGTGATAGCGATAAAGCGCAAATTGCCCCTATCGCACGTCAACTGACTGACTTTGGCTTTAACATTGTAGCGACTACTGGTACGCAAAAAGTACTAAGCGACAATGGTATTGAATGCAAGCAAATTAACAAAGTCACCGAAGGTCGCCCACATATCGTTGATGCCTTGAAAAACGGCAAAATCGATATTATTATTAACACGACTGAAGGTAAGCAGGCACAAGAGGATTCATTCTCTATCCGTCGTAGCGCGCTACAAGGCAAAGTGTTCTACGTCACGACTTTGGGCGCAGCAGATGCCGTTTGTAAATCTTATGCGATTGACCTACCTTTTGAGGTGTATAAATTGCAAGATTTACATGAGCAAGCAAAGTCTATTGTATAGCTCTATTGACTTGGCTGAATAATTTCAGTAGATTAAGCATAACCGTTAGGCTTGCCTAGGAGCTTATTTGAGCATAGTGTAGCGTTTAATACTGTAGACCATGCTTGAAATAAAATTTAAATGATAGACCTAAAAAGCATAGTGGCTAAACTGCGACTATGCTTTTTATTACGTAAGCTTAAACACCCAGATTATTGAATTGATATCAATGAATGATAGCGACCTGACTGGTTACGCTGTCTGCATCATCATTCTTTTTTTATTTTATACCCATTGCAACAACTCTGACACCATCTCACTATTCACTAAGAGTAGGAGATGGTGCCCGTGTTATTGGTTTAAGGAAAAAACATGCAACGTTATCCCATGACTCCGCAAGGACATGCGGCTTTAGAAGCCGAATTAAAACAGTTAAAAAGTATTGACCGTCCTCGCATCACCGCCTCTATCGCTGAAGCGCGCGAACACGGTGATTTGAAAGAAAATGCTGAATATCATGCAGCGCGTGAACAGCAGGGATTTTGTGAAGCTCGTATCCGTGATATCGAAGCCAAACTTGGCGGTGCACAAGTGATTGATCCTACGACGTTACCAAAAGATGGCCGTGTGATATTCGGTGTCAGCGTCGTTATTGAAAACATGGACACTGAAGAAGAAAAGCAGTACAAAATTGTTGGTGACGACGAAGCGGATTTCAAAGCCGGTAAAATCTCTGTTAACTCACCGATTGCGCGTGGTTTGATTGGTAAATCTGAGGGCGATGAAGCGCGTATTGAAACCCCAAAGGGTGTGGTTGAATACGAAATTATGAAAGTCATCTACGATTAATATAGTTGTCTTTTGTAGTGAATCAAATAGTAATTTTCTTAAGAAATCAGATAAAGTAAACCACACAAAAAGTCATCGTTTATAGGATAGCAGTTACACAACGCTGCTTTTCTACCTAACTCGTTTTAGCGCATAATTGTTGAGTTGAGATTGCTAAGTGTATGCTTAGCAACTAATTAAAATAATCACGGATAAATCAATAGTTTGATAGGACGGTTTGACAGATAGCTTTTATCGTCTGGCTATTTACTACTATTATCAGTAATGCTGCCCCCGTTATTTGACCTCCCCTGCAGCGTCAATTAACGGGGGTTTTCTTATCTGGGCTTTCTTCTTTAAGTGTTCTCTATTTTTGTGTTACTTATTATCATTTTAAAGGACTTTATTATGACCACCACTATTAATCGCTCATTCGTTGTGATGCAAAAAACAGCTACATTCACGGCAGTATCCGCACTGTTGGTAGGCACTGTTATGGCTATGTCTGCTGCCAATGCCGCCACTGAAGTGACCGTTCTACCTTCTACAGGCGGTAGTACCACCGTGGTCGAGCAGTATTCTGATGGCAAAACAGCTGTCATTACTGCTACGCCTAATAGCATTGGTATGCAAGATGGCATGCCGTTTGCTGTGACGCAGGTTACCAATGTACCGCGCTACGTGGTTCGCCAAGTAGCCAGTAATGGTGTTAGTAATACTGTCGTCACTCAAGGTAGTGCGACTGTCACTAGCGTACCGGTGACCAACCAAATAACCAATCAAAGCAGTCGTGTTAATGTCATCGCAGTGCCAACCAGTACTGTCACTCAAGTATTACCGACGACTCAAATACTGCCTGTAACCACAGCAACTCAGCTGCCAGTCATAAATACGTCAGTAATCAATGCACCGGTGATCACTACCCCTGTGACAACAATTACTTCTATAGAAGCCTTGCAGCTCAAACCAACCTTTAGTACGCCTGATGTGGTCAACGCGCAAACCAAAGTTATGAAAATCCTTAAAAATAGCGATGGACGTGAAGTTGCAGTACCTGCCAACCATATCGCGCCTGGTGATGTGATTGAGTATCATACCGTTTATACCAATACCACAGCACAACCAGTGACTGATATCAATGCCATGGTTTCTTTGCCAAATGGCGTCAGAATGGTGTCATTAAACAGTCCACTACCAACGCTTGCGACCACTGGTGGCGATAGCTATCAAACTATCCAACAAGTTGGCAATACAGTAGTGGTAAAAGAAAATTACTCAGGTCTTAAATGGAACTTAGTAAATCTTAGTCCTAAAGCTGCACAGACTGTCGTGATACGCGCTAAAGTTCAATAAATACGGCAGTGAAGTTATAGTATTACAACTTAAGAAATACTATAACTAATAAAAGGTCTTGTTTGCTAAGTCTCTAGCCGGCAAGGCCTTTTTTGTGGCTATTCATAAACCATAGTCAAAACACCTTAAAAACGTTACGGTACTGCTAGTATAATTTTCTGCAGCCTCTGTTGTGTAGGCACAGCAAGCAAAAAAAATTAATACTAGCAGTACTCAATGTATCGATATTACTTTTCACTAACTATATTGCTTCAAATTTAATCGCTTTTGTAATCGTATAGTGCAGCTCAGAATAGGCGACAACAGTTGTCGTCTATCATTGCTATTTTACTCATAAATACAATGACTTAACACCAATTTTGCTAAAATAGTCTTTCATTACTGACATGGTAAATACCGCTTATGGCAACCATCAATTATGAACGACTACAAGGTAAGCTCAATATTTTAGCGGACGCTGCTAAGTATGATGTCTCTTGCTCATCCTCCGCTGGTACGCGGAAAAACCAAGGCGGTGGCCTTGGCGATGCCTCAGCAACCGGTATTTGTCACAGCTATACCGAAGATGGTCGCTGCGTTAGCCTGCTGAAAATCCTGCTGACCAATCATTGCATATACGATTGCGCTTATTGCACCTCGCGCAAAAGCAATGACACCCCGCGCGCTGCTTTTAGTGTTGAAGAAGTCGTTGATTTAACCATGCAGTTTTACCGCCGTAATTATATCGAAGGACTGTTTCTTAGCTCAGGTATCTTTAAAAGTGGCGATTATACGATGGAGCGACTGGTTGAGGTGGCTAAGATATTACGTACCCGTGAGCGTTTTAATGGTTATATTCATCTAAAGACCATTCCCGGAGCTTCAAAAGAATTATTATTAGAAGCTGGATTATATGCTGACCGTTTAAGCGTCAATATCGAAATTCCGACTAAATCAGGATTGGCGTTACTGGCACCAGAAAAATCTCACGAACAATTAAAAGCACCGATGGAGACGGTAAAAGAAGAAATTATTACTATTCGTGAGAGCCGTAAAACGCATAAAAAAGCGCCGAAATTTGTGCCTGCAGGTCAGACTAGCCAGATGATTGTTGGCGCAAGTAACGAGACCGACTTGCAAGTGATTCAGCTATCGAGTCATTTTTATAAACAATATGATTTAAAGCGAGTTTACTATTCTGGCTATGTGCCAATGCTATCTGACAGTCGCCTGCCAGCTATCGGTACGCCTGTGCCAATGATACGCGAAAACCGTCTCTATCAAGCGGATTGGCTGATGCGTTTTTATGGTTTTGGTGCGCACGAAATCGTTGAACCGGACTCGCCATTTTTAGATTTGGACTGCGACCCAAAGTTAGCATGGGCAATCCGCCACCGTGAGCATTTTCCGGTCAATATCCAAACAGCAAGTTATGAGATGATTGTACGTATTCCCGGTATCGGTACAAAAACGGCTAAGAAAATAGTCAAAGCCCGCAAGTTCAATCAGCTGACACTTTATCACTTGAAGAAAATGGGCGCGGCGGTCAATCGTGCCAAATACTTCATTGCAACTACTGGTAAAAACGAGCATCTCGCACACTTAACCCGTAATAACTTTCGTCAATATGTTCTGGCGCAAACGCAGACGAAATTTAAAGATCAACGCAGTGGGCAGTTGGCTTTGTTTTAAATATCAAAATTATTGATAATTTAGCTACTATTATGAAGTTATCTTAGGACAAATAATGTCGCAATTACTGTCAGAACTTGTCAAAAACCAAAATTACCAGCTGGGTCAATTGACGCCCAGTATTGTACTTTATGAGCCAAGTTTTGAGGGGTGGCTCAGTGCAGTATTTTACGTCTATTCCAATCACTTACAGGACGATACATCGCTACAGCTTATTGCGCAGGACTATTATGTGCCGTCATTACTCGCTCACGCCATTAGTGTAGAGACCAATGCCAACCATGCCGAACGAGTACTTACGAAATTGAATCAACTCCTAGGTCGCTCAGGTATGCGCAATTTACTTTGGGGTTTTTTGTCAGAAAAAGACAATATTGGTAGCACATTGTTTCAAGTGGTGAAATACGCTATTAACTACCCAAGTCGCCATATCATGGATGATTTGGGTAATCTCAATGTTTTAGAGCTCGTGCAAACGGTCAAGTCTGTCGGTCGTGAAAAACACCGCATGGAAGCCTTTGTACGCTTTGAGCATACAGTTGAAGACATTTACTTTGCCCGTGTTGAGCCGGATTTTAATGTCTTGCCTTTGATTGGGGAGCATTTTCGTCAGCGTTATCAAGATCAGCATTGGGCAATTTATGATTTGGCTCGTGGCTATGGCATTTATTATGACAAAAGCCAAAGCACGCCCAAGCGCCCCGCAGCCCTGCAAACCATTACTGAGCTTGATGAGGCAGTACTACGTAATCCTGCCAGCATTCATAGCGAAGATGAGCAACGTTATCAGCGTTTTTGGCAAGGTTATTTTACCAACGTCAATATCAAAGAGCGTAAAAATCCACGTTTGCACAAGCAATACTTACCGCAGCGCTATTGGAAATACTTGAGTGAAAAGCAAGTCCTGCCAAATGCGCAGCACCTCAAAAAACAGCGCTAAATATTTGATTACTGTCATTTATATTACCTATATTTATTGACGACAAATAATAGTCATTGTCCCATGCTATCTTTTTATCTTGGTGGTTGAGTTTTCAGCACTTTTCACTGACAATAGCAGCTTGATATCTTCTAATAGTGACCCACGCCATTATGAAAGTTATGCGTTTACTGTCGTCTTTGAAGCATGATGAATCCGAGCGCGGTATTTTTCATCTTGGGCGTGCTTTGGTCAAAAACGAGCATACCTCAATCATTATCTCTAGTGCTAATGAAGACAACGACTTGGTCAGACGCCTAAAGCGTGATGGCAACCATTATCACCAGTTATATATGAATAAAAAATCTTGGCTGTCCTTGTTACAGGTCGCGCCACTACGCCGTCTGATTGAAAAATATGACCCTGATATCATCCATGTGCATTCGCGGACACCAGCATGGGTACTGCATTTAGCGCTGCGCCGTGCACGGGTAAAACGTCGACCAAAACTGGTATCGACCATGTATGGCTTCTATCCCATCAATAAATACTCACAAGCCTTGCTTGATGTTCACACCATTATTACTGTGTCTGATAGTGTGACTGATTACTTAAAAAAAGGGCTGCGTCGTGAGGAGCTGGATCCCAGAGTCATTAAACGTATCTACCGCGGTGTTGATACGCGTCGTTATCCTTATCGTCATAATCCATCAGTATATTGGCTACGTCATACTTTTGCTGAATACCCTGAGCTTGAGAATAAAAAATGGCTGGTATTTCCAACCATCATCGGTAAGGAATATGGCCAAGAATGGCTGATTGATATCTTGGGCAATCTTCAAGAGCAGTTCCCCAATATCCATGCCATTATTATGGATGATGATTATCGCGCGGGCGATGTCGCCCATGAAGATTTTCGTCAACGCAGCAATACTTTGGGACTAGCCGATCGTATCACTTATGTCGGCAGCAAACGTAATGATATGCGTGAGTGGTTGTCAGCGGCCAATGTCGTCATGGCACTTGCCAATCAGCCTGAATCTATCGGTATCAATGCCTTACAAGCCATTCATTTGGGTACGCCTGTCATTGGCTGGGATCAAGCGGCATTTAGTGAAATTCTGCGCCCACTCTATCCGCAAGGTTTGGTTAGAAAATACAATGCCAACGCACTGTGCAAAGCGGTGCGCAATCAGTTAGAAAGTGTGACTCGCCCTGAGATGACCAACAAATTTACCATGCGTGAGATGATTGATGAGACAATAGGCGTCTATAAAAATCTGCATGAGCAGGCATTAGCAGAAGAAAAAGCGGCAGCGGATGCTTTAGCCGTAAGAAGACACAAAAAAGTCTTTGGCGTGACTTCTGAGCCCATCGTTAATAAAAAAACAGCAAATAAAGTCAGGTTGGTCAAAGACAAACCCAACACATCTTACAGTTCTAAAGTAACAGAAGAGCCAAACGATGTTTAATTGGCGTCATTTCTAATTTGACTGCTTGCCTATCTATTATTAACTTTCTTCTTATCGGCTTGCTTCAAAGACATATACAAAAAACGCTACTTTCTAGTAGAAAATAGCGTGAGTAAAAGGCAATCCTGTATGTTCAATAATCATACGCTTTTGAAAATACATTACTATATGGACCTATCACTGTATAAAAGCTTATGCTGATTTTTGTTCAGTAAGTCGTTGGCGTATGCGCACTAATGATACGAGTCACGCCGTCAGTAGGATTGATAAAAGTATGCGGCTTAATCGTATCGATCACATAACTGTCACCTTCATTTAATAAGTAGGTTGTCTCTTCAATACGAATCAACACTTTACCTTCGATGACGGTACCGATTTCTTCACCTTCATGAGCAATTTTTTCTTCCGTTGAGCTGTTTGGCTGATAAGTTTCGATCAAAAAACCCAGATTCTTGGTGGTGCTACAGTTATATACCTGCTTTAGAGACACTCTACTGCTCGGCTCGCTCAGCTCTATCAAATCTTTTGGCGTAACCACCACTCGAGCTTTAGGCTCTTTCCACTCATCACTAAAAAAAGTCGTCAAATAAGGTGCTCTATATATCATTATTACCGAACCGATTAATCACGGGCTCAACACCACAACAAGACGGCTTTTACATGCCAGCAGAATTTGAACCGATACAAAAAATATGGATGGTGTGGCCTTACCGTGCTGATAACTGGCGACAGCAAGCCATTCCTGCTCAGAAAGCTTATGCTGATGTTGCACTGGCAATTAACAGATTTTGTGAAGTTGGCATACTGGTCAATCCTGATGATTATCAATCATGCCGCGATAGTCTACCTGCTGATATCGACGTCATATCCATGCCCAGCAATGATGCTTGGGCGCGTGATACTGTCCCGACATTTTTAATCAATGATAAAGGTGAGCTACGCGCTTGTGATTGGACATTCAACGCATGGGGCGGCGACTATGACGGACTATACTCGCCGTGGGATGACGATGATAAGCTGGCTGAACGCTTATGTGACCATCTAGATATCAAACGCTATCGAACGGATGACTTTGTGATGGAAGGCGGTGCATTTCATATCGATGGTGAAGGCACCGTTCTGACCACGCGCATGTGTCTGCTCAGTCCGGGACGTAACCCGCACCTAACCGAAGCTCAAATTGAAGCCAAGCTAAAAACTTATCTTAATGTGCAAAAAGTGCTGTGGATTGATGATGGTATTGATCCTGATGAGACTACAGGTCACATTGACGATATCGCTTGCTTTGCGCGCCCTGGTGAAGTGGTTTGCTTGTTTACTGACGACCCTAAGCATCCGTTTTATGAGGTAACGCAAAAAGCCTATGAGCAGCTCTCAAATATGACCGATGCAAAAGGTAGGCATCTAAAAGTCCATAAGCTGTGCTGTACCAAGAACTCTGTCACCTTGCCTGAACATTATGATATTGAACAATCTGATGATGCCAAACCACGCCTGACAGGCGATGTTTGTATCGCTTCATATGCCAACTTTTTGATTTGTAATGACGCTGTCATCGTACCGCAATATGATGATATAAATGATGCACTCGCCATCGAGCAGCTTGAAAAAGTCTTTCCTCAACATCAGGTAGTGGGAGTACAAACGAAAGAGATTGTTTTTGGTGGCGGCAATATTCACTGTATTACGCAGCAGCAACCAAAATCATCAATTAAAAGCATTAACTAAAAACACCCGCATAAAAATATAGACCCAAATGGATTTTGAACCCAATAATATTTTAAAAAAGGACATAACTATGAGCGATTATCAAGTTAATAACCCAGCTACTGGTGAAGTAGAAGCCACTTACCCTACCGCCACTGAACAAGATATCCAAAGAGTGATTGAGCAAGCTGACACAGCCTATCAAGACTGGCGTACAGTATCGCTAAGTGAGCGTAGTAAGCTACTGCATAAAATTGCTGATCTCTATCTTGAGCGTAAAGAAGAGCTTGCACGTATCGTAGCAACAGAGATGGGTAAGCCTGTCGCGCAAGCAAAAGGCGAGATTGGATTGGTCGCTGATATCTTTCGTTACTATGCCGATAATGCAGAGCAGCTATTAGCGCCCAATAAAATTGATGTCGATACAGGGTCTGCCTCTGTAGAGAAGCTACCTGTCGGTGTCCTGTTGGGTATCATGCCATGGAACTATCCGCATTATCAGGTTGCACGTTTTGCCGCACCAAACTTTATGGCAGGCAATACCCTTATCTTAAAACACGCGCCGCAATGCCCTAAGACAGCAGAAGTTATCGTCGATATCTTTAAAGACGCAGGCTTACCAGAGGGTGTCTATAACAATGTGTTTGCAACCAATGAACAAGCAGCGACTATTATTGAAGACAGCAGGGTACAAGGTATCTCCTTAACTGGCTCTGAACGAGCTGGACAAGCAGTTGCTAAAGTAGCAGGCGGCGCCCTCAAAAAAGTCGTGCTAGAGCTTGGTGGCTCCGATGCCTTCATCGTTGCAGCTGACGCTGATATCGGAAAAGCGGTACAAGGCGCTATCTCTGGTCGTTTTGGTAATACTGGCCAAGCCTGTAATGCCGCCAAACGCCTAATCGTCATTGAGTCAGTTTATGATGATTTCGTCAAAGGCTTTACCGATGCCGTACGTGATATGAGCTTGGCTGATCCACTTGATGATGGCACCTTTATCGGACCGATGTCCTCTAAAGCAGCAGCAAAAAACTTACAAGAGCAGCTCGACAGCGCCATTCAAGCAGGGGCAACCGTATTGGTAGAAGGCGGTATGGTGAAAGACAAGCCGGGCGCTTGGTTTAAGCCTGCGGTACTGACAGACGTTGATGAGTCCATGGATGTCTATCGTCAAGAGCTTTTTGGTCCAGTTGCTGTCATTTATAAAGCACGTGATGTCGATCATGCGATTCAAATTGCCAATGATGTTCCCTTTGGACTTGGCGCTTCTATTCAAACGCAAGATGCAGAGTTGGCGGCTCAGATAGCTGATAAGCTTGAAGTCGGTATGGTAACGATCAACGCCCCGTCTGGTAGTGAAGCCAATACCCCATTTGGCGGTGTGAAGCGCTCAGGTTTTGGTCGAGAGCTTGGTAACCTTGGCATTACTGAATTTTTAAACTATAAATTGATTCGTGACAAATCTTAATCGACAGAGCGATTTTTAGAATAATAAAAAGCCTAACAGTCAATGTTAGGCTTTTTTTATAGGACAATTTCATTAAAAAATAACCCATCGAAAAAACTATTGCTTAGGTGGATTATCTTTTAACCATAATTGATTGACGATTTTTAATTCACGTAGCTCTTCTGCCATAATCGATTCACTAATACCTGGATATTTAATCCTTGCATAGCTATATAACACAATACCTAAGACGGTCCAGCCAAAGAAAATCCACCATTCAACAGGTGTCAATGCTGATGGCATACCTGGCATATATAGCATCAATAAACCAAAGCTAAGCGCAATCGTTATCATACCGACAAGCTTACCTGCTGGTATCTTAAAGGGACGTACCATATCAGGCTCGCGGTAGCGTAGTACCAAGAATGAAATAGCAACACAGGTATAGGCAATGACGATACCAAAACCACCAGCATCAACGATCCAAACCAACATCTTGCGACCAAATAAAGGTGCTAGCGTTGCTAAACCACCAATGAGGAGAATCGCATTCGAAGGTGTATTGTATTTTGGATGTAACTTACCTAAAAAAGCTGGCAACATGCGCGCTTTTGACATCGCATAAAGTAGACGACTACCACCAATTAAGAACGCATTCCAGCTTGATAAAATACCCAGTACACCGCCGATAACCAGTAAAATACCTGCCCATTTGCCTTGCCAAGCATTGGTCATGGCATCAGCTGTGGCTAAGGTTGAGCTTTCTGCTTGTACAAGCGGCAACGTCGTGCCCACGCTCCAAGCGATACCCACATACCACATCACCGCAACGACGATAGAGACAATCAAAAACTTACCGATATTAGGACGAGTTAAATCAATCTCTTCTGCCGCTTGTGGAATAACGTCAAAACCCACAAACATAAAGGGCACCATGACAATGACGGCCATCATGCCACCGACACCACCAATGAAGGCTGGCGATTGTATTGCTGTAGAGGTTTCAGGGTTATAAAGCACTGCACCAATAAATAGCAAGGTTCCGACGAATAAAATACCTAGTACTGCAGTTTTTTGGAACCATGCACTGACTTCCATACCGCGTATATTTAGCCACGTTACAATGACGGAGCCTAGCATCCCAACTCCTACCCATGTGGCATAAACATCCCAGCCAGCAATGGTCCAGAGATAACCTTGATTATAATTAGGAATAAAATATTCTACGACTGTCGGCAAGGCAACCGCCTCAAAGGCGACCACAGAGAAATAACCAAATAGAATACTCCATGAACAGATAAAGGAGACATTTACTCCCAGCGCGCGATGGGTATAAGTATGCTCACCACCAGTGATGGGCATCGATGCCGCAAGCTCAGCATAAGTCACACCAATCAGTATCACTGCCAGCCCACCTATAAAGAATGCCAACATAGCACCCCAAGTACCAGCAGATAAAATCCAACCACCCGCCAAGACGACCCAGCCCCAACCGACCATTGCACCAAATGCTAAGGCGATAACATCTAGCGTCCCTAACGATTTTTTTAATTCAGACATAACTTGCTCCTTGTCCGTGCTTCATCCGTGTGAATCTTTTTTCATTACACTTAGAGTGACACTATTTTGTATTTAACAGGGCATTGCCCCTCATGTTTATCTTTCCATACTTCTCAGCCGAGAAGCTCGATAGTATTTTTAATATCTCGATAGCGGAGACAACAACGGCGTCTTGACTTGCAAGGCGCCGTTGTACCAACACTGCTTAGGATTTGACTATAAACACAGCCTAACCTTTAGCACTTGTTATCCTTTAAGCTATCAAATACTTAGGCAGTCAAAATATCTTTGATGATATCAAGACCTTCTTGTAGCACTTCATCTTCAACCGTCAATGGCACCATCACACGAATGGCATTGCCATGCATACCGCAAGATGCTAGTAACAAACCTTGCTCAAATGATTTCGCTTTTAGGTTAGTCGTCGCTTCAACGTCAGGCTTGCCAGCACTATCGATTAGCTCAAACGCGAGCATGGCGCCTTTGTGGCGAATATGTCCGATACTACTTAGATTTAGCCCTTTTAAGAATGACTCAATTTTGTCGCCAATCTCAATACTACGCTCAAGTAGGTTTTCCTCTTCGATGACTTCGATGACTGCTAAAGCAGCTACACAAGCAAGTGGGTTGCCAGCATAAGTACCACCCAAGCCACCTACTTGCGGGGCATCCATAATATCGGCACGACCAATAACGGCAGAAATAGGATAACCACCTGCCAAGCTCTTAGCACTGGTCATCAGATCTGGCTCAACGCCCAATTGTTCACAGGCAAACAACGTACCCGTACGCGCAAAACCACACTGTACTTCATCAAAGATTAGGACGATGCCGTGCTCATCACAGATGTCGCGTAAAGACTTAGCAAATGATGGCGTGACTTGATGGAAGCCACCCTCACCTTGTACTGGCTCGATAATCATCGCCGCCACTTCACTAGGATCGATATCCGCTTGGAAAATCATCTCAAGGCTATGCAATGCTTGTTCTTCAGTAACATTCAGCTCATCGCATGGGAATAATGCATGGAATACAGGCCCTGGCATCGGACCAAAGTTCTTTTTGTATGGCAATACTTTACCAGTCAAGCTCATGCACATAAGCGTGCGGCCATGCCAACCGCCAACGAAAGAAATCACGCCTGGACGACGGGTTTTTGCACGAGCAATTTTGATACAGTTTTCAACCGCTTCTGCACCAGTGGTCAAGAAGAATGCCTTTGTGTCGCCACTGATAGGCGCTTTTTCACAAAGTTTTTCGGCAAGATCGACATAGCATTCATAGTTAATCATTTGCGCAGCAGTATGGGTGAATTTGTCTAGCTGCTCATGCACACGCTGCGTGATTTTTGGATGACTGTGACCAGTATTTAGTACTGAGATGCCGCCAACGAAATCGATATAACGATTGCCTTCAATATCCCAAACTTCTGAGTTTTTTGCTTTTTCGGCAAAGATAGGAAAAGCCACACCCAGTCCGGTTGGCAATACCGCTTTACGGCGTGCAAGTAATGATTGATTGGTAGTCATAAGAATGTCCTTTTCTTTCTTTTTACGTAGATGCCAGTGAAGTGATGGCGGTTTATAGAGTAAATTACAGTTGGGATTCGTGGTACTGAACCCCATTTCGTGCTATGTGACAATTAGATATGTGACCATTAAAATAGAAAATAAAACTGAAAAGCTTAGCTGACGTCAGAACACCAGTATTTGGTCACAACATATTCTTCGATGCCGTATTTTGAACCTTCACGACCAAAACCAGACTGTTTGACGCCGCCAAATGGTGCTACTTCTGTTGAGAGCATGCCCGTATTATGTCCAACCATGCCATATTCAAGACCTTCGGTCACACGCCAAGCACGCGCATAGTCGCTGCTATAAAAATAAGCTGCTAGACCGTAGATAGTGTCGTTGGCTGCGCGAATAACCTCTTCTTCAGATGAGAAAGTAAAGACTGGCGCGATAGGACCAAATATCTCTTCGCTGGCAATATCCATATCAGCGCTGATATCGGTGATAACAGTTGGGTTGTAAGCAAGGGCTGACGCATTGTTCGTACTGCCACCAGCAATTAGGGTCGCGCCTTTATCTAGCGCATCTTTTAGTAGCGCTTGTACTTTTTGTAGGGCTTTTTCATTAATCAAAGGACCAACGTTGACCCCTTCTTCCATGCCATTACCGACTTTTAGCTCAGCGACTTTTTTGATAAAGATATCTAAGAATTCATCTTTAATGCTGTCTTGAACATAAACGCGGTTGGCACACACACAGGTTTGACCGGCGTTACGGTATTTAGAGGCGATTAGACCTTCAGCAGCTTTTTCAAGATCGGCATCATCAAAAACGATAAACGGTGCATTGCCGCCAAGCTCTAATGATAGCTTTTTAATCGTTGGAGCACACTGCGCCATTAAGGTGCGACCGACTTCGGTAGAACCCGTGAATGATAGCTTGTGAATGCGAGCATCGCCGGTAAGAATATCGCCGATAACAGATGATTTACCGGTCACAACTTGGATAACGCCTGCAGGAATACCTGCTTGCTCAGCCAATGCACCGAGTGCTAAGGCAGAAAATGGCGTTTCAGTCGCAGGTTTGATAATGATAGTACAGCCTGCTGCCAGTGCAGGAGCTGCTTTACGCGTGATCATCGCCGCTGGAAAGTTCCAAGGCGTGATGGCAGCACAAACGCCAACCGGCTGTTTTAATACCACATAGCGTAATTGCGAGTTGGTTGCAGGAATAACATCACCATAAACACGCTTGCCTTCTTCTGCAAACCAGCGGATGAAGCTATTGGCATAACCAATCTCACCGCGTGATTCAGCCAAAGGCTTGCCCTGCTCGGCGGTCATGATAATGGCCAAATCTTCTTTGTTGGCATCGATAAGATCTGCCCATTTTTGCAGCAGCTGCGCGCGTTCTTGTGGGGTTTTGGCGGCCCAAGTGATTTGAGCTTCGTGAGAGTAAGTAACAGCATCATTGATATCAGCGGTCGTCAAGCTTGGCACCGTACCGATAACATCGCCATTGAATGGATTGCTCACTTCAATAGTGGCATCATCATTGGCACCGTGCCATCCGTCTTTGATAAGACACTGCTGTTTGATCAAATCTGGGTTTGAGAGATTTAGGGTCGTATTTAGCATCGTAACACTCCATGTTTGTCGCTATTACTTATTTATTATTTATAAAGCTATCTAACGTTGGCATAAGCTTGTCTTTTTAAACAGCTATTAAACCAATGAAAAATTGACGTAAGCAGTCAGTAATAATGATTGATAATATATGCACTGTTCAATATACTGAACAGATATTCCATATATGAGACATCATTATAAGAACGATGCGATACTCTTTGCAACCGTTATTTTGATAGTTCTCGAACATATTTTTTATTTTTACTTTTCAACTGACATTTTAATAGGCAACTTATGAGTACCAGCGCCGTTCCTGCTCTAGACAAAACGTTTCAAATTCTGGATTTAATCACGGCAAGCCAGCAGCCCTTAACGGCAGCTTATATTGCAAAAGAGTTAAAGCTACCACGTAGCTCAACGCATAATATTTTGCAAAGCTTACTTACCAAGCATGTCATCTATAAGGATAGCGAAGGGCGCTTTCACTTAGGGTCTTACTTGCTATATTGGGCGGGTAAATACGAGCAGCAGCAAGGGGTGGTGCAGTTATTTAAAGACCTTATCATGCAATATCCTATCCTGTTACAGCACACCGTCACCTTGTCCAAAATGGATTTGGGCGAAGTGGTTTTTTTAGCATGTCATGAAGCACCAGCTCCGCTTGGTTTTACTTTCCGTGCTGGTGTGCGCGTACCAGCAGTATTTTCTGCCACGGGCAAAGCTATGCTTTCAACATTGCCCATGCATAATATCAAATCACTTTATGAAGGTATCTTTCCAGAGCCAATGACACCTAACGGAGTTAGCAACTTTGAAACTTTAGCGGATGAAATTGCTGCCATACAGCAGAGCCGTATTTCACTGGATGATGGGCAATTGCGTGATGGTATGTATTGCTTAGGGACTTACATACGCAATGCGTCAGGCAATGCGGTTGCGGGTATGGCAGTCAGCTTTTTACAAGCAGAATATGAGTCCAAGCGTGCTGAGGTCAGTGCTGTACTGATTGAATTGGCGAAGCAAATTGAACAGCGTTTAGGTTTCATTGATTAGCAATAAAACCTAAACGCTGCTATTTCCTTGTTTAAAGAAAGAAAAATTTATACCAGTAGCACTTTATGATATTTGTACTTATTTTATTTAGGACTGACTATAAGCCCTGATAAAAATGCCTGCAAATTGTCATTGAGCTTTTGCAGGTAATAACCGCCTTCGACCAAGACAATCAGGGGTTTAATCAAACAATCCCATCAGCTTTCAATTTGGCGATCATATCGCTGTCATAGCCCAAATTGCTAAGCGTGCTGTCAGTATGCTCGCTCAAACGCGGTGGCGGTGTACGATAAGTGACAGGCGAGCCTGAGAGTTTAATGGGACTGCCAAGCGCTCTTACCGGACTGCCTTGCGCGGCAAAATTAACAATCATCCCTCGTGCCAGTGCTTGCGGCATAGCCAAAGCTTCTGCAACATTATGAATAGGACCGCAAGGAATACCAGCCTCATGCAAGCGCGTAAGCCAATATGCACGTGGATGCTTGGCAAATGCGTTTATGAGCCACTCACAAATCAGCTCACGATGGGCAACGCGTTGAGGGTTGGTCGCAAAACGACTGTCAGTATGCCACTCTACGGATAGCATCTGGCATAGTCTGGCAAATTGACTGTCATTACCACAGGCTAAAATGAAATGCTCCTCCCCTGCACCGGCAAACACTTGATAAGGAACGATGTTAGGGTGACCATTGCCCAGTCTTGGCGGCACCTCGCCAGATGCCAAATGATTCATACCAACATTGGCGAGCATTGCCAACGCACTGTCTAGTAACGCGACATCGACATGTTGACCCAGTCCAGTATGCTGGCGCGCTATTAACGCCGCTTGAATACCAATCGTCAGCTGCAAGCCTGCAAATAAATCTACCACTGCCACGCCAACTTTATGCGGTTCGCCATCAGTAGGTCCAGTGATGCTCATTAGCCCTGACAAACCTTGAATAATATAGTCATAGCCCGGAAGCTCAGCATCGGGACCTGTTTGCCCAAAGCCCGTTAGTGAGGCATAAATCAGACGTGGATTGCTTTGCTTTAAACTCTCATAGTCCAAACCGTATTTTTTCAGACCGCCAACTTTAAAGTTTTCTACCACGATATCGCTTGTTTCAGCGAGCTGCTTAATGATGGTTTGTCCAGCAGGCGTGGTGATATCGACCGTAAGGGATTTTTTATTGCGATTAATGGTGGCGTAATAAGCGGATGTATCATCGCTGAATTTTGGCGGTGCCCAATGACGGGTTTCATCACCGATATGTGGACGCTCAACCTTGATCACATCGGCACCAAGGTCGGCGAGCACTTGAGTGCAAGAAGGACCTGCCAATACCCGCGACAAATCAAGCACCTTGATACCATGCAATGCGCCTTTTGATACAGCATCAGTCGCAATATCAGCGGTAGCACTCTTAGTAAAGTTGGCTTGTTCAGGCTCTTGTGTGGTTGTAGTGACAGTCATAATAATCCCTTATTGATAACGTATTTTTTATAATAGTAAAAATGATAAGACAGTGCCTAGTCCTCATTTATCTAATTCTTTAAAACTACTGCTAAACCAGATATAAATGAGGACTAATAACTGAAAAACGCACGCTACTGCTTATCAAGTGCTTCGTAAGAAGCACAACAGTAACGTACGTTAATGATCGGGAAATTAGCTAATACTTATTAGCTAATAACGCTTAATAAAATGCCTGAATCCCAGTCTGCGCGCGACCTAAGATGAGCGCATGAATATCATGGGTACCTTCATAAGTATTGACCGCTTCTAAATTCATCACATGACGAATAATATGAAACTCATCAGAGATACCATTGCCGCCATGCATATCACGGGCAATACGGGCAATCTCTAGCGCTTTGCCGCAGTTATTACGCTTAATCAGTGAAATCATTTCAGGCGCCGCATTGTCCTCATCCATCAAACGGCCAACACGCAATGCTGCTTGTAGACCTAGTGTGATTTCCGTTTGCATATTGGCAAGTTTTAGCTGTACCAACTGTGTCGCGGCTAGCGGACGACCAAACTGCTTACGGTCAAGGGTGTACTGACGAGCCGCTTTCCAGCAGAATTCAGCCGCACCCATTGAACCCCAAGCGATACCATAACGGGCTTTATTTAGGCAACCAAACGGACCTTTTAGACCACGAATATCTGGGAAAGCATTGGCTTCAGGGACAAACACTTTGTCCATGACAATCTCACCCGTGACAGATGCACGCAATGAGAACTTGCCTTCGATTTTCGGTGCGGACAGCCCTTTCATACCTTTATCTAAGATAAAACCACGAATGTCACCCGCATCATCTTTTGCCCAAACGACAAATACATCAGAAATCGGGCTATTGGTAATCCACATTTTATTACCAGTCAGCTCATAACCGCCTGCCACTGCGCGCGCGCGCGTTGACATTGATGAAGGATCTGAACCCGAATCCGGCTCTGTCAGACCAAAGCAGCCGACATATTCCCCAGTTGCCAGTTTTGGTAGATATTTTTCTTTCTGCTCTTCTGTACCATAGGCATGTATCGGATGCATGACCAAGCTTGACTGCACGCTCATCGCTGAACGATAGCCCGAATCCACCGCTTCCACTTCTTTCGCAATCAAGCCATAAGCCACGCTTGACATGCCAGCACAACCATAACCGTCAATCGTTACACCAAGAAGACCCATCTCGCCCATCTGACGCATGATATCGCGGTCAAAATGTTCATTACGATTGGCCTGAATGATACCCGGCATCAGCTCTTTTTGAAAAAACTGACGCGCACTGTCCGTTACCATGCGCTCTTCATCTGTAAGCTGGTCACGTAATAAAAATGGATCTTCCCAATCAAAACGTGGGCTGCTAGAAGTTGCCATGTGGTGCTCCTTGTTATCAGTCATCCTGACCGACTATTAATGGTGAATATGATGCTTTGGCTAAATTTACTATTGACTTCAAAATTCCGCTGTGCGAAACTTAGTTTCATAATATAAACTATTTAAGCAAAATTTTAGCGTCCTGTAAACCCTTATTCATTCAGATGGTTATAAAATGAGAAAAAATATGCTGGTAGCTGCCCCATTATTGGATCGATTAAATAGCTCCCTTACCCAAGGTAAAGAAGACAACGATAGGCAATTTGTCACTGCCCTTGGACGTGGCTTAATGATATTGGCAGCTTTTGAACATGAAGAGGCGCTTAGCCATCAGCAATTATGCCAGATGACAAAATTGCCAAAAGCGACGATTACTCGTCTGATTCATACCTTGATGACGCTTGGATTTTTGCGCGTGACGCTACATGGACAGTATCAATTGGGTAGTAGTGCGGTACGATTAAGTGCAACAGCGTGGAGTCGTCATGATTTAGTGGCAGCAGCTGAACCGTTATTGCGGCAGTTTGCCAGTCAAAACGAGGTGTCGGTGAATTTAGCAACCGAAGTCGAAGGAGAAATGCGCTATCACGCTTGTTGTCGTAGCCCTGCCCGCCTATCGGTCAATTTGCAAGTTGGCTCAGCCGTTCCCGTCGCCCGCACCGCTATTGGACGTGCTTTTTATGCAGCTAGTTCGCAAATACGACAGGCTGTTATTCGTAGTAATTTACAAGAGCAGCTATCAGCAGAAGATTATAACCATGCGCAGGCTGCTTTATCTGACGCTGCAGAACATTATAAAATGCATGGTTATACCGTATCGGATGGTGAGTTTTCTACGGACATATTAGCAGTGGCCGTTGGTGTCTTTGATGTTGCGACTGGGCAATATGCCTATTCACTCAATGCCAGTGTTCCGAGTGCTAACTGGGAAAGCGAAGACTATGCGGCGATGATAGTACCTAAGTTGCAAGCGTTGGCTGAAAGGATTGGCAGCGGGGTTTAGACTAATTGAGTTGCCAGGTAAGTTTTAACTTAGTTTACCAATGATACTAAAGCGTTTCGATACAATCACAAAGTGATTTGGTCTAAGTGCTATACACTTTGTAGCAAGTAGTTTGTGCTAAAGCGTAAGAGACGTTAAAATTTAATGTAAATACCAATAATAAAAGTAATGTGCCATAAGCCATTGATTGAAGCGATTGATATAACTGGCAAATTGACCTTGTTGAATAATTGCTTTTAAACTATTAATGTCCGAATTTTCTATATGCTTTATATAAGCGTATAGACTCTCCCTTTGCAACCGACTGGGCGAGTGTCAGACCCTGCACTCTCGCAGCAGCGGGTTGAAAACATACTGCAGCGGCTACTGTGCATTGCGGATAAACGCTTTTTTAACCTTTATGCATCGTCCTCGTCACACCTTACAAGGTACTTTTCATACCTTGCTACAAGATACTGACAGTCGGTTTCAATTTTATTTTTAATATTTTCTGCCATTGATTATAGACAATTTAATCATAGCTACGCGACAAACGGTCATTAAAACATAAGCTTAAGATTTTTTTGGAATTATTAAAGCCTGAGAGTAGCAATTGCAAGGTCTTTATTGGTCTGCCGTTACTTAATTGATATGGAGCCGTGATATTATAGGCGTATGATACACACCACAAATTTGAGCCCCTAAGGGCGTTTGGCCTGCTTTTAGCATGTTGGCTTTTAGCGCTTTCGCTCATTTTAAAACTCTTACTTAATCTTTCTATATTGAATCATGAATAGCGGCAAAGTTACCAAATAACTTACTGCCGCATTTTTTAATTCCTATTTTTTATAGTTGAGCCTTGTTATGCCCGATTCCAGAACCAATTTGAACCCTGAGCCTGAACACAACTCCCCTTACCTAACCGGTGTTTTGCTACGCTACAGCACCTTTGGCGCCGCAATCTTGCTGTTTTTAGCAGGATTACTCCTCGTCAACTGGGTACTCATTATCATCGGTGGTCTCGCCGTTGGGCTAGGTATTTATGACTTATTGCAATCTAAGCACTCTATCCTAAGCAACTATCCTATCGCCGGTCACATCCGCTATGTGTTAGAGGATTTCCGTCCTGAGATTCGCCAGTATTTGCTCGAAGACGATAAAGAGCAAGTGCCGTTCTCACGTCAGCAGCGGGCCTTGGTCTATCAGCGCGCCAAAAACGTCAGCGATACCAATGCTTTTGGCACTTTGGACAATTTATATGCTCATGGTAAAGAATGGTTTTTGCAATCTGCTGTCAGTGAGCCGATTAAGAATAAAGACTTCCGCATCATTGTGGGCGGTGAGCGGTGTAAGCAGCCGCATGATATGTCAGTGTTTAATATCTCAGCGATGAGCTTTGGCAGTTTGTCTGCTAATGCCATTATGGCGCTCAATCAAGGCGCAAAAATGGGCGGCTTCACTCATGATAGTGGTGAAGGTGCTATCAGTCCTTATCATCGTAAATTCGGTGGTGATTTGATTTGGGAGCTGGGTACAGGTTACTTCGGTTGCCGCGATGACAATGGCAACTTTGACCCACTGTCATTTGCCGAAAAAGCTGTTGACCCGCAAGTAAAAATGATTGAAATCAAACTTTCACAAGGTGCTAAGCCCGGTCAGGGCGGCGTGTTGCCAGCAGAAAAAATCACCCCAGAAATCGCTGAAACCCGTCAAGTGCCGATGGGTCAAGACTGCGTATCACCTGCGTCGCATTCTGCTTTTAGTACGCCTCGCGAATTGGTTGTGTTTTTACAGCAGCTACGGGATTTATCAGAAGGCAAGCCAGTTGGCTTCAAGCTATGTATTGGGCAGCCTTGGCAGTTTATGGCGATTGTCAAAGCCATGCTTGAGGCAGATAATTATCCTGATTTTATCGTTATTGATGGTGCTGAAGGCGGCACGGGTGCTGCACCTGTTGAGTTTATGGATAGCGTCGGTATGCCATTGATCGATGGTTTTTTATTCGTTCATAACACCTTAGTTGGAGCAGGCATCCGCAACCAAATCAAACTTGGTGTGAGTGGCAAAATCGTATCAGGCTTTGATATCGCCCGCCTATTGGCATTGGGCGCTGATTGGTGTAACTCTGCGCGCGGCTTTATGTTTGCCGTCGGCTGTATCCAATCGCGCTCTTGTCATACCAATACCTGCCCGACAGGTGTCGCAACCCAAGACCCTTATCGTCAAAAAGCACTTGATGTACCAAGTAAGGCTGAACGCGTTGCCAGTTATCATAAAAATACCCTAAAATCGCTTGCCAGCATCGTTGGCGCAGTCGGCTTACAGCACCCAAGTCAATTGCAGCCTTATCACATTGCACGCCGTTTGGATGATGGACAAATTAAGCTATTGTCGAAGTTCTTTTATTTCACCGATAAAGGTGCCTTACTTGATCATAATGCGCGATCAGAGGTCTTTAATCAGATGTGGGTAATGGCAGATTCGTCGAGCTTTTTAGCCAATAATGATGCGCTGATTGCTTATAATAAAGACTCGCGCGATATCGGTAAAGAAACCGGTGCGCCAACAGAAAAAACGGTTGGAGAGGTAGACGTCAATATTGATGGTGGTAAAATGATTGGCAATGTCAATAATACCGTCCGCGATTTTATACCGCCAACTGTTTAACCATTTAACAGTGTTTGGCTGTGACAATCACGCAATTTATTTCCTTATAAAAGATAGATGATTGATGCCAAACACTGTTTTCAAAAAACTTCTTCATGTACTGCCAATGATGCTCATGGCGTTTATGACTGTTGGTATAAGTGCTTGCCAACCAACTGATAGCAATCAGACGGACACTGCTTCTACTGATTGGTCATGTCAATCACACAACACACCGTTTGCTTATAGCACTTGTCATATTCAGTCTGATTTGTTGACAGATAAGCGCTATTCATTACAGTTGTTTTGGCAACAATCTGACAGTCGTCAACCGCTACTGACTTTCGATAATCTCTTGAGCAGCCTGCCCTCGTCGCAATCTTTGAAGTTTGCCATGAATGCGGGCATGTACAATGAAAATTATGCACCTATTGGCTATACCGTCATCAAATCTGAAGAGATACGTGCATTAAACCTGAAAGAAGGCGGCGGCAATTTTCACCTCTTACCCAATGGCGTACTGTGGTGGGATAAGTCTGGCAAGGTACAAATCACTGAAAGTAATGCCTTAGCCGAGCAGCTAAAAAACGGCACTGCACAGCCATTGTATGCTACCCAATCTGGTCCTATGCTGGTTATTAACGACGCTATCCATCCGCAGTTTGACCCTGATGGCACCTCAGCTAAAATTCGCAATGGTATAGGCGTGTGTAGCGATGGCAGTCTACAATTTGTCAATAGCGAAGCACCCGTGACCTTTTATCAGTTTGCCGCACTATTTAAAAACCAATTGAAGTGTCCGAATGCTTTATTTTTAGATGGCGGTATTGCATCCGCTTTATACGCACCCACGATAGATAAGCATGACAAAAAAGAGATGGGCGTGATGATTGGACTGGTTGAGTCAGCACAATAGACCATAGTATGGTTACTTACACCCCACCAATTCATCATCAGTAATACCATGCCTACTGAGACTGCATCTTTTTAGACTCACTGAGCCACATTAAGTATTTTTTAATAAAAATGAAGGCACTATTATTCTTAATAATAGTGCCGTTTTTGTGCTTACTTAAACCTTCTCATAATATCAGTAATTGGAAATAACGATTCCAATAAGCTCGACTTACATCTTATTTACTTTTGTGCGCCTTGATAATCATTGGTTAACAATAATGCTCATTATAGAAGTATCGTTTACATAGATGCTATACAGGTAGCAGCTATGTGCTACAGACTAGTCCAGCACCCTTAGGCTATATTACTTAGCAAGCAAGGCTTACTATATTTCTTAAGGGTAATGCCAATGCGAAGTATTAAAATAAGTATTAGAAATTTGAACAGCTACACAGTGATTGCTAGCAAGCTTCAATAGCTAGCTAACAATCACTGATTTAGAGGACAAGCTAAGATTGGATGTCAAAAATGACCTTTATTTTAATGTCATTTAGACTGCAGGCTACTTATATCATTCTTCATAACTTAACAATAATAGTAAAAAGGATAATAGCTCATGGATAATATCAATCGTACAGTAGTAGTCAATGACAACGCTGACCCCATTACAGGTGAGCCAGGCTCACATCCAATAGGTACAGCTCTTGGTGGTACAGGCGGTGCAGCAGCAGGCGCAGCTATTGGTGCTATTGGTGGTCCATTAGGCATGCTGATTGGTGGTGCTATTGGTGCTATCGTCGGTGGTGTCGCAGGTAGTTCAGTCGGTGAAATGCTAGACCCAACAGTAGAATATGAATACTGGCAAGAAACTCATACCACGCGCCCTTATTATCATGAAGATTATGATTATGATACCGATTATCATCCAGCCTATGCAGTAGGTTATGCCACCCGTGCGCATTATCCAAATACTACACGCTTTGAAGAAGTTGAAGCTGAGCTTGAACAGCGCTGGTATGAGGTAAAAGGCGACTCACGCATGACCTGGCTACAAGCAAAAGACATGGTACGTGATGGTTGGGATAAGACCCATGCCCGTATGAATGGTGAAAACTATGAGCCAAAAGAGTACGTCCATTATGCAGGTCATAGAGAGCCTATTGAGCCGATCCATCATGGTGAAGATAAGCCGCACCCAGTAGCCACTGGTACTGGCGCGCTTAGTGGCGCAGCAGCAGGTGCAGCCGTAGGCACAGCAGTCGGAGGTCCAGTTGGCACCTTAGTAGGTGGCGCTGTTGGAGCAATCGCAGGTAGCAAAGTTGGACATGAAGCAGGCGAGATGGTCAATCCTACCGATAGCTTAGAAGCTCATGAGAAGCCACATCCTATTGCTAGTGGTACTGGTGCACTGGGCGGTGCAGCAGCAGGCGCTGCTGTAGGTACGGCAGTTGGTGGTCCAGTCGGTACAGTAATCGGCGGCTTAGCAGGCGCAGTTGCTGGTGGTGCTGGTGGCCAAGAAGTTGGTGAAGCCGTTAATCCTACTGATCAAAATGAAGTACAACGAGAAGCAAATCCTGTTAGTAGTGGTACAGGTATGGTCGGCGGTGCAGCAGCAGGCGCAGCTATCGGTGCAGTAGGTGGTCCAGTAGGTTCAGTCGTAGGCGGTGCCGTTGGTGCAGTCGTCGGTGCAACAGCTGGTAACGCCGTTGCCAATGCGTTTGAAGGCAATATGGAAGAAGACACTTACTGGCGTACTCAGCATGCGACGACTGACTACTATAATCCGCAATATGATTACGATACCGACTATCGTAATGCCTATGGTTATGGTTATGCGCAGCGCAAGCAGTATGGTAACGACCAAACGTTTGAGCTGGTAGAGCAAGACTTGCAGAGAGATTGGTTAAATTCACGTGGCAACTCACGCTTAGAATGGTCAGATGCTAGATTTGCCGTACGTGATGCGTGGAATCGTCCTATTATTTAATTATTAATGATGAGGCAATGATTGCTTATCGTAGACAATTAAAATGTTATGAAAAAACAGCTTCTATTAAATAATAGAAGCTGTTTTTTATTCTGATTTATATCATTTAAAAACTGACTGCAAAGCTAACATTGAGTTACTCTAAAGCTAATAGGGTACTAACGCGCCATATAATTGGTCATATCTTCCACGCCATGTAACGTCATCGGATACATCTTATTATCAAACAGTTTTTTAATCTCAACAATGGTTTGGGTATATTGCCAATAGGTTGGAGTCTCAGGATTGAGCCAAGCGACTTTATCAAAGTGCGCGAGAACCCTCTTTAACCAGACGATGCCTGCTTCATTATTCATATATTCAACGCTACCGCCTACCGTCATGAGCTCATAGGGTGACATCGACGCATCACCAACGAAGATGACCCGATACTCTCGGCCATACTTATTAAGCAATTCAAACGTTGGCATCGGTGCGCTATGACGACGGTTATTGTCCTTCCAAACATAATCATACAGGCAGTTATGAAAGTAAAAAAACTCTAAGGTTTTAAATTCATTTTTCGCCGCAGAAAACAGTTTTTCGAGCGCTTCGACATGGATATCCATACTGCCGCCCACATCAAACAACATCAGTACTTTGACACGGTTACGGCGCTCTGCTTGCATATGTATATCGAGCACACCTTTTTTTGCGGTACGTTTAATCGTCTCATGAATATCCAGCTCATCAGCACTGCCCGTCCGTGCAAACTGGCGCAGATTGCGTAGCGCCATCTGAATTTGGCGCGTTCCCAACTGACTGTCATCATCAAGATTGCGATATTTGCGCTGCTCCCAAACTTTGGCAGCGCTACGTTTGCGTGACTCACCGCCGACACGCACGCCCTCAGGATGGTCACCATAAGCGCCAAACGGTGAGGTGCCACCAGTACCGACCCATTTACTACCACCTTGATGACGCTCTTTTTGCTCTTTTAACCGCTCTTCCAACGCCTTCATCAACTCCTCAAGCGAGCCGTACTTTTTTAGCAGACGTCTCTGCTCATCGGTCAGGTTCTTTGGATCGAGCTTTAAATCGAGCCATTCTTTGGGCACGTCCGTTAGCTTGGCCAACAGCTCATCCATGTCTAGACTATCGACGCCTTCGAAATAATCCGCCATGGCACGATCAAACTTATCAAAATGGCGCTCGTCTTTGACCATGCACAATCGAATCAGACGATACATGTCTTCACGACTGGCAAAAGTAGTCAATGCTGGATCTTCAGGGTGCGGCTGCATCATCAGCCCTTGCTCTAATGCAGCATTTAAATCGAGCAGCTCGCGCGTACTGACTGGAACGCCGTAAGTACGCAAGGTGTAAAATAGTTTGATAAACATAAGAGTCGTATCACTTATTGGCTGACATTATTATCTGGTGATATTGCTGACATCATGAATTGATACAGTCATAGGCTAAGCGCTTGCATTGACTTTGATATCTGAAGTTAAAATCAATGCAAGCTACAAATATTAACGACGCATCATATTAGCAAAACGCTGCAACAAATTCACATCGGCTTCGTTTTTCAGTAACGCACCATATAGTGGCGGAATAGACTTTTCACCACGCAAGTTTTCTTCTAGCTCTGCTTGTGCCATATCATCCGCAAGTAACAAGGTCAACCAATCGACCAGCTCAGAAGTTGATGGTGGCTTTTTAAGCCCCTGAACATTACGCAATTTATAAAAAATATCAAGCGCGTCATTGACCAGCTTCTCTTGAATATTGGGAAAATGTACCTCAACGATTTGGCGCATGGTTTCTTCCTCAGGGAAATCAATATAGTGGAAGAAGCAACGACGCAAAAACGCATCCGGTAGCTCTTTTTCATTGTTTGAGGTGATAATAACCACGGGACGCTGCGCCGCTGTGATGGTTTCGCCCGTCTCATAAACATAAAAAGACATCTTATCAAGCTCGTGCAACAAGTCATTTGGGAACTCAATATCCGCTTTATCAATTTCATCAATCAATAATACACTACGCTCTTTGCTGGTAAAGGCATCCCACAATTTACCCGGCTTGATATAATTGCCAATCTCATAGACTTTATCGTCACCCATTTGCGAATCACGCAGACGCGATACCGCATCATACTCGTACAAACCCTGCTCTGCCTTAGTCGTCGACTTGATATGCCACGTAATCAGTGGCATACCTAAACTTTCAGCAACCTCTTCTGCTAGTAAAGTCTTGCCTGTACCCGGCTCACCTTTGATAAGTAGCGGTTTTTGTAGCGTCATTGCCGCATTGACTGCCAATTGCAAATCATCAGTAGCGATATAGCTTTGCGTACCCGTAAATTTGGTTTTTTTATCGGTCATAATACAATCTCATTTATTGTTATCGTTAAAAGGTTTTAAGAGCGTTAATAAATTGTCATTTAGATTAGCACAGCCTTATTGATTGCCAAAATACTCATGCGTTCGCAGATATTTATCATATAAAAAAAGACACGCATGGTGTCTTTTATAATCATTAGAAAAATGCAGGAATCAACACTGTCAACTAGAAAGGAAATACTTTAAAAGGTTAAAGCAATCGCATTCAGGCTAATCGTTATTTTTAGATACAGGTGTATCCTTTTTTAGATTAATTGCTGGATCAATATCTTTAACTGCCACCACTTCATCAGATTCTGTCGCCAAATAATTGCCAGAAGCTAGCTGCATATTTGCTTGCGTGTCCTGGGCGGTACGACTGCGAGCTTTATCTAAGCTTGATTCAAAGGCGCCGCGAATAAGCTGCCAAACAAAACCAACAAATAAACCAACAAATAATACCACCATGATGGGCAGCATATTAGCAATCGCACCAGTCGTGTCCTTCATCATAATCGCATAGACCACGCTGATACTAGCAGGTGCAATCACGCTTGGATCGCCCAGTGCTGTACCTGGTGCTAATAATACAGCAAACAGTATCATCCAACTCATGCCGCCTAATGGACGTGGTAATATGCGCGCGACCAGTAGCCAAAGTACTAACACGATAATGACGCCACCAAGATAAGCATACATTGGTAAATCTGCTACCGGTACGTCTTTTACCAGCTGCCCCCACCAAATAGCAATCTCACCGAGAATATCGCTGATGGCTTCTAGTGGTAAGCTGTGTAAGATATTTTTTAACCAGTCCATGCGTGTTTTATTACCTGCGTTCGTAAATAGTGCGGGATAGTGATTATATTAATAAACTGCTAGTTTATCATGACTCTTCACCAAAATGCATGACACTATAGATTTTGATATTTCATCTGTATCTATCCACTCTGTTCAAAAAAGCCAGCTAAGAAATTAGACTTGATAAAACGAGCTGCAAAATATCGACGTAAACCTTGTTAAAATATAATTTTATAACTATTACGTATTATAAATACTGTCTTGAGATTCACGGGCACGCAATTCTGCTTGGCGGCGCATGACATCTTGCGGTGGTAATTGTACAAAATACCCTTGCGACGCAAGCTTTGCTAGCACTTCTTCTTTGTCCACTCTAGCAAGTGTAGGCGTTGTAGCCAAATCCAGATGCATGACAAACTTGCTACGACCTAAGCCTGCACGAAAGTCTTTGGGTAACACACCCAGCCAATCTTTGATTTCATCCGTATCATTCGGATAATCAGGACGGGCAATATAGATATACATATCATCATGTTTAAGGAATTTATAAATATCGCAATGCATAAAAACAACCTATCAGAAACTATCGTTATAGATTAGCATATTTCAAGCCATTATCAGTAGTGACTTTACGTTCAGATAAGGTAAAGCATCCCAAATACTATCGCAACTTAGCTTAAGAGAAAGTAAGGAGCATCTTCATATGAGCACTCTGTATCCCTTGTACCGTCAGGCATGATGCTCATAGATAAATTTTATACTTTTAAATTTTTATAACAAATGCTTCAGCTTTATTTTTTATTGACGCTATGTAATTTTACAGAAACACATGTACTCTATTTTGCTGTCGTTCGGTGTATTGTCCGTATAAAAAAGCATGTTTGCTAAAATTATTCACTATAATTTATATGATGGGTTGTAAAAAAGCTGTGAACCTTTCATAATAAAAGCGTTTTTCAGGAGAGAGTCTTTAGCCTAATGTTAGTAATGCTCATATTAACGAGTTTGTACTGACAGCCGCTACATGACCACCGAAGGCGCATCCACCCTGCTAATCGCTCAGGTAAAAGGACTGAAAAACACATGTCATAACGGTTTATTTGCATCACGCTGATTGGCGTATTGCTCTTTAAACCTTAGGCATAACAAATCTGGAGAGCGGTAAGGACGGACGACGTCTTACCCACCGAAGGGGAGAAAACGCGACATCATTGCTCTGTTGAAGAATTACGATGATGGATCGTGTTGAAAATCTCAGGTCACAGGACAGATAGGGCTTCCCTCTAAACTGACGTTAAGCGTTTGTTTGGCGGATAGTTTTATATTATTTCTGTACTACCCTTGGTTGCAATGCTTGTACCCTGCAATATTGCTTCTCGCTACTATGATCATGTACATCAGCCCTAATACTTTTACTAAGTATAGCTAATGTCCACATAAGGATTTGTTATGACCGATACTCAAAATACTAACAGCCAAGCTCCTCAACGCACACCCCTTTATCAGTCTCATGTCGAGAGTGATGGCAAACTGGTGGATTTTTCTGGTTGGGAATTGCCAATCCATTATGGCTCACAAATCGAAGAGCACGAAGCGGTGCGTACTGATGCTGGTATGTTTGATGTCTCACATATGGTCGTCGCTGATGTCACAGGTGCTGACAGCAAAGCATGGCTACAAAAGCTACTGGCTAATGATGTCGATAAACTCAAAACCGTCGGTAAAGCGCTATATTCTGGCATGCTCAACGAGCAAGGTGGCGTCATCGATGACTTAATCGTTTACCTGATGAACGAAAACGCTACTGAATACCGTATCGTCTCAAACGCTGCTACTCGCGATAAAGACATGGCGCAATTTGACAAAGTCGCTGAAGGTTTTGACATCAGCATCACTGAGCGTCCAGAGCTTGCCATGATTGCCGTGCAAGGACCAAACGCCGTTGAAAAACTGGCGCAAACCAAACCTAGCTGGGCAGATACCTTAGCTGGTCTTAAGCCTTTCGTTGGTGCTGATTTAACAGACATCGAAGGCACAGATTGGTTCGTCGCTCGTACGGGCTACACCGGTGAAGATGGCGTCGAAGTCATTATGCATGGCGATGATGCGCCGGCGTTCTTTGAGCAATTAAAAGCCAATGGTATAAAGCCTGCCGGTCTTGGCGCTCGTGATACTTTGCGTATGGAAGCGGGCATGAACCTCTATGGTCATGATATGAATGAAGATGTTAGCCCTTATGAGTGCAACATGGGCTGGACACTGGCGCTGAAAGACGATCGTGACTTTATTGGTCGCGATGCTATGGTCAGTAAACGCAAACAGTCAAAAGATGACAATACCGCTATGAAGCAAGTGGGCTTATTAATGACTAGCCGTGGCGTATTACGTGAAGGTATGGAAGTGACCATTAATCAAGGCACTGATAAAGAGCAAAAAGGTATCATTACCAGTGGTACTTTCTCTCCTAGCCTCAAAAATTCTATCGCTATCGCCCGTGTTCCTGCTACCCTAGCAGAAGATGACAATGTGCAAATTGATCTGCGCGGTAAAGGTAAGTTCGTCGATGTACGCGTGCTTAAACTACCGTTTGTCCGTAATGGCAAGCAGCAGTTTGACTCGTAGGCAACAGAAAATTTATTATTAGCTTTCTTTTTTATTAATTAACCTCTATCACCTAGGAGAGAAACCATGAGTAATATCCCAGCAGAACTAAAATACATCGCCAGCCACGAGTGGTTACGCTTAGAAGACGACGGTACTATCACGGTTGGTATCACTGATCATGCTCAAGACCTATTGGGTGACGTAGTATTTGTTGAATTGCCAGACGTAGGTGACATCATCGCTGTCGATGACGAAATCTCTGTTGTTGAATCAGTAAAAGCAGCATCTGACGTTTACGCGCCTATTTCAGGTGAAGTGGTTGCTATCAATGAAGCCTTAGAAGATGATCCAGAAATCATCAACTCTGATCCATATGGTGAAGGTTGGTTCTTCAGAATGAAGCCTGACAATATCGCTGACTATGAAGCACTGCTAACCGCTGATGAGTACGAAAACGAGCTGTAATATCAGTCTTACGCTCTCTTAAAGGCAGCATTTAACTTTAGTATTGCTGCCCTTAATATTTTTATTGATAAGACAGTCTTTGATAAGATTGTCATTTATAAAATGTTTACTGATTAAAAAAAGCAACTCGACAGATACTGGCAAGCGCTGGTATCTGTGCGCTTTACTTTTAAGACAATAATGGCAAGACCGTGTTTTCAATGCAGTATTTTCAAGACAATCAGCACTCAATTTATGACGCCCAACTGCTATCTGATTTATTCATATTAATCACTTGTCAGACACTATTGAAGATATGCAATCGATAATGCCTGAAGCTGATTACTCATTCCTCAGCATGGATCCTACTATGAATTCTAATACTGGCAATAAAGACAGTCTTGCGACGCCTAGTCACACTCCGCAGCTGCAAGCATTTTGTGACGTGGTAGAGTCGCGCCGTTCGGTACGCCGATTTACAGATGCGCCGATACCTGACGATGTATTAGCAGACTGCCTGCGTTTGGCGATGCTTGCCCCAAACTCAAGCAATCTTCAGCCATGGGAATTTTATGTTATTGATGATGCTGGTAAGCGCAAGAGCGCAGTCAAAAACTGCATGAATCAAAACGCAGCAAAAACCTCAGCACGCCTAATCGCGGTCGTTGCTCGTACTGATGTTTGGCATGACCATGCAAAGCAAATATTGCGTGAATACCCTGATATGCCGGTGCCAAAAAAAGTCAAAGACTACTACAACAAAGTCGTTGCCTTAGATTTTTTACGTGGACCTGCTAACGTGGTATCAGTAGCTAAGTGGAGCGCCATTCAAGTAGTCAGACGTATAAAAGGTCCCATAAAATCGCCTTATTATACCTTTGAAGACACCAAAAATTGGGCAACCAATAACACCGCTTTAGCGGCTGGAAACCTAATGCTTGCCTTGCGCGCGCATGGCTTTGATAGCTGTCCGATGGGCGGATTCGATGAGCCTGCGATGAAGCGCTTATTAAAACTGAGCGATCATCATCATATCGTTATGATGATTGGTGCTGGCGAGCGTGCTGATAATGGCGTCTACAATACCCAGTTCCGCTTTGAGCAAGATCAATTTGTACATTACGTATAACCTATTAATACCCTATTTTTATTATAGCCATCTCCTTTATCCCTATTTTTACCAAGGATCACCATGACTATCTCTCAAAACCCAGCGCTTGATACCTTCAAAGGCTTATTCAACGAAGCCGAATTTGTTTATCGTCATCTTGGCTCCAATGATAGCAAACAAGCTGACTTGCTCAGTGCCATTGGTTATAGCGACATGGCAACTTTTATCAATGATACCGTGCCTGAACCAGTACGTCTGCATAAAGAATTAGATTTGCCAGTGGCGATGAGTGAGCACGCAGCGCTTGCCAAATTGCGTACCATGGCAGATGACATCACTGTTAATAAGAGCTATATCGGTCAAGGTTACTCGCCTGTGCGTATGCCAGCAGTTATTCAGCGCAACGTCCTTGAAAATCCAGGTTGGTATACCGCTTACACGCCTTATCAAGCAGAAATCGCTCAAGGTCGCCTAGAAGCATTGCTTAACTTCCAACAAGTTTGTATCGACCTGACTGGTCTTGAGCTTGCTGGCGCCTCACTGCTTGATGAAGCAACGGCTGCTGCTGAAGCGATGGCAATGTCAAAACGTGTCAGCAAAAGCAAGTCTATGCAGTTTTTCGTTGATGACCGCGTGTATCCGCAGACGCTAGATGTTATTAATACTCGCGCCAAATATTTTGGTTGGGAAGTGGTTGTTGGTGATTTTGAACTGGCTAAATCAGGCGACTATTTCGGTGCATTATTCCAATATGTCGGTGTTGAAGGCGATGTTAAAGACCTAACCGACGTTATCGCTGCCGTTAAGAAAAATAAAACTTATGTGAGTGTCGTCAGTGACATCATGAGTTTGGTGTTACTAAAATCACCAGCGGACATGGGCGCAGACGTGGCATTGGGTAGCACCCAGCGTTTTGGTATTCCAATGGGCTTTGGTGGTCCACATGCCGCCTACTTTGCGTTCTCTGATAAAGCCAAACGCTCAGCACCTGGTCGTATCATCGGAGTTTCAAAAGACTCACAAGGCAATACTGCCCTACGTATGGCGCTACAGACTCGTGAGCAGCATATCCGCCGCGAAAAAGCCAACTCAAACATCTGTACCTCACAAGTACTATTGGCAAACCTAGCTGGTATGTATGCGGTTTATCATGGTCCAGGTGGTGTAAAGCGTATCGCTACTCGTATCCATGCATTTGCGACTGCCTTCGCTGACGTCATCAAAAACGCCAACGATAGTAATTTAAATGTGGTCCATGATCAATTCTTTGATAGCGTTGTGGTTGATTGTGGCTCAGAAAAACTTGCTAGCCAAATCTTTCAAAATGCTGACAATGTCGGTTATAACTTATGGCGTCTTGGTGAGACCAAATTAAGCGTTGCGTTCAGTGAAACCAGCGATCAGAAAGACTTTAATGTCCTAACTCAGCTGTTCGTTACTAAAGCACATGACTTACCAGAAGACGCTCGTGTCTCTCTTGATAGTGCTCATTTGCGTACTGATGCCATCTTATCGCATCCAGTATTCAACTCGCATCATACCGAGCATGAAATGCTGCGTTATTTAAAATCGCTTGAAGACAAAGATTTGGCGATGAACCGCAGTATGATTTCACTTGGTAGCTGTACCATGAAATTGAATGCCACCAGTGAGATGCTACCGATCACTTGGCCTGAATTTGCCAATGTGCATCCTTTTGCACCGCGTGACCAAGTCACAGGCTATGTTGCCATGATTGATAGCTTGCAAGAGCAATTAAAAGCCATTACCGGCTTTGATGATGTCTCTATGCAGCCAAACTCTGGCGCTTCAGGTGAATATGCAGGCTTGCTAGCGATTCGCCGTTATCATGAATCACTTGGTGAGACTGACCGTGATGTTTGCTTGATCCCTATGTCAGCGCATGGTACTAACCCTGCGACTGCTATGATGATGGGCATGAAAGTGGTTGTGGTCAAAACTGACGACAATGGTAACGTTGATATCGATGACCTAACTGCCAAATCTGAAGAACATAGCACGCGTCTAGGTGCATTGATGATCACCTACCCATCGACGCATGGTGTGTTTGAAGAAGGTATCCGTAAAATCTGTGACCTCATCCATAAACATGGCGGTCAAGTTTATATGGATGGCGCTAATATGAATGCGCAGGTTGGCATGATGCAGCCAGCTGACGTTGGTGCTGATGTACTACACATGAACTTGCACAAAACCTTCTGTATCCCACATGGCGGCGGTGGTCCTGGTATGGGTCCTATCGGTATGAAGGCGCATCTGGCGCCATTTATGGCCAACCATACTCTAAGTCCTGTACACAACGCCCAAAAAGACTGCTCGGCCGTATCGGCAGCCCCTTATGGTTCAGCAAGCATCCTACCAATTTCATGGATGTACATTGCCATGATGGGTCGTGATGGTCTGCTAAAAGCAACTGAGCTTGCGCTATTAAATGCTAACTATGTCGCTGCTCAATTAAAAGACCACTACCCTGTCCTTTATACGGGCAAAAACGGTCGCGTTGCTCACGAATGTATCATCGATATTCGTCCTTTAAAAGAAGAGACGGGCATCAGTGAAAGCGATATCGCGAAACGCTTGATGGATTATGGTTTCCACTCACCAACCATGAGTTTCCCAGTATCAGGCACCTTGATGATTGAGCCGACAGAATCAGAGTCAAAAGAAGAGCTTGATCGCTTTATCAGTGCTCTAAAATCTATTAAAGCGGAAGCGCTGAAATCCAAAGCGGGCGAAGACAACTGGACGTTAGAGAACAATCCATTGGTCAATGCCCCGCATACAGCTGCTATGGTAATTGACGGCGAATGGACCTATCCATACAGCCGTGAGACAGCAGCCTTCCCACTGCCTTATATCCGCACCAATAAGTTCTGGCCAAGTGTGGCACGTGTCGATGACGCCTATGGTGACAAAAACCTCATGTGTTCTTGCCCAAGTATCGAAAACTATATGTAATCCCAGTTTTATATAGTCTTAGTTTTGATACTTTATAAAAGATAAAAATAAACCTCCAAGTCAGCATCTGATTTGGAGGTTTTTATTTTACTAATAACATTTAGCGCTATAATAAAATGGCTATTAATCTATTCATATCATCCACTTGGTTAGAATCACATATGCAGAAAAACAATCTTGTCATTCTTATCCATGGTCTGCACCAAACGGCTTGGATTATGCGACCACTTGCCAAACGCTTACAAGCAGCAGGATTTAAAACTCATCAATTTGGCTATCGTAGTATGCGCGATGGTATTCAAACCAATAGTCAGCGGCTTAATAAGTGGCTTGAGGAAAATCATCATCCTGATGAGCCGATACATTTGGTCGGTCATAGCTTGGGCGGTTTGATTATTCGTGATTTTGTTACTCAGTATCCTAAGTGGCAAATTGGTCGCTGCGTGACCCTTGGTACGCCACATGTAGGCAGTATCTGCGCCGATTATATCTGGCGATTAACCCCTGCGGTTATGGGACGATCATATGCAGATGCATTGGATGGCACCGTCGCAGCATTACCAGAGCATATTAGCCTCGGCGTGATTGCTGGGAGTCGTCCATACGGTTTGGGTCAGATATTTCTGCAATATCATAATCGCAAATTACGCCAAGCTCATAACCCATTGCTTGATGAACATCTGGTGCATGATGGCACCGTCTATTTAAAAGAGACCAAACTTGAAGCAGCGGCTGACCATTTAATCCTGCCTGTATCGCATACCGGCATGTTGATTGATACTAACGTTGCCAAGCAGACAGGATATTTTTTACAGTATGGTCAATTTGAACGCAGGTAAGTGTCAGGCGTTAAACCTTATACATTGATGCCCATGCCTTGCTGTAGCTCAGTCTTGTGCGCTTCGATAACGGGAATAAAGGTGTGCATCACCCAATCATGACGCCAGCCCTTCAACCCTTGTGGCAACTCGCTGATATCTTGATCAAAAGCAATGACTTCATATAATTGCCCAAGCCATTTTTTGCGCATCAAGACATTGGCAGGTACGCCAGTAGCTTTCGCCTGATCATCTATCGCTTGTTGCACCGCTTTTGACAGTACTTTGTTTTTTGAACGATACGGCGGTAATAGGCAATCGGGATACTCAGCAGGATGCAGGTTTTTGGCTGCCTTTATTACTTTGAGTAGCTCTTCACCATACAATCGCAGCATACTGCGATGCATCGTTGTTTTATGCGCAAGCTCACGCATATTGTTTGGTTTTTCAGTGATAATCTCACGCACCGCTTGTTTTTTTATGACAAAAGTACGGGGCTGATTGGTTGAGCGCGCCAGCTCTTCACGCCATGTGGCTACCGCCTGCAATATTGCCATTTGCTCAGAGGTATAGCGATAGTCTGCCATGGTTAGATACATCTGCTCGTCTACAACATTTTGAGCATCATATAAGTCGTTGGCGTAAAGCTGACAGTCTTCCCAGACATACTCATAGAGACCTTGAGATTTTAGAGCGTATTCAAGACTCAAATATAACGCAGGTAAAAAGCGCACGTCATCAATCGCATACTGCTCTTGCTCATCTGATAATGGACGCTGTAACCAATCTGACTGGCTTTGTTCCTTATCAATATGCATATCGAGCTGCTCATCAAGCGCTTGCTGATAGCCCATCTGTAATTGACCTGTTAAGTAGGACAAGGCAATTTGCGTATCAAAAATATTGGTCAGTGGCGGGCAGCCGGACAATAGATAAAATATACCTAAATCTTCACCACAAGCATGCCAGATAGCCACATCAACTTTAATAAGTGCTTGCCATAGCTCACTCAGTTGTAACTGCGGCGCATCTAATAAATATACATGATTGCCAGTATTTAGCTGTATCAGTGCTAAGCGTGGATAATAGGTATCGCGCTTGATAAACTCGGTATCTAATGCCACACGCCCGCAAGTGGCCAATGCCTCAATCACTTCATCCAACTGGCTTTGCTTACGCACCCAAGTGACGGCAACCTCATCAGCAATATCTAATAATGCGTCAATATCCGGCTCTACTGGCAGGTCTACTAATTTGGCTGGATTGACTGAATGGTGTACTTCGTCAGCCGAAAATGTATTTTGAAGGTTTGATTCAGTTGAAGCAGTGTTAGACACGGGCAGATACCTGCATTGATAAGAGAGAATAAAACGCTAAAGCACGTCTTAATAAAATTAAAAGAGAAAGCGATAAAATAATATAAACAATTATAACCACATCATTGAATAAAATGCGCAAGATTTTAATCTGATAAAGATAAGAAGGCTATAAAAAGGAGCGGTTTTGCATCGCTTGTCCAAGGGTCATGCTGTCAAGATATTCAAGCTCACCGCCCATCGGTACGCCTTGCGCCAGACGCGTGACTTTATTGACATGACGACTGACTGCCTCACTGATAAAGTGAGCGGTCGTTTGCCCTTCAACCGTCGTACCGGTCGCCAATATCAGCTCTTCAACAGGCTCTTGCTTGACGCGCCAGACCAGTTGCTCAATATTTAAATCATCAGCACTAATGCCATCAATCGGTGATAAGTGACCACCTAACACAAAATAACGCCCACGATAGCCTGCCGTCTGCTCTATCGCCATCACGTCAGCTGCAGTCTCAACCACGCATAGCAATGCATCATCACGCCTAGGATCTTGGCATAATGGGCAAACAGCCTCATCGCTAAAGCTATGGCAGCGCTGACATTCGACGATATCACGCATCGCCTCATCAAGCGCTTGAGCAAGTGCCATTCCTTGTGGGCGTTTTTTGGTGAGCAGATGCAGCGCCATACGTTGAGCGCTTTTTTGACCAACGCCCGGCAAGATACGCAACTGTTTGACCAGCTGATCAAATTTGGCTGTCAGCAAAGTGATGTCCTTTGTTTATAAATCATAGCTATGAAAATGGGGTCGTATCATGTCGATAACAACCCCATTTTCTTTAATATGTCGCCTTTAGCGTTTAAGAACCAGCTACTTAGAACATGCCTTGCATACCTGGTGGCAAGCCCATACCTGAGGTCGCGCCAGCCATGGTTTCTTCATATAGCGCATCTGCTTGGCGCACCGCGTCATTGATAGCAGCAGCGATAAGATCTTCGATCATATCTGGCTCATCTTCTAATAAGCTTGGATCAATGGTCAAGCGCTTAACCACATGACGACCCGTCATGGTTACTTTTACCAGACCACTGCCCGCTTCTGCATGTACTTCTTTATTGCCAAGCTCTTTTTTAGCATTTTCGACGTTTGCTTCGACTTTCTTTTGCATGGTTTGTGCTTGTTGCATCAATGCTTGAATATTCATAGTTGCCTCTTGGTTTTTTAATAATAAATAATGGGGGTTTTGATAATAAAAAATAAAATACTAATAGCAATTATACCGCTATCTTTACAAACTGTCTAAACCACGCGCCAAATCTTTGATGATATCTTCCACATCTTCTAGACCGACCGACAGACGAATCAGCCCGTCTTTTACGCCTGCTTCTGCGCGCTCTTGGGCGCTCAAACGAAAATGGGTCGTTGTTGCAGGATGGGTAATCGTGGTTTTAGCATCACCCAAATTATTGGTGATAGAGACCATTTGGGTTGAATCAATGACATGCCATGCGGCAGATTTTGAATCACGCGTCTCTGATGGCTGCACTTCAAAACCCATAATGGCTCCAAAGCCGTCTTTCATATGATGCTGACGCTTGGTCAACTCATGCGATGGATGGTCGCTCAAGCCTGAAAAGTGTACGATGCTGACATTGGGATGATTAAGCAAAAACTCTGCCACTTGATTGGCGTTACTACAATGCGCTTGCATACGTAATTTAAGCGTTTCAAGTCCCTTGGTAAAGACCCAAGCATTAAAAGGGCTCATGCTGATACCGCCTGAACGTATGACGGTAAACGCTTCTTGCATCAGCTTATCGCTACCGACTAACGCGCCACCAAGTACTCGACCCTGACCGTCTAAGTATTTGGTTGCAGAATGAATCACCACATCGGCACCCAAATCAAGCGGACGTTGCAAAGCTGGGGTGGCAAAGCAGTTGTCAACGACAAGAAGTATATCATTGGCTTTACATAGCTGGCTTAAAAAGCCAATATCACAAATCTGTGCCAATGGATTACTGGGGCTTTCGCAATAAATCACCTTGGTATTTGGTTGAACAGCATTTGCCCATGCGTCATTGTCGAAACAATCAACGTAACTGACTTCTACACCAAACTTTGCCATATAGTTATTAAACAGACCAATAGAGGAGCCAAATAGCTGATTAGCAGCAAGTAAATGGTCACCGGCTTTTAAGTACGCCAAACACATGGTCAAAATCGCACCCATGCCAGAGGCTGTTGCGACTGCACGCTCACCATTTTCAAGTGCTGCTAAACGGCGCTCAAAGGTACGTACGCTTGGATTGGTATGACGTGAGTAGACATTGCCCGTTTTAGTGCCATCAAAATGACTGGCAGCATCAGCTGCTGAGCTATATACATAAGAGCTGGTCGTAAAAATAGCTTCTGAATGTTCGCCCTCATCGGTACGATGCTGACCTGCACGTACTGCAATGGTTTGCATACCATAATCGAGTTCTAAATCCAGTGCATCATTGCACCAGTTTGCATCCAAGCCGTTTATATTGTCTTTATTTTGCGGTTGACTCATAAAGTTTCCATTGCCTTGATTGTTATTTACAATAGCGTTTATTTTTGATTATAAACTTCACGTATTCGCGTTATCATATCATGATAAATTATTCCAAGCAGCAGCTTCAAAGCAGCAGTTTTCAGCGCTGACTGTCTATTATTTTGCCTAACGTATCACTTATTAGAAAGAAGAAGCAAAAATTGTGCTACCTAGATCCAATAAGAACAAGATCTAATACAGGCAATATTTTATAAAAGTAACGTATTTATAATAGGCACAGATGCCGACACCTGATAAGCTTAGCGGCGATTTAAACTTTGCCTTAGGCGATATTATCATATGCCTTATAATCAGTGTTATTATCTGCAAAACCACCAAGAAATCCATACATATTTTTTGGCAACTTCTCCATTATATAAAGGCTCACTAAGGTAATTTATTTATGTCGATGTTCAGTATAGAACCCAGCAACTTATCGTTGAGCCTGACACTCGGTCTCACCTTAGGTCTTAGTGGATGCCAAAGCTTACCCAAGCAGCCGCACTTGCCTGAAAGCCAAGCACTATCTGCACGGGTCAATGCTTTATACCAATCGGACATCAGCAAACAAGCTGAAATAGAAAAAGACGCCCAAAAAGAGGGCGATCCTATAAATACTACGACTGTTAGCACAGACCTTGCTATCCCAAACACGGATAGTCTTGATTTGGTTGCTGCCATCAGTCAACAGAGTGAGATTCACCCTGATTTATCAGGCTATCATCCAATTGTGACGGGCGCCAATGCTTTTGCCTCACGCAGTATATTGACGGGTATGGCAACGCGAAATATCGATGCCCAGTACTATATTTGGCACGATGATCAAGCCGGTCAGCTGATGCTCAAAGACTTATGGGATGCGGCAGAGCGCGGCGTGATCGTACGTTTACTGCTCGATGATTTTAATAATAATGCTAAGTTTGATCAGCATTTACTGCGTTTTGCCAGTCACCCTAATATTGCTGTGCGTATCATCAATCCACTTATGCATCGTAAATTTCAGACTTTAAATTTTGTCACCGGTCTGCCACGTATCAATAGACGCATGCACAATAAAAGCATGATTTTTGATAAACAAATAACCATCATTGGTGGTCGTAATATCGGCGATGAATACCTAAGCAATGATAAAAGCAGTCAGTTCGCAGATTTGGATGTACTATTGATTGGTAAAGTGGTGGCAGATATTGACAATAGCTTTGCCAGCTACTGGTCAGCACCAATATCATTCGATATTCAAACCTTAGCGACTCTTGATAAAGGAGAGACGACTGACTTCGTACAAGGGCTCGATAAGTTAAAAGCCGATGAGAAAAGTAGTAGCAGTGGCAGCTTATCAGTGTATAAAGCAGCCATAGAAGACTCCTCTATCGATACGGATTTGATTAATAAGCGAGTGCCGTTTCGCTGGACGGACATGCAGTTCTTGAGTGATGACGTCGGCAAATTGACTAAAACCGTGCCAGCAGACACCAATTTGGTGCATCAGCTACGCACTTTGCTTGGTAGTCCATCAAAAAAATTGACTATTATCTCCTCCTACTTTGTACCGACCAAAGACGGTGTTAATACGTTGGTCTCATTAGCAGAATCTGGTATCGAAATCAAAATTCTCACCAATTCATTTGATGCAACCGACGTAACGGCGGTACATTCTGGCTATAGCCAATGGCGTCCTAGTTTACTGCGCGCGGGAGTCAAGATTTATGAGCTAAAATCAACCGCTTCTGAAGAAAAGCGCGAAAACAAACTTTGGAAAGCGCGTAGCCAATCTTCAACCAGTTTACATGCAAAAGCTTTCGCCGTTGATGACTATCAAGTATTCATTGGCTCATATAATGTTGACCCGCGCTCGGCTAATATTAATACTGAGATGGGCGTGATTATCAATGATGAGGAGCTTGCCACTCAGTTGCATGGTGCATTGAGCGATGACTTACTAAACCAAGCGTATGAAGTGAAGTTACTAGAAAACGGTGATTTACAATGGCATACCATGGAAAAAGATAAGAAAGTCATTTATGATTCAGAGCCGCGCGTCGATGTCAGTGACCATGTTTGGCTAACCATCATGTCATGGTTACCTATTGATTGGCTGTTATAGTTGGCTCAATATAAAAAAAACAGAAGTTGAATGCTCTTGGCTTAATTCTGTTTCATATAATCATATTTGACATAAACGTCTTTATTTTGACGATAAATCATTAGTAATGATGATTTATCGTTTTTTATTATAGGCAGTTATTTAGATAATGACTGCCTTAACGAATACCTTAATGTCTGGATGCGTGACCTAATATGCCTTCTCGTTCTCAATATGCACTTATGTCTTCTAAAGATAAAAATACGGTACTGTTTACTTGCTATAGCAGTGCAATAGCGTTTTTCGACTTTTTAATATACCTATATCTTGCAGATATGTTGGCAGCGACTTTATTTCCTGTTAGCTCAGATCCCAATCTTATGAAGATACAGGGGTTGTCATTATTTGCAATTGGTTATGTGGCACGCCCACTTGGCGGTGTTATCTTTGGACGTTATGGCGATATAAAAGGTCGTAAACCGTTATTACTAATCAGTATCTTGATTACGGCAGCAAGCTTATTGGCGATGGGATGTTTGCCTACTTATGCACAATGGGGTTTGGCAGCGCCTGCATTGTTTATCGTCTTGCGAATCATACATGGCATGGCCTATGGTCTTTATGTGCCACTGTCTTGGGTGTTCGTTGCAGAGCACGTGCCGCGCCAATATCTGTCAGTAGGCTGTAGCTATGTGACTGCCAGTTTTTTTGTGGGTGTTTTATTCTCTAATGGTTTTTTTCTTTGGTTAAGCAGTACATTGACCACTGAGCAATTGGCAGATTATGGCTGGCGTTTGCCTTTCTTTATAGCGGCTATCCTGACGGTTTTACCGCTCCTTGCCTGGCGATGGATAGAAGAAACTCCGTTTTTCACTCAGATGAAAAAATCAAGACCTAGTGATTATGTTGCTAAACCTTTTACGACCCTATTTAAGCATTGCAAGCATGCTATCTTTATAGGTCTGGTTCTCACTTTAATTGTCTCAAGCATCACCACAGTCGTGGTTATTTTATTGCCTGATTTGATTGAATTACGCTTTACGCTCGATACTGACTTGTTTGGATTCTCACACAGTCTTGGCATCGTTTTTATGATTTTTGGCTGTATTTTTTATGGCATCATCTCTAACCACCAAAACTTTGGCAAAATTTTGGCGATAGGCTCTATTATCTTAATCGCTCAAATGCTTGCTTTCTTCTATCACTTAGAGGCAAGTGGCGACTATATCCTTATTATGTATGCACTTTTAGGCTTTTGTGCCGGTGTTATCGGCATGATACCTGCCATCTTGATTCAACTATTTCCTACCAATGTGCGACTCACCGGAATGGCTTTTTGCTACAATGTCACTTATGGTATCGTTGGGGTGCTAGTACCATTTGGACTTGGCTATGCCACTTTATATGTGAGCTTTTCACCCGCACTCTATATCACTTTCATCGGTTTTATTGCAATCATCATGGGCATTTATTTTTATAATCTGCCTGAACTCAAGAAAATCGATCAGGTCATATAATATTATTTTATCCAAATAGGCTGATCTTTTATCAGCCTATTGATTATAGACTCACAAGCCATTGCAAGTGATACGTAAACTGACACATATAGCATTAGCATTTAGCATATACATCTTCAAAAATTTCTAAAAAATTAAGGCTTAACCACTATGGTTGATATGACCAATAAACGTCTTTCGGTTGCACCAATGATCGATTGGACAACGACGGATTATCGTTATTTTGCTCGGCTTTTTAATCCGCATGTTTATTTGTACACCGAGATGATCAGTACGGGCGCGCTGATACATGGCAATCGTGCACGGCATTTACGCTTTGATACTCTTGAACATCCGCTGGTATTGCAACTTGGCGGCGCAGATATCACTGAGATGACGCAGTGTGCAGAATTTGCTCAGCAGCATGGTTATGATGAGGTTAATATTAATGTGGGCTGCCCCTCTGATCGTGTACAGCACAATAAAATCGGTGCTTGCTTGATGGCGGAACCCAATACCGTTGCAGACTTGGTCAAGCATATGCAAGTGGCAGTCGATATTCCAGTCACGGTCAAGCATCGTATTGGCATTGATGACTTTGACAGTTATGAATTTATGGCAGATTTTGTACAAAAGGTAGCAGCAGGTGGTTGTACACGCTTTATCGTTCATGCGCGTACGGCATGGCTACAAGGCTTGAGCCCAAAGCAAAATCGTGAAATACCGCCACTGCGTTATGAAGATGTGTATCGTTTAAAGCAGGACTTTCCTACCCTTGATATTGAGATAAATGGTGGGATTGAGACCGTCGCTGATATTGAGGCGCATCTTGAGCATATCGATGGCGTTATGATTGGGCGCGCCTTTTATCACAACCCATATTTGTTAGCCGAAGCCAATAGCTTGTGGGACACCCCTGTCCCGAAGCGTTCAGATATACTAGCTCAGCTGTATCCTTATTTAGAAGAGCAAATAGCTAAAGGTGAAGCACTTCCAACGATGACTCGGCACTATTTAGGGTTATTCCAAGGATTGGTGGGTGCTCGAAAATGGCGTCAAGCATTGAGCGGTAAGCCTCACTTGACCATTGATGATATCAAGCACGCGGCGACTGAGGTATTAGCCCTTAACCCTGATGCCTGACGCCTGATAAAACCTACTATTAAATAACAATGCATACGGCGTGAGTATTAATTATCAAATATTCACTGTTATTCTTTATGCTACTTGCGCCAAATATTGCCACATAGCCGCGCCGTTATTTATAATATGTAATAAAATGGGTAATATCAGCGAGCCTGATTTGATACGCGCATAGCAAAATAGTAATGCTAACACCACGATGGTACTGATCTCGTAAATTCCATATTGCAAATGAATGACCGCAAATATCAAACTGGTCACCAGACTTGCTACGATTGCTCCGCGATATTCTGTATCAGGTGGCGAAGTAAACTGCTCTGCAATCGCCGACCACAATATGCCACGAAATATGAGCTCTTCATAAATGGGCGCGACGATAACCATCGCAAAAATAAGTAACCATACTGAGCTGACAGACTGATATAAAGGATCTACAAACGCCAACGGTGATTTATCAAGCATATACGTCAATGCCTGACTGCCAATCATAAATATCAACAGCAGCCCTATCATGCCCATACCGACCGCCAATGAGAACGGTCTTAATGCCAAATACTGCTTTAAATTTCCGCCTCTCACGCGTATAACCAACGCACTGATTGCCACTAATAACACGCAGCCTATCATGATAGAAATACTGACAACCGTTCCATCATTGCTGCCAAAAAAGAAAATATCGCCGACCGTTGCGCTTTTGGCAGTTGGTAATACCAGTTTGCCAGCGATGTAAATCCCGATCAATTGACTGATAAAGAAAAAAACCACCATGCCTATGATAAGCAATAAAGTGCCTAAGCGTGTGAATAAAGGCTGAGGATGTATGACAACTTTGTTGTTTTCAGCGGTGCTCTTATTTGGCATTCGCATTGACATAATAGGTTTACTCGAAAAGATACTGAAGCATTACTTAAAAACTGCTCACAAAGACAATCGGTTTAGCGTAAGGAAATTGATTAAACACAAAGTCTGTTGTTATTTGGCAGATAACTGTTTTTTAATCAATGATAATACCTGCTCTGACACAGACTCTGGATGCTCAAGTGGAAACATATGACCGCCCGCATGAGTAATATAAGGAATACGTAAGCGCGACTTTATTTGTTGCGGGAATCGACGTTTTAAAAAGATACTGTCCTCACCAATAATCAAGGTCACTGGCACTTTAGGCGCTCGATTTGGGGTTAACCAATACCAAGAAGGATTGGTACGAAAAACAGCGACTTCACTGGCTTTTGGAATCGCCAAGGTAACTTTACCATCGGCACGCTTATGCAGACCATGCTCAATATAACCTTGAAAACTGCGCTCAGTAAAATCTTTAAAAAATCCTTTATGGCGCAGTTTGTCATACGCATCTTCTCGGCTGTCCCATACGTCACGGCGATGCTTAGACACGCCAGCTGGCGATAGCTTATCCATCAAACGATTATTCATCAATGGCAATCGATCTGCTGTCTTGGCAAGATGCCATAGCAAGCTAACTTTGCCATAAATCCATGGCGGATCCATCAGAACGGCTTGCGAAAAGTACTCAGGTGCACGGTACAACGCTTGCAAGGTACACATGGCACCAAGCGAATGCCCGACGGCTACGACTTGCTTAACGCCATGTTTTTTACAGGTATCTTTAACACTATCGACAATCTGCTGCGTGAGACTTCGCCATTGGTTATCGACCGGATAATCAGGCGTATCGCCTAACATTGAGATATATTCAATGGTAAAAAATCCAGCCAATTTCTCAAAAAATGGCTCATAGACAGGACTTGGCATTCCGTTGGCATGAGCAAAATGGATGACTGGTTTTTGGGTTATTTTCGATATCGGTAAGGACGCAAAAGACTGCAAATTGACTTCACTCATGACACATTCTCATTAGTTATTATAACGGTTTGTATTGTATTTATGGTTTTAAATGCTAGATAGCGACACATAAATAAGGCTGAGCGTAATCATACGCTCAGCCTTAACAATCATACACGGTAACGCTAAAAATTAAAGTCTATTAACGCATCTGCGCGTTGCCTTCTTCTTGTGGCAAGAGATCAAGATTAATGCTTGAACCCACACCTGCGCCCAATTTGACGGCGAAGCGATCCATAAATAATTGGAACGGATCACTTGGCGTATAATTAACCACATTATTTAATTTAAGCTGCTTCTCTAAACTTGAAATACTGCCTTTTTTGTCCGCCAAGCCAAGCTCGATAGATTGCTCACCTGTCCAAAACAGTCCCGAAAACAGCTTATTTTGTTCAGGATTTTTTAGACGATCGCCACGACCTTCTTTTACGGCATTAATAAAGTGCTTATGAGTATTGTCTAGCACTTTTTCAACATGCTTTTCTTCATAATCCGTTAGGGGACGTGACAAACTCAAGATATCTTTATATTCACCTGCTGTAATGGTGCGATCTTCTACGCCGACCTTGTCCATCAAGCCTTTTACATTATAGCTTGGCATAATGACGCCGATCGAACCGACTAGGCTTGATGGGTTGACATAAATCTCATCAGCCGCTGATGCGATATAATACGCGCCAGAAGCACCCATATCGCCAATCACTGCATAAAGCTTTTTATCTGGATATTCTTTACGCAAATCCATCATAGTCTGCCAGATTTCATCTGACTGCACAGGCGAACCACCCGGTGAGTTGATATCGAGCGCCACTGCCTTTGAGTTACTGTTCTTAAAGGCGCGTGTGAGCGCATCATTGACATCATAAGCGTTGGCCACATCACCACTGCTAATAGTTCCTTGAAGCTCAACCACTGCCAAATGCGGCTTACTGGTATCGATACCATCAAGACCAGTGGGTGCTTCAGTACTACAGCTACGACCAATCGTCAAAAATATCAATAAAATATAGCCGAAGGTCAGTAGCTTAAAGAAAATACTCCAACGACGGGCACGGCGTTGCTCGACCACGCTTGCTAATAAAGTATTTTCAATCAGTCGCCATTCTTGCCCGCTCGGCTGGTTTGACTGCTGCATCGGTGCTGGCTGATTTGCCGAATTATCAGGACGTTTGTTAGGGTCTGGCGGCCAGTTGGGCATATAACTTCCTAAGTAGAAACAATGTAAAACGATAAAAGACAGATTATATAAACTTACGACAGAAAATTCGAGATTCTTACTGTTTAAGTTTTCTGTATGAATAGGTGGTTCAGTATGGTGTCATTTTACTCGTGGTTCAATAGCATCTCTGTGAAATACGTGTATTTTATAAATGTGATATCACAAATAAAACACTAGGGCTAAACATTAGGGCGCATTAATAACATCCACAATACTATTAATACTGGAACAATTCTTAATCACCCTCTTTGAATAGCGCATCAGAAGATAAAGCCACTTCTAACGGTTTATTATCATAGGTGATTATCTCATCTATTTGTTGCTGGCTGATTACCTCATTCGAGATATGTGAGGTACTGTGACCCAGCCATGTCGTATGATTCGTGGCTATATTGTTATTGGTTAAATCAGCCGAGCATAGCAACGACCACATTTGCCAAGTTCTCTCATGGGTATCTGCATTCAAAATTAGCCGCGATTGCGACATATTTGCTTGGTCAGGTAGTGGTTTGCTTTTTGACATGAGTGTTTGCGAGTTAGCAGGTAATGACTTGAGAGGATCGTTTGCTTGATACTTGAGCACTCGTATGGGCGTGCTGCTATCAATAGCCACAGTACAATCCCAAACACTGGCATCCTCTATCTTGCTCCAGCCTGTGATTGCTTGCAACGTTAAGTTGCCATTTGGCAGCTGCCATATTTTACCGGATTCGCAACGTTGGGCGCTGATAGTTGCCGTCTCTTGAGAGTCCGTAGTAACTTTATAAGCTTGATGCAGCGCAGACCAACGCTCACTACGTCCTGCTTGCCAGTATTGGCTCACAGGCAATCTCTGACTGAGCTGAGCGACTATCATGGGTAAGAGCTCTGAATCATTAGGAGCCACTGCGCTGCTCTTTTTATCATAAACGCGTGAATCAGTCACGCCACTACTACTGCTTTGTACGACGATGCCCTCTAGCTTGTTGACAGATAAGCTACCCAATTGCTGCGCTAACATGGCAGAGAATTTATCTGCTGTCAGATTGCTAGGCATGGTCTTAATTTTAGTATTACTGGGTCTATGATCTGCCAAAAACAGCCAGCTGGTATTTTTGGCATCTTTATCATTGACGACCGGATATTGTAATAAAGCGGCACTTATATAATGATCACCCGTTGGCAATATATATAGAGTGGGTGTCGTAGTCAGTGACTGCTGATTGGCATATACCGTCATTACCAAAAGACTGAGCGGTGGCAATACTAGCCAACGACTGATCAGACCGCGAGGTAGCAACCAAGGTAACAGGGTTAATAATGCCATGAGCAAAATAGCAGCATTAACGGGCGTATAAAGCCACGCATCTGATAGCACAGGCATTGCCGTTAGCCATCCTATCAGTTCGTGTAGGTTACTGACAATCGCAGTGACTAACATCCAAATAATATCAGCTACAGACGGCAATATGAGATAGCAAAGCCCAGCCAATAAATTAAGCGGTACGATAATCCAACCAAATAAGCCAATAGCAAAAAGATTTACGATTAACCCCCATAATGAGGTTTTGCTAAAGAGCAACAACGTTACAGGTAATAGAGCGAGGAACAGCCAACACTGTAACTTAAATAAGCGCTTAAAACTTAGCCATAGACGTCTAAGTAATTTGTCATAGGAAGTAGAGGGTTGGTTTGATGTTAATGGCTGATTTTGTGAGGTATCTTCATATTTAAGCAATAACGCCACGGCAATAAAGGACAGCCAATAACCTGCTTGCCATAATACATAAGGGTCATGCCACGCCATCAGTACTGCCAAGGCAAATAATACGCGCATGGTACTGACAGGCAATAAAGTTAGTCTTGTCAGACCAATTGCCAGTAACATCCATGCGGTACGTGCAGCGGGCACATCAAACCCTGTAAACAATGCATAAATAAATGCGGTGCTAATCATCACCCACCAACGTACGTGCCAGCGCGGAATATAGCGATATAAAGCGGGATACAGACGATTAGCTAGTAGGATAACTATACCAGCCAGCACGATCGCTAAAAACAAAACATGCGTACCCGATATTGCTAATAAGTGTGAAATGCCAGCCAACTGATATAGATCTTTGGTCTCACGATTAATTAAACTGCGATCACCGCTCAGCAAGCTTAATGTGACCGCTTTTGCTTGTTGCTCTGCAGCAGTATTTGTAGCCCAATCTTTATAAAAGTGCTGACGTAATTGCCAACGCCCTTGGTCAATAGCAGTACGCAACCGTGTTAAATAAGAATCAGAAGAGAGTAAATGCGAATTTGAATGTGACTGTGGGTGACTGGATGGCAAAATCGCGCTGCTGGTAGCCAGTATATTGGCAATGCCGTCAATATGCCGACTACGTAGCCAGCGATAACTATCAAACCCTGATGGGTTATTTGATACTTGCTCAGAAGTAGCAAGCGGTGCAAGCGTCAAGGTCATAAACAATCTATCACCCGGCTGCAAATGATTTAAGTCAGCAATCTGACTTTGTTTTTCTGTTTTCTTAGATTTTTTCTGAGAGTTAGTCTTAGATGACTGTTTGACTGGCTTTTTTGGGTAAGCATTGAGTAGGACGCGGTATACCTTATCTTGAACAGCATTTTCAGCAAGTGTGTTTTGATGTGAAGATATGGTATTTGAAGATTCATACTTGATATCATCGCCGCTTAAGCTATTATTTAGCCCTGCTCCATATTCTGCTGTCACTTTATCAAAGTCTTGCGCTGTCAGCTCAGAAACCAATGGCAATATTTGACTGATGATCGCCACTTGCCGATAGCCAGTATCGGTACCAGCATCATACACACTATCGCTTATTCCCTCTATATGAACCAAAGCCTGCACACGCATAGGCTCAGTAATTTTTTGAGCGTCTGCTTGTTGATGACTTACTAGTGCCTTCAAACCACTGCCGATAACCAAAGTGCTTGCTAGTATAGCGATTGATATAAAATAGAGAATACCAGAAGCAAACCTAGAGTGATGCGACGTATTTTTTACGGAATTGATAGGATAAGCTGATGGGATAGTAAACTGGCTGATCAAAATTAAAATAAAGGTAAGAAGTACGAATGAAATAGTCAGAACAGGAGTGCCGGCGCTATCCATAAATAGCGGCATTATTGGTATAGGCGTGCTATCAGCAACCGCCAAAATACCCATCATAGCAAGGATGATAAAGCTACCTATTAACCAATACACCAGTGCTCCTTGCGTGATATTTGAAATAATATATAGCATCCACTAAAAAACTGTAATGCGCTTGCTATATTACCTTGGCGCTAAATACCACTACATCAAGCCATGGTATTTATCCGGATATTATCCTATACTAATTGCACACACTAGGATGGTGATTGTCTAACGTTCTCTTTACGTTTTTCTGATAGAATTCTTATCTATACTTTTATCAATAACATGACTGCCTATCTGCCTATTATTATGATTGAGCGGGCTGCAGACAATGAGTAAAGGCAAATCTGTGCCAAAAAAACGTTTAAAAGACTTATTACCTACCCCTGAGAAAGTGTTAGAAAGTCGCACATTAAAACTGTTTGCGCCGCAACTTTCTGACCCACGATTGTGGCATTTTAATCGCCATAGCTTAAATAAAGCCGTCTATATCGGTGTGCTAAGTGCCTTTTTTCCATTGCCAGGACAGATGTTATTAGCATTGATTGGTGCGCTTATTTTCCGTGCCAATGTCCCTATGGCACTGGGCTTAACATGGATTACCAATCCACTCACCACCTTACCGGTATTTTACGCTGGATACTATATCGGTGCCGAAATACTCGATCTGCCAATGATTAGCTTGCGCACGATTGGCAGGATGATCTCTGACTTAAGTTTATGGATTATATCGGACGGCGCCAACCCCTTTATTACTTATAAAGGCACTGTATCCTTGACCGCATTTTGCCTAGGTCTGACTATCTTAGCCATTATCACCAGTATCGTCTGCGGCTTAGCGTTTAAAGCCATTTGGCGCTATAAGACTGTCACGAGTTGGCAAAAAAGGCAGTTTAGCTCTTTAGATAAGCCGCCCGAACTTTAATAAATGCTATCAATCCTCATCTCTATTTTCTTCAATAGCATTAAGGATGTTGTCAGTGAGCTTATTATCCATCACAAAAACTTCAACCACTTCTTCGTTTTTGAGCAATACATAACGCTTACCTGTCGCACTGTCTTGAACCTTTAAATCAAAATCAACACCTGCCAAAGTAATACGATCAAAAACGGGCGTCAGTAAATCTATTTGACCTTGTTTATCGAGCGTATCAAATAACGCGGTATCCATATAAAGCTTTAGTGGCTCATCACCTTCTTCAATACTGCCAAAAGCAGCAATCGGGTCGTCATCTTTATCCATTATATTTATCCTTACTCAATCAATAGACTGCTATCTTGCAGTCCTTTCCTATTATATTTTAATAATTTTCCCAATGACCATTACGTAAAAGCAGCTGACGATCAGCAAGCGCCGCTAGATTTCGATCATGAGTGACCATTAATAGTGCCGTTTGCATCGTACTTTGCAGCTCTGATAATAATCCAAAAACGCTTTGTGCGTTATCATAATCTAGGTTACCTGTTGGCTCATCTGCCAAGATAAGCGACGGTTTGGTGACTAAAGCACGCGCAATCGCCACGCGCTGACGCTCACCGCCCGACAACTCACCAGGTCTATGAGCCAAACGATGCTCAAGACCAACACTGTTTAAAATATCGATGGCTTGCTGACGCGCTTCAGCCGTCGATACTTCTGGGCGCATCAATAGTGGCATGGCAACGTTTTCAATGGCAGTAAATTCAGCCAATAGATGATGAAACTGATAAATAAATCCCAAATGCTTATTACGCATCGCACCGCGTTCGGTCTCATTCATACTGTTTAACAATTGACCATGTAACCAAACCTCACCGCTGGTTGGCGTATCAAGTCCACCAAGCAGATGGAGCAAAGTACTCTTTCCTGAGCCACTGGTACCAACGATAGCGATACGCTCACCAGCGGTGACAGTCAAATCCAAACCAGTCAAGACTTGGGTGCTCACGGCACCTTCATCGTATATCTTATTAATATTGGTCGCTTTTAAGATAGCAGACATAATGCTTCCTTTATTTTATTTATAACGGCATTAACGCCTGTAAATTACTCGTAACGCAGCGTTTGTGCAGGCTGAATTTTAGCCGCTCGGCGTGCTGGATAAATGGTCGCCAAAAAGCTCAATATAAATGACGCACTGGTAATCAATACCACATCCGCCAAACGCAGCTGCGATGGTAGATAGTTCACAAAATAGGCATCAAATAAATTTAGACCAAAGCTATTATTGATAAAGCCCAAAATATCACTGACCGTTAATGCAAATATCACGCCCAATATCGTACCTGCAATGGTACCAATAAAACCAATCACCACACCTTGTACCATAAAGACTTGGGTAATCAGACGCGGTGAGGCGCCAAAAGTTTTTAAGATAGCGATGTCAGCTTTTTTATCTGTAACTAGCATCACTAAACTTGAAACAATATTAAAAGCTGCCACGAGGATAATTAAGAACAGTAGCAAGCCAACCATGGCTTTTTCCATTTGGATAGCACCAAATAGATTGCCATGCGTCTGGGTCCAATCACTAGGATATAATTGCTCTGGCGCTATCGCCGCCGCTTTTTGTGCTGCCATTGGCGCTGTAAAGATATCATGAAGCTTCATACGGATACCTTGGGCGCCCTCTGGTAAACGCAGTAATTTTGCCGCATCGCCCATTGGAATAAATGCCATGAGACTGTCCACTTCTGGACTGATAGAAAATATACCAGTCAAGGTAAAGCGCTTAAAGCGTGGTATCACGCCAGCAGGTGATGGCGATGCTTCTGGTAGTACGAGAGTGACTTTGTCACCCAATTGTAGCCCTAGTGATTGCACCATACCTTCACCAAGCACAATACCGAACTCGCCATTCTTTAGCGTATCGATATTGCCTTCTACCATATGCTCATTAATGATAGAAACGTTTTTCTCATACTCAGGATCAACACCTGTCACCATAATGCCAGCTACCTGACCATTCGAGGTCAACATACCTTGCAGCTGGATAAAAGGCGCAACTGCAACCACTTCCGGATCTTCTTTAATCTTATCAGCGACTTGCTTCCAATCACCGATAATCTCGGTTGATGTGACAGTCGCTTGCGGTACCATACCCAAAATACGCGTTTTTAGCTCACGATCGAAGCCATTCATGACCGACAGTACGGTAATCAATACTGCCACGCCAAGCGTCAGACCAATCATTGAGATCAGTGATATAAAAGAGATAAAACCATTACTACGTTCTGCTCGGGTGTACCGTAAGCCGATAAATAACGCTAAAGGACGAAACATATTCAAACTCTTTATCTTATCTACGTGCGACTTTATGTAGGTTACAAAACAAATAGCGGCAATTGCATCATACTTTTGCAGCTGCCACAAAAACATATCAATCGAACACAAAAACAGGGTGTAAGACAAGCCAAATGTGGCTGTCAAAAGGGAGCTAGTTTGACACAATTTGGCTAACAGGTGCCAGTCATTACCGAAAACTGTCCAGATTTTATAATAAAAAATGCGGTTTTATGATTATTTTTTATAACAGACTTGCTATTCTCTGTGTCTATACCTATATATTGTATGCTAAGGACAATTGTCATTAACCCCTCATTGTTGTTTGTTGCCTCTTTACTGACGGCATTGCTGACCATCATAAACCCCTCTTTTCAAGTGGTACATGGTACTCAGCGATCACAGTTTCAGACCCAAACCTCATGGCTGACTTAAGTTTGAGTATTTTCATGACCATTAATTATCAATATAAAAACATCCAATCTCCTACCAAAATCACCTTAACTGATGAGCAATCAGCTGGTCACGGTGACCATTGGCGTATTCTGACTGATGACATGAGTCATGATGTACCTGAATGGTTACAACAGATGATTGAAAAAGCAGCGATGCCTAAAGGCCTTAATACCGATGTCAGTGCCAAAGACAGCTGTTTATTGCTATCTGAGAACCAGCCTTGTCATATCAATCAAGTACTGGCAATGAAGGGTGGCAAGCCTGAATGCTTTATCAATGCCTATCCTTGTGTCGACAGCCCATATGGATTGAGCTGTAAAATCGAGCGTATGATTGTCAATGACAACTCACACGATGCCGTATTACGCTTACGTACCACTGATGGCAGTATCATCTATGCTTTTGATCAGCTATATACGGCCAACCGTCATTTATATCAACGTGATACCACCTATTTTGTGAATTTTAGCGCCTGGGCACATGAGATCAAAATCAGCGAACAAAATGAAGTCATCAAAGTAGAAGACCAAGAAGCGATACGCTATCACCGTGCTTTTAATGATATCGTTGCGGCAAACGATGGAAAAATGCCGGATGACCTACAAGAACAAATCAAAGCATGGCAACCAGAAACCAAAGAACAAATGGCGCCGGTCGAGATCAATCTGGGTCATATGTGTGCTTATTTGTTTGGCGATACGTTAGGTCAAGAAGATGAAGCATGGTGTCAAGGTCAAGTACTTGGCAAGCAAGAAACCCTATTTAATGGTAAAACGATTATTCTGTTTGATGTGGTGGTACTGCGCGAACAAGATGCTGATCCGTTTGTAATGCGTATTGGTGCGCTAAAAACACCTGATACTGCCTCTATTAACGTTCATGATTACGTACAAGCAAACGTATGGCTACAAGCGGCTATTTATAAAGAAAATCAGCAAGTAGCACAATCGAAAGCCAGCTAGTCAGATTTAGATTATTTTAGACAAATAAAAAGCCCCTAATTGATTTTAGGGGCTTTTTATTTGTCTAAATACGATTAAATTAATAATGACTCTAAGCCATTGTAGTCATTGACTTAATATTGCTATAAAGCGCTTTTTGCTCAGCACTTGGACGAGCCGTCTGTACTGCCATCAACTGTGACATATCGCCTTCGACACGAATTTTGCCACCCATAAAGGCGCCCATGATTTCATTGGTATCGAAATCAGTGATGATGGACTGTAGGATACTACGATCAAGCAATAACGTAGTGGTCGCTCCATCGTTTAAGCCGCGATGTAATAGACCGTTTGCAAAGTTGGCTTCAATGTCTTGATCGCTATCAGATACTTTTAGATTGACGATCATATTCGCAAGTGCGGGCGGCAAATTAAGCTCACCTGCTTCTTGACCCATTTGCTCAACTTGCTCAAACCATTCATCTGTCAAAAAAACTGCCATATTATTATCCTTAATACCTATTGTTGTTAATCGGTGCTAGGTCAGCACATTTCGTGCTCCAACCTAACAGCCAGTTAAATGCCAAAAAACTTAATACTACAAGGTGACTATTTTATATAATAAGCACTTTATTATGGATACTGCTCAGTGGCATTATAAGATGCGACTTTACAATAAGTAAAACTTATTTGTAGAACAAATAATAAAATTGTTACAAAACCTTGTTCATAGTTGGTCCATACAAACTTGTTAATACAATCTTTTTTCATCTATAGAATAGTCATGAAATTGGGTATAAAATAAGCGGATAGCGTAGCAGTGATAAGTTGCTTGCTAAGATTTTACTAAAGAGTTTGTATTTTGGCGCATAGTTCTGATGATATTTAATTAGGTTTGCGTTACAATACCCTTAAACAGAGTCGGGAGTTTTAACTAAACATTACGTAAATATGTTTTTTTGTCAGCTATCGCTAGCATACATTGACGGTCGATACCTTCTTATCACCGGTTGAACATCAGTATCTATCTTGGTTTGTACGGCTTTTGGCGGTGACAATTAAGATAAATACTCAGCCTCAATAGATGTTTGATGCTCGAGAACGGCACATTTTCTTATTAAACCTGACAATATATTAACAATCCTACTATCAATCAGCTTCGCGTGCAGTCCGCTTTAGTACTGCTCTCTACCCATCAGCAATCACTGATATCTAGACCATGCTTAGCTTGATAGTTAATACCGTCAGCCTGATAAGACAAGTGAAAACAGCCTTTACCAAAGCCATTGTTTGGTTGTGATCTTTATCATGATCTAGATGACATGGCATGTTAGTTAATTCTGTTGATAATTCGGGCTGTAAAGGAATCATCCAATGAGTTTACAAAACACAGCACTCGCCCCCATTGACCGTGAATATGAAATTACTATCGTAAGATTCTTTACGGTTATGGCCGTGGTATGGGGCATCGTCGGCATGAGTATTGGTGTGTTCATTGCTTCTCAGTTAGCATGGCCAGCACTCAATTTTGACATTCCATGGCTGACTTTTAGTCGTTTAAGACCACTGCACACCAATGCGGTTATTTTTGCGTTCGGTGGCTCAGCCTTGTTCGCAACGTCTTATTACATCGTTCAGCGTACTTGTAAGACAAGATTATTTGCGCCTTACTTAGCTTGGTTTACCTTTTGGGGTTGGCAGACGGTTATCGTATCGGCTGTTATCACCTTACCATTAGGTTTAACCTCGGCTAAAGAATACGCTGAGCTTGAATGGCCGATTGACATCCTTATCGCATTGGTATGGATATCTTATGCTATTGTCTTCTTCGGTACGCTAATTAAGCGTAAAACGTCACATATTTATGTGGCTAACTGGTTCTTTGCTGCCTTTATTATTACGATTGCGCTACTGCATATTGTAAATAGCATGGCGATTCCTGTTAGTGCATTTAAGTCTTACTCGCTGTTTGGCGGTGCAACCGATGCCATGGTGCAGTGGTGGTATGGGCATAATGCGGTAGGCTTCTATCTGACGGCTGCTTTCTTAGGCATGATGTATTATTTCGTGCCAGTACAGATTGGTCGCCCTATTTATTCTTACCGTTTGTCTATCGTTCACTTTTGGGCATTGATTGCTTCATATATGTGGGCTGGTGGTCACCATTTGCATTATTCAGCGCTTCCAGATTGGACGCAGTCTCTAGCAATGGTATTCTCAATCATTCTATTTGCTCCATCTTGGGGTGGTATGATTAACGGTGTACTAACGCTCTCAGGTAGTTGGGATAAGCTGCGTACCGATCCGATCATTCGCTTTATGATTGTCGCTTTGTCATTCTATGCCATGTCGACGTTTGAAGGTCCAATGATGTCGATTAAGACAGTCAATGCGTTATCGCATAATACGGATTGGACGATCGGTCACGTACACTCAGGTGCGCTTGGCTGGGTTGGTATGATTACCATTGGTTCGCTATATGTACTGTTACCACGTATTTATAACAAGCCTAAAATGTATTCTATCAGCTTGATCACAACGCATTTCTGGCTAGCAACAGCGGGCACCATCTTCTATATCGTCTCTATGTGGATTTCAGGTATTGGCCAAGGCATGATGTGGCTTGCGACCAACCCTGATGGTACTTTGGTATACAGCTTTGTTGATACCGTTGAGTTCTCGCATTTCCCATATATTGGTCGTGCGTTTGGTGGTCTTCTGTATGTATCTGGTATGTTTGTGATGGCATATAATGTCTATAGAACAATCAAGATGCCAGAAGGTAAGCCAGTAGACATTGCTGATCCGACTGATCATGAACCTAGTGTCGATCAAATCTCGACAGCTAAAGTATAAGGAGCGATCATGGCTGGTACACCGCATGAAATTATTGAAAAAAATACAGGCTTGTTGGTCATCGGTATCGTTATCGCTATTAGCTTTGCAACGCTCGTTGAGATTGTACCGCTGATATACGATTATAGAGGTGCTGAAGAAGGTGGTGTAAACACTCCTCTCCCTTCTATGGAGCCTTGGACTGCGCTTGAATTTGAAGGTCGTGACATCTACATTCGTGAAGGTTGTCATGTCTGCCACACCCAAATGGTACGTCCATTACGTGCTGAAGTTGAGCGTTATGGACCATATTCACGTGCTGCCGAATCAACGTGGGATCACCCTTTTCTTTGGGGCTCAAAACGTACTGGTCCCGATTTAGCACGTGTGGGCGGACGTTATTCTGAAGATTGGCAAAAACAACATCTGATTGACCCACGTTCATTAGTGCCTGAATCAGTCATGCCTGGTTTCCCATGGCTTGCGACTAATGAAGTGAATGGTTCTAATGTTCAAACCAAAATGCGTCTCTTCCGTGATCGCTTCGGTGTGCCTTATACTGAAGAAGATATCGAAGGCGCTCCAGATGCTGTGCTTGGTGCTACTGAGCTTGATGCTTTGGTTGCCTACCTTCAGCAGTTAGGTACCGCAATGGAAGGACAGCGCTAATGGGTATTGGTGAATTACAAACAATTGCGACCGTTTCTGCCTTTATTGCCTTCGTAGGTGTTGCATGGTGGGCGTATTCGCCAAAAAACAAAAAACGCTTCGAAGAAGATGCACAACTTGCGCTTGATGACGAGGATATCAAATCTCTGTCTGACGAGCAGCGCGATAAGGATAAATGATGACATTCTTTTGGAGTTCTTGGATAACTATACTAAGTATCATGTGCTGGGCGTTTATCCTCGGTATTTTACTAATGGTCTTAAAATTCAAACCAGAAGTAGAAGACGATGGTACCACAGGGCATGAATACGACGGTATTCGAGAATATGATAAAGCGCTGCCTAAATGGTGGCTAGTGATATTTTTTGGATCAATCATTTGGGGTGTTGCTTACTGGGTGTTCTTTCCAGGTATTTTCCCCTCAAAATGGGAAGGCATCACAACCGTAGAAGTCGATGGCAAAACTTTGCCATGGACCTCTAAAAACGAGCTTTACAGTGAGCTTGAAAGTAACAACAAAGTATTTACGGATAACTTTGAGAAAAACATTTTGGCAAAAGCAGATGCCAGCGGTGCTACTAAGACCCTAGCCAGCTTGTCTGAGATGCAAGCGACTATGCGTCGCAGTGAAAAGCCGCCTGCAGATCTGCAAGCTCAAATTGATGAGAAAATTGCAGAACTGTCACCTTATGTAGAAAAGCTATCTGAAAACCCGAATGCGTTAAAAGTCGGTAGTCGCTTGTTCTTACAGAACTGTGCGGTCTGTCATGGCTCAAACGCCAAAGGTGCTACAGGTTATCCAAATCTAACCGATAATGATTGGTTATATGGTGGCGAAGCGTCAAACATCTTAACGACGTTACATAATGGGCGCGTCGGCGGTATGGCTGCATGGCGTGATCAACTTGGTGAAGATGGTATTCGTGCTGTTTCTGAATATGTGTTGTCACTATCTGGTAACCAACCCGGTTACGAGCTTGATAAAGCCCAAGTTGCTCAAGGTGAAGCTATCTTTAAAGAACCTACCAACTGTGTGCTTTGTCATGGTCCAGAGGGTAAAGGTATGATTTCAGCGGGTGCGCCAAACTTAACAGATAATATCTGGTTATATGGTGGCGATCGCGAGACTATTCGAGAAACATTACGTTATGGTCGTGCAGGTGTGATGCCTGAGTGGGAAACCAAGCTAGGTAATGAACGTATTATGTTGCTTGCTGCCTACGTATATTCATTATCAGATAGAACTGTTCAACCTGCTGCTAAGGCAACTTCTGTTGCTGCTGCAATGCCGAAACAAGTGGTAAGTACAGAGAAGACGGTTAACTAATACGGTTAATTTTAACTATAGTTACTTGGTTAGCAGCTATCTCATTGACGAGTAGATTTAGATAAAGGGAGGTCTGTCATTACAGTCCTCTCTTTTTTATTAAAAATATTTAAGCTTTATCATCAATTATGGCTTTTAGCAGTACTACTATTTGAAGCGTCATAGCCACCATATAGATATTGCTTTTTAACACTCTCACCCCATTTATAGTAGGGAGAATGTTAAAATAGTTAGACCATAAGACATTGGTGACAGAGCCATTTCAGCTTTTTTGCCAACTATTGATCATCCCTCATTTGGTAGACGAATTAAAGGTATTTTAATTTTTATCTCTCTACTTACTGACATTGATAACACCGCACATCCACTTATCTTATTTTTATAATAGATGTTTGTTACCCATGCCAGCAGACTGATTCTTTTTTTAAAGAGGCACGTTTATGTCAGCACCACAATCTAATAAAATCCCTGTACAGCAAGTAGATCTTGATGCCACAAAGCATCGTGTCCATCCACGATTTGTGACTGGTTTCTATCAAAACATTCGTGTTATTACGATGTATGCACTTTTAGCGGCGTTTTTGCTGTTGCCGTGGTTACGCTATAACGGACGACAAGCTATTTGGTTTGATGTGCCATCGCAGCATTATTATATTTTTGGCATGACATTTTTGACGCAGGATTTTTATTTTATTGCCGCCTTTGCTATCATTGCAGCCTTCGCCTTATTTATGGTAACAGTCTATGCAGGGCGAGTTTGGTGTGGCTATGCTTGTCCCCAGACCATTTGGACGCATTTATTTCAATATGTAGAAAAATGGGTGATTGGCGATCGTAATAAACGCATTAAGTTTGATAAAGAACCAATGAGCGCAACCAAGGTGTTTAAACGCTTCTTGATATATTTTATCTGGTTTGTGTTTTCCATGATTACCGCCACGACCTTTGTAAGTTATGTATCGGGTACAGATGCTCTATACAATAGCTGGCAGATGATTGGTTTTATCCCCTTCCCTGATTGGGCGACGTGGATTTGGGTATCAGTATTTATCTTTGCGTTTTCGACCTACGTTAATGCAGGTTATATGCGCGAGCAGATGTGTATCCAAATCTGTCCTTATGGTCGTTTTCAAAGTGTGATGTTTGATAAAGATACCTTGGTGGTTTCTTATGATTATGAGCGCGGCGAGCCTCGCGGTGCTCGCAAAAAAGGCACCAACCCTGAGAATTTAGGCGACTGTATCGAGTGTCAGATGTGTGTACAAGTCTGCCCTACTGGGATTGATATTCGTGATGGATTACAAGTAGCTTGTATTCAGTGCGCCGCCTGTGTGGATGCTTGTAATGAGATAATGGATAAAGTGGGCTATCCACGCGGACTTATCCGCTATACCACAGAGCGTCAATTGGCTGAAAAAGAGAAGAGCCGTGTCTTTCGCCCTCGTTTCTTCGCTTACTTAACACTTCTCACGATACTTTGTGGCGGTGTTTTATACGCTTTGAATGACCGTGTGCCATTAGAGATTGATATACGGCGTGACCGCAATCAGTTGTCTTCATTGAATCAGCAAGGCATGATTGAAAACAGTTATATCGTTAAGTTGACCAATAAAACCCAAGATGCCCATACTTATAAAATAACGCTCGCACCGCAAGAGGGTTTGAGCTTGGAGATTCGCTTTAACGATGTGCCGTTAGATGCCGGTGAAAGCTTTGATATGCCAGTTAGTATCTATGGCGACCCTGATGTGATTGAATTTGGTCAAACACCCGTGACTTTGAATGTCAGTAGTGAAGACGGCAAATATCATGTTAGTAAGCAGAATGTTTTTACCACTCAAGGTCAGTAAGTATTAACATTCATTGTTAAATGATACCTACCAGTGAGTTAGCGCTTGATAGCTCACTGGTAGGTATCATTTAACAATGAGTTAGCGCTTGATAGCTCACTGGTGATTGAGTTACCTTACCTTGGCAGCTTTTGGCTGTCAGCTTTATCCGTTGATACGGTTACTAGATATCTGATTAATAGGTATGTTATGTCCAGTCCAGCCCCAAATTTTAAGCATCAAGACAGCCAGCCATGGTACAAAAACTACATGGTGGTTATCTTTGTCATTGGTATGCCAGCTTTTGTCGTCATTGCTTGCATCTGGTTTGTTTATTACTCTTATCAGATTCGTGATAGCGTGGTACGCGACGACTGGTATATGGATGGTAAAACCCTTTATCATGATGTGTCGCGTGACAAGTTGACCTATGATTTAGACCTACATGGACAAATGCAATTTGCAGATAATGGCGATGTTGTGTTTTATCTGAATTATCCTGAGCAAAGTTTGCAGTCGGGTAAACTGATTAATGGCAGTCCACTTAGCTATCCTGAAACACTGGATTTGTCTATATCTCATGCCACTGACATTAAAAAAGACCGTGATGCGGTGTTAAAGCATCTAGAAGGCAATAAATATAGTGCCCAAGTAGATATCGATCCTCTTAAAGCAAAATATTATTTACAAGTAAGTCATAAGGGTAAAGACGATTGGCGCATGCAAGATGTTGCCAAGTTACCACGCTCAGAGGTTAGCTTTGATCCTCTACCGGTATTTGGCGAAAGCTAAACTGTTCAAAGTATGATTAAAATAAAAAAACCAGCCATGAATCTATCATGTGCTGGTTTTTTATTTGAAGAGCGTAAACGGTATCAGATCATTAAACTATTAAGTCATTAAATCATTGGATTAATCGTTGGAATTTTTTTCGGTGCACGGCTGCCCTTTTCTGCATTAGCAAAGTCTGGATTGAATATCTGCGTTTCTGGTGATACTGGCAAACCAATCTCAGCCAGACTCTCTATTTGCCCCGCTTGGATATTATCGCCTTCAAATAAACGCTCGTTATCGTCACGATCCAGACTTAATGTCTCAAAATCAAACAGCTCTCTATCTGCCAATTGCGAGGGCGCAACATTTTGCATCGCTTTAAAAATAGACGCTAGGCGCTGAGGATGAGCATCGTCCCATTCTCGTAGCATATCATTAATAATGGCACGTTGCAGATTGGTCTGGCTGCCACAGAGATTACACGGAATAATAGGGAATTCTTTTAGGTTCGCATATTCAATGATGTCTTTTTCTTCCACATAGGCCAGTGGACGGATGAGCATGTTTTGCTTGTCATCACTGAGCAACTTGGGCGGCATCGATTTCAACGCGCCGCCATGGAATAAGTTCAAAAAGAAAGTCGCCAACATATCGTCGCGATGGTGCCCAAGCGCAATCTTGGTCGCACCGATTTGTTTGGCGAAACCATAGAGTGAGCCACGACGCAGACGTGAACACGCCGAGCAATAAGTTTTCCCTTCTGGCACCACGCTTTTGACAATACTATAAGTATCTTTTTCCAGAATATAATGAGCGATGCCCTGCTCGTTTAGATAGGCGGGCAACACCTCTTCTGGATAGCCGGGCTGCTTTTGGTCAAGATTGACGGCAACGATATCAAAATGAATCGGGGCGATACGTTTTAATAGCAGTAAGATATCGAGCAACGTATAGCTGTCTTTACCGCCTGATACGCAAACCATCACCACATCGCCATCTTCAATCATATTAAAGTCGCGAATCGCCCATGATACTTGACGACGAAGCTTCTTTTGCAATTTCCGAAAGTGAGCCGACTCGGTCAGTGATTGTGTATCAGCCAATATGTTATCTGCTTGCTCATCCATAAAATCATCATTTCTGTCATCGATATCATCATATAACATCGCCTCAATGTCAGTTGTTTTATCATGATGATTCACATCAGTATCGATAGAAGCCTTGTCAAACTGAGGCGTGATTGATGGTGTAAATAAGGTTGCTGCAGTCATAAGTTACTCAATATCTTGACAAGAATGGCGTTACTTCAAAAGAGATAATCAATCGATTTATTCAAAAGGCTGCAATAAAAGCTATCTGCGTATGGCTAACAATGATGCTTCATAAGGCAACGCTTCAAACATGATTTAAAACAGCAGCGATTATAACAAAATTTGCTAACAGATTGAAAAGATGACATTAAATTATCGTCTTAAATGCGACTGCTTATCTAAAGCTACTAATTATCGATTTCCTAAACTTTATACTATTACTTGCATGACGTTTTAATGCTGCTTTCAAGGTTCTGTAATGGTAGAATTTTTGCTAAAATAGGCGTTTTTCGCTAACCAATAATAGATGCCATTATGACAAATACTGCTCTGCCAACCTCTTCTGCTGATCAAGAAAACGATACCCAATTAAATGAGCTGCATAAAAGCCAAAATGCGGTCGTACTGCTATCAGGTGGGCTTGATTCAGTGACTTGTTTATATTGGGCAAAGGCCCGTTATGCGTCAGTAACCGCAGTCAGTTTTGATTATGGTCAACGTCATAATAGTGAGCTGGTCGCTGCCAAAGCAATCGCTGAAACTGCAGGCGTTAATCACAGAATTATTGATATCGATATCGCCCAACTGGGTGGCTCATCACTAACGGATCACAGTATGATTGTGCCTGATGGTGATACTGATAAATTCCCAGACAAAAAGCGTGATGAGATTGATAATGACGCGATTCCAAACACTTATGTGCCAGCGCGCAATACCATCTTCTTATCTTATGCCCTAGCAGTTGCTGAAGTCACTGATTCAAACCATATCGTCATTGGTGTCAGTTCAGTCGATTATTCAGGATATCCTGATTGCCGTCCTGAGTATATTGCCGCTTTCCAACATATGGCAAATCTTGCTACCAAAGCGGGCGTTACCGGTCATCATTTATCGATTCAAACCCCGCTACAACAATTATCGAAAGCCAAAACCATTGAGCTGGGTCTGTCGCTAGGGGTTGATTACGGACAAACAATTTCTTGTTATCAAGCAGATGCCAATGGTCTTGCCTGCGGCGTTTGTGACAGTTGCGCGCTGCGTCGTCAAGGGTTCGCTCAGGCAGGCGTTGCCGACCCTACCCATTATCAGTCGTGATTTTAGAAGTTTCGCCTCAGAACATGAATAAACGGTCTTAAAATAAAGGCAATTAAACATTGGCGAAACATTCGCTTGCATTAACACAGCACGCTACCGTTGTATTTTAAATACAATCATTGCTATGGTATGAGCCACTTTATCTACCACAAGATATAAATGCTCATCAAAGTAGCAACATTTTATTAGAAGTAATATTTTATCATTTGTACAAAATCTAATTCATTTATAAAAAATTCAAGTTATCGCAGTCACATGTAAAAGGATATTTATGAAATTTTTGCCAGTATTACCCCTAGCTCTTGCTGCACTATTTGCCATGCCACAAGCGAACGCTGTTGATATTAAGCAGAATAATATCAATACTTGCGTCAACGGTGCAGTCAAATATAAAGTCGCTGACAAGAGCACCGCAACCAAGCTTTGTGATTGCACGATCGGTGTCCGTAGCAATATGACCATTGGTCAGATGTGGGAGATTGAGAGCTATGCGCAAAGTAAAAAAGACCCATCAAGCCTCTCGTATGTGAAAAAAATGCAGAAAGATTTGCAACAATGTACCGTTGGTTTGGACTTAAAGCAGCCACAAAAACCTGTTTAATCCTCAAATCTTTAGATATATAAAAGACTGGCCATTGCCAGTCTTTTTTGTTGCTCATCCATAAGTGATGTGTAAAATCGAGGATTTATTTCTATGAATCTGCCTATAATGGGATGACCAATAATAATATAACCGCAATCAAAATAAATAAGGATTTTATGATGGCAAAGCCAACCACAGAAACCATTACTCTACCTGATTTTCCAGTCAATATCGTACGTGAGTTAGATGGTCATTTCATTCATGATGATATTAGTCTAAAAGAGCTGGTCGCCAACACCAGCAAAGGACTTATCCTTTATTTTTATCCAAAAGACAATACACCTGGCTGTACCACACAAGCGACAGAGTTTACCGCCCATCTTAACGAATTTGATGATTTAGGTTACGACATTATTGGCGTTTCACGTGATAGCGTTGAATCACACGAAAACTTTATTAGCAAATATAATCTACATATTCCACTTATTAGTGATGCCGATGAAAAACTCTGCCACTATTTTGATGTGATTAAAGAAAAGAACATGTATGGCAATATTACTCTAGGTCTTGTACGTTCGGCGTTTGTCTTTGATAAAAATGGTACGCTCACTCATGCACAGCGTAACCTTAAAGCAAAGGATTATACTGAGCGTTTATTAACTACGCTTGCGCCTTAGTCTTTTAATCGAGCTTACGATAAACCTTAAAACTATTTTTATTTGAGAATACTATGAATAAACAGCCTGATACCGCCTCTGATTCTTCTGCTCCCTTTGATCATAGCACTCATCAAAACGTGACTCGCAAGGTATCTGTTGCGGTCATTGGTGCTGGGACTGCCGGACAAAACGCTTTTCGCCAAGCAAAAAAGTTCTTAGAAGATGTCATTATTATCAATGATGGCTTTTGGACAACGACTTGTATTGCGGTAGGTTGCATGCCAAGCAAGCTACTCATTGCAGCTGCTGACCGCGCTCATGATGCCAATCATTCTGCCGAGTTTGGCGTACATGCCACTGCTCGCATAGATGGCAAACAGGTGATGGAACGGGTGCGCGCTGAGCGTGATCATTTTGCCAGCTACATCGAAAAACAAGTCGATAGCTGGCCTGAGGATAGTAAGATAGCGGGACGGGCTTATATTAATAAGCAAGGCTTGATTGAGGTCAATGATCAATTGATCAAAGCAGATAAAATCATTGTCGCCACTGGCAGCTCGACCTTTATTCCAGATGGCTGGGAAGATAAGCTTGGTGATACTATGCTGACCTCAGATGCTGTCTTTGAGTTAGCCGACTTACCAAAATCTATGGCTGTGATTGGCGCAGGTGCTATAGGTTTAGAACTTGCCCAAGCTTTCACACGATTGGGTGTCAAGGTAACGGTATTTAATCGAGCCAAACGTGTTGCTGGTCTAAAAGACGAAGACATCAATAACAAAGCTATTGATTGTTTAAGTCGTGAGCTGACCATGCACTTGGGCAGCAAAATTACTGATGTCGGTCAAAAATCAGATGAAAATAGCGATAAAAGCATAAATAAAAAGAGCACTGTTGCCTTTATTGATTATGAAGACAGCGCTGGCGAAGTGCAACAATGGCAAGGTGATTACGTACTAGTCGCGACTGGTCGACGTAATAATATAGAGGCATTGGGTGTTGAAAACCTAGGCGTTGAGCTTGATGAAAAAAATCGCCCACAACAGCTGGACAAAAAAACTGGTAAAATCGGTGATTTAGACGTTTATATCGTTGGCGATGCCAATGCTAATATTCCATTGCTGCATGTAGCAAGCGATGAAGGTTTTAGCGCCGGCAGTATGGTCTGTGACAATAAAAAAGACGCTTATATTCGTCCGCCTGCCACGCCATTTTCCATCGTATTTAGCTCACCACAAATCGTCAATGTTGGTATGTCTTTACCGGAAATCCAAGAAGATTCAACACTTGAGCATGTGATTGGGAAAGTCAGCTTCGACAATCAAGGTCGTAGCCGCGTCATGGGTATTAACTGTGGTCTATTGCATATTTATGGCTGCAAAAAAACAGACAGAATCTTGGGTGCAAGTATGGTCGGTCCGGATGCAGAATACATCGGGCATATATTGGCAATGGCGATTACTAATGACTTGAGTATTAAAGACATGCTTGATACGCCTTTTTACCATCCTACTATCTTAGAAGGCTTGCGTACCGCCTTGCGTGATGTTCAGGATCTGATGGAAATACCGTATCAGTCGCTTGATATCCATCAAAACAATTCTTAATCAGCTGTTAAATGCTCTGTTTTAAAAGTAATGGAGTAGACCTACTAGCGCTGACTTCAGAAGATCTAAACTTGATTTGCCGTCAGGACGTAATCTACTTTATATGGTTAAAGCAGTATTTGGTAAAAGCGGTTTTATTTATAATGATACGGTTAAAATCCTATTAGTACAGAGTAATATTTTTTAGAACCACACCTTTCATGGATAAGATAATGGCAATCGCTAGTATTACTGAATTTTTTCAAGAGATTGCTCGTGATCTACATACCAGCCTTTTTCTTGCTATTGGTGGCTCTATCGAGGAAGGCACCTTAGATTGGTCGTCTAAATCAGTAGAACTGGTGAGCACTGGCATCAAAATTCTAATACTGCTTGCGATATCGGGGTTTATGTATTGGCTAGCTATTTATGTACTAAAAAAAAGCAAAGCACGCATTCGTCTGAATGAGCGCCGGGCTAAAATTGCCCGCTCAATCTTGCGTTATGTATGGGCTGTGACCAGTGTCATTGCTATTATGAGTCAGCTGAATTTTGAACCAGATACCATTAAAGCCACTGCCAAAGCCAGTACATGGGCGGGAATATATTACGTGCTATGGACATCATCGGGACAAATTGTCCATAAAATACTACAGCACTATGGGCTAAACGCCTCTATTGAGCAGCTGCTTAAAAATATCTTATCCGTACTATTACTGGTATTAGGGCTTGCCAGCGTCATGGCTCAGTTTGGCTTTGATATCGTTTCTTTAGTAGCAGGTCTAGGTATTGCTGGTTTGGCAGTCGGCTTTGCCGCGCAGTCAACGCTTGCCAATTTTATCGCAGGTATTACCATTTTGCTTGAGCAATCCTTTCAAGTTGGTGACTGGGTCAATATCAATGACAATGAAGGGCGCGTGGTGGTGATTGCCTTACGTACGACCCACGTCTTAACTCGTGATAATATTACGGTCATCATACCCAATTCGAATGTGGCCTCCTCCGTCGTTACCAACCTGACCTCCAAAAACTTTATCCGCTTTGATATTCAGATGCGTATTGCTTTTGAAGATGATATTGATAAAGCACGTGATGAGATTTTGCAGGTACTGTCTGATAGTGAGGCGGTCCTCAACCGACCTGAGTCTTCTGCGACCGTGGCAGAGATTGGCGAGTATGGCGTATATTTTATTGTACGCTTTTGGGTCAAACCAGCGGCAGTTGCTCGTATGCCCAAAATCAAAGAAGATTTACGAGAGAATATCAAACGCGCTTTTGATGCCGCTGATATCTCGACCCCTTATCCTCATATGCGCTTACTTATGCCAAGAGAAGACGTCTATCCGATTGTGACTAAGCCCAAGCCATTGGCAACGACCGCGCAAACTGTTTCAGAGTCATTAGCGCTGAACAAAGACCAGCATTAATATCCTTGCAACTTATTTAGCATTTATATGCCATAAAAAATACTTTCAAATAGAAATCTTTTAATCATCGCTTTCTTAAACATTAGCGCTTTAAACCATCCGCTATAGAATTATGGTAAAATTAGCGGTTAAACATCTTATTTTATGATGTGCACTATTTATCAATTTAGCCCACAGGTATCCGTATGACCGAAACAACCGCGCTCGCCTCATCCACAGCGTCTTCGCAACCATCTTCACAAGCATCTTCACAGGTATTGTCGCTTGACCTTATCATCACCTGCGCCGATGGGTTAGAAGCACCGCTACAGACTGAGCTGACCAGTTTTGGTATTGCAAGTGAGATAAAGAGTACTGGTCGCCTTGCTGTTACGGGTACCTTGCGTGATTTATATAAGATCTGTCTTTGGTCGCGCGTGGCATCGCGCGTATTAATGCTGATTAAACGCAAAAATATCAATGCCGAATATGATGTGGCTGAGCAGCTGTATGGTTTGGCGAAATCGGTCAATTGGACAGAGCAATTTAGCCTAGAGCAAACCTTTGCGATTCGTCTGTCTGTTGATAAACGTGTGGCTGTCAGCCAACAGTTTGCCATGCTACGTATTAAAGATGCGATTGCGGATACCTTTAACGAAGTGTATGAGAGCCGCCCTAACGTCGATAGTAAAAACCCAGACTTTTCTGTTTTTGCGACCGTCAATGATAAGCAAGCTGAGTTATATCTAGATTTGTCAGGTACCAGCTTGCATCGCCGTGGCTATCGCGTTGCAATGACAGAAGCACCACTAAAAGAGAACTTAGCAGCGGCGCTACTTTATAGCGCAGGCTGGCATAAGAAAAACGAAGCAGGTGATGCGCCTTTTTATAATGCGCTAATCGACCCGATGTGTGGTTCTGGTACCTTTATCATTGAAGCGCTCCTCATGCATTGCGATTATGCCGTCGGTATCGATAAAGCCGCCAATCAGTTTGGTTTTTACGAGTGGCAGCATCATGACGCAGTATTATGGCAAGAAATGATTGATGATGCACAGACACGTTTCCGTGCAGCCTTAGAGATTGCTAATGAGCAGCCAGATACATTACCGCTTATCTTTGGATTTGATGCCGATAATGGCGCTATCATTGCCACAGAAAAGAATCTGATTGCTGCTGGTTTACAAGACCTGTTACCGCTACTCGATATCGAAACACGCGCCCTTGATCAGCTAAGCACGCTATTAAAACCTTTGGTTGCTGACGGTCGTTTGAGCAATCCTTTGATTATCACCAACCCACCTTATGGTGAGCGTCTGGGTGATGAAGAAATGATTAAGCCGTTATATCAATCGATTGGGCTTATCCTACAAGACAGCTTTGCCGGTAGTGGTATTGACCCGATGCTTGGTATATTGGCGTCGCATGTTGAGCAAGTCGATATTTTGCCGATTAGAGAACCAAAAACATTGCGATGTCATAATGGCGCTATTACTGTGTATTTCCGCTATGGCACCTTGATTGCTGGTCAGACAGGGAATCTCGTTAGCCGCTTTGAGAAGCGTGAAATTGAGGTTGAAGACGGTCAAGATTTTATCAATCGTTTGCAAAAAAACCTGACCCGACTAAAGAAGTTGGCTAAAAAAGACAACGTGAGTAATATCCGTGTCTACAATGCTGACCTGCCTGATTTCAAAGTGGCGATCGACTTATATGGCGACTATGCCCATGTCCAAGAGTACGCGCCGCCGAAGACTATTCCACCAGAAACTGCCAAAAAACGCTTTAATTTGGCATTAATGGGTATTCGTGAAGTATTCGGTATTAATCGCGAACAAATCTTTATTAAAACCCGTGCTCGTCAATCCGGTAATGATCAATATAGTAAACAAGGCAATACCGAAAAGCGTGGCAAGTTTTATATTGCCCGCGAAGATGGTGCTTATCTTTATGTCAATTTCACCGATTATCTCGATACGGGTCTATTTATTGACCATCGCAATATGCGTGCGCGTATCAAAGACAACAGTCGTAATAAATCGGTATTGAACTTATTCGCTTATACTTGTACGGCGAGTGTGCATGCGGCATTGGCGGGCGCTAAGAAAGTCACCAGCGTTGACTTATCACAGAACTATCTGGACTGGGGCAAACAAAACTTTGCTTTAAATGGCTTAAATGTCAGTGGTAATAAATATCAATTCGTTGCTGCCGATATTTTTGAGTGGATCAAAGACAACACGGAACAATTCGATATTATCTTTATTGATCCGCCAACCTTTTCAAACTCTAAAAAGTTTCAAGGTACCTTTGATGTCCAGCGTGACCATGCTGCACTGATTAACCGCGCAATGAACCGCTTAACGGCAGATGGTATTTTATACTTCTCTAATAACTTTACCCGCTTTGAGCTGGATGAGCAGCTAACTGAACGTTATGACATCGTTGATATCACCCAAAAAACCATTGGTTTTGATTTTGATATCAAAAAACCGATTCATCAAAGCTTTGAGATTCGTCATCGTCAGAGTCTATAACAAACACTAAATCTTAGCTTTGACGCCTAACTGGCTATAAAACATAACAATGACCCAATCAGCTTTGATTGGGTCATTTTTTGTTGGTATGATAGAGAGCTACTAGCGATCTTTTTATCGTTATTGAATCCCATTATCGCTGGTATAGCGTATCTAATTCAAAAGCGACACAGCACTATTTTGAACTGACGGTCTTAAAATAGTTATTACTTTTACCGTTGTAAACGTGCAGTCCACCCTACTCCAATAAATAACAAGGACCATTCCATGGCATTATCTCTAAATAAAGGCGGTAATTTATCGCTAACCAAAACGGATCCAAACTTAACTAAGCTGCTTATTGGTCTTGGTTGGGATGAGCGTGCAACCTCTGGCGCCGAATTCGATCTTGATGCAAGCGTATTCTTATTAAATGCAGCTGGCAAAGTACGTGGCGACCATGACTTTATCTTTTACAACCAACTCAAGTCTGACAATGGTGCAGTAGAGCATACTGGTGATAACCGTACAGGCGAAGGCGACGGTGATGACGAAGTGGTCAAAGTCAACCTAACGCAAGTACCTGCTGATGTCGACAAAATCGTTGTTACAGTCACTATTCATGATGCAGCGGCTCGTAGCCAAAACTTCGGTCAAGTTGCTAATGCCTTTATTCGCGTTGTGAATGAAGAAACGGGTGCTGAAGTGGTCCGTTTTGATTTAGCAGAAGACTACTCTGTTGAGACAGCAATGGTATTTGGAGAAGTCTATCGCCACAATGCAGAATGGAAATTCCGCGCCGTTGGTCAAGGTTACTCTGGTGGCTTACAAGCGATGTGCCAGCAATATGGTGTCGTTATTTAAACTGTTAGTTAAACTACTATCTAAATCGATATTTAGCCCGTGCTAAAACCATCCATTAGATGATAAGTAGGTGCAAAACCTAAAGCCATTATGCCTCACTATTGGCTGTAAAATATGGTTGCAAAATAGTCACAATCTTTAATAGCCAAATGACTGATAATACTTTATATTTTATTAAAAATCACACATGGAAAAGTGGCTAGCGATAGCCACTTTTTTTATGCTGCGTCTATAATAGACAACCTTAGCTTTACGCAACCAGACAGGATGTGTCATGAGACATTTTTATTTAGACTTCATCTTCACAGCTATCGCATTGATGGTAGCTGCATGGTGGGGATATTCACATGGCGGTATGGGCGGTTTGATAACCACCCTTTCTATTACTGCTATTTTGGCCGTTATGGAGATTTCATTATCCTTTGATAATGCGGTGGTCAACGCCTCAGTCCTCAAAGGCTGGGACGAATTTTGGAAAAAGATATTTTTAACCGTTGGTATTTTAATTGCTGTATTTGGTATGCGCTTGGTATTCCCAATTGTCATCGTTGCGGTTACCGCAGACCTTGGCATGATGCAAGTGATAGATTTGGCATTGAACGATCCTAAAGAATACTCAGCAAGACTGATGGCGCATCATGCTGAAATATCAGCCTTTGGTGGTATCTTCTTGTTACTTGTCTTCTTAAACTTTATCTTTGATGATAAAGAAGTGCATTGGTTTAACTGGCTTGAGAGCCGCTTAGCAAAGCTTGGCAAAGTGGATGCCATGAGCGTCTTCGTTGCGCTTATTGTCTTGATGTTTGCTGTATCTTGGGCCAGTGCGGAGCAAGCTTCTGCCGTACTGATTGCGGGTGTTTGGGGTATCTTGGTCTATCTTGGTGTCCAAGTTATCTCTGGTATGCTCGAGGGTGACCTTGAGGAAGACTTAGAAAATGAAGAGAAGGGTTCAGGCGCCGCAGCGACCAGCGCGATTATGAAGGGCGGTATTATCGGTTTCTTATACTTAGAAGTTCTTGATGCTTCATTCAGTTTCGATGGTGTGATTGGCGCATTTGCGATTACCAATGACGTTATTGTGATTATGCTTGGTCTGGCCATTGGTGCCATGTTTGTGCGTTCGATGACTATTTTCTTGGTAGACAAAGGCACACTTGATGAGTTCATCTATCTAGAACATGGTGCGCATTATGCCATTGGTGCTTTGGCAATTATTATGCTGCTATCAGTGAAATTCCATGTACCAGAGATTATTACTGGTTTGATTGGTATTGCCTTTATTGGTTGGGCATTGCTTGCTTCACTTAAGCATCGCAAGCAACAAGCAAAGGCGATTACTTAGTGTTGATTTTGTCTTACGTTTAAACGCTACGTTCAAATTAAGAAAAAGCGCTTTGGTA
>NZ_JACDXZ010000005.1:0-214920 GCF_013608135.1 Psychrobacter sp. D2
TGTCTCGTCCTAAAATATATTGATAGTTTTTGCTAAGCCAGATACCCTGAATATCTGGCTTTTTTGTATTAAGCAGGAGATAAATAACCGTCATGTACCTCAGCAGGTGTTCTCATATTTAAACTTAAATGCGGTCTGATATGGTTATAGACATAAACAGACTCATCGATCAGCTGTTTAAGCTCACTCATCGTATTGCACTCATACAACAAGAACTCATTCTTTAAAATCCCATTAACGCGCTCAGCCAATGCATTTTGATAACAATCATAGCCATCGGTCATAGACGGTGTGATGTTATTTGCTCTAAGCACCTCTTGATACTCTGATGCACAGTACTGTAGACCTCTATCAGAGTGATGAATCGCTTTATGAGTATAACGCCGCCTTTGAGCTGCCATCTTAAGCGCTTTTACAACCTCAGTCGCTGGCATACTCTCACTTAAATGATATCCCATAATCTGTCTTGAATACCCATCCGTCACTAAAGATAGGTAGTGCGTCCCTTGTTTGGATGTGACATAAGTAATATCAGCCACCAAGGTTTGTTCAGGCTTGATAGGCGCAGGGGCATCTTTCGTTAGATTGGGATGCTTTTTCATCCAGTGCTTACTAAAGGTCGTCTTTGTATAGCTACGTTTGGGCTTAACCAACAAGCGGTGTGCTCTTAGATAATCAAAGAAGCCATCACGGCCAATCTTTATGCCATGAGCCATCAGCTTAGGCTTAATGAGCCAATATAACTTCCGACCTCCTATGCGAGGCATGAGCATTCGATACGCTTGCACCCAGTCTTTGATGACAGTAAACTTGCTTGCTTTGTCATGCTGCCGAATACGATGTTGATATACCGCTTGCGGACTAACACTAAGCAAACGACATCCTTGAGCTAAACTTATTTGTTTGTCTGTTTTGAGTTTCCAAAGGATGCCGTAGAAGACTTTTTTCTAGCATTTTCTCCATAGTCATTTTCAAATACTTCGACTACTTTACTTAAAATAAGGTTATGTGCTTTAGCATCAGCCAGTTCACGCTCTAAACGTTTGATGGTTTGGGCAGGGGTTTCTTTATGCGGCATAGTCTGGCTCTTAAGGGGATGGATCCAGTCTAATTTACCATGCTTTCGCAGCCACACCAAAACGGTACTGCGTCCTTGTATGCCATAAATTGCTTGCGCTTGTTTATAGGTCATGTCGCCTTTTTCTATACTGTCAACGACGGCTAATTTAAAGCCTAAGGTGTAATCTTTTTGAGTGCGCTTAACCTTTACAGTGTCTAACTTGTCCATGAATAAGCTCCTTTTTCGTAAACTTATTTCAGGACGGGACATAATAATGAAAAAAGCCTATAGATAATTTGTCTATAGGCTTTTTTATGTTTTTGTTAAATAGACGTTTAAAACGAGGGTTTTAGTAAATTAACCAAGCGTTCAACCACTTGTAAGCTTTCATCACGGCTCATATTAAGTGGTGGTAGCAAACGAATCACATGACCGCCTGTGACATTGATGATAAGTTTCTGCTCATCACGAGCACGATCGACAAGCTTGCTACAGTCCATGTCTTCAGGCAGGGCAATGCCAATCATCATCCCAGCGCCGCGACTGCTGACGCCATATTGTCCAAATGCATCAACCATGCTATCACGAATAAATTGTCCCTCGTTGACGGCGTTTTGCATGATATCACTGTTCGCCAATACGTCATATACGCTATGTACCACACGACTGGCTAACGGTGTGCCGCCATAGGTTGAGCCATGACTACCAGCTCCAAATAAGCCATTAGCGCGACCACGTACCATACAGGCACCGACAGGGAAGCCATTACCTAAGCCTTTAGCCGTCGTTAATACATCAGGGCGTGCGCTGCTATGCTGATAAGCAAAATACTTACCTGTTCGTCCATTGCCGGTCTGTACTTCATCAAGCATGAACAGCCAATTATGTGTATCGCATACGGCTTGTATCTGCTCAAGGTAAGTAAAGCCGTTAGCTGCCGTATTAAGACCACCTTCACCTTGAATAGGCTCTACGAATACCGCGCAAATATCCTCATAGTCATGAGCTGCTTGTTCAATGGCGGCAATATCCCCAAATGGCACACGGATAAAATCATTATCTAAAGTGTAAAAGCCTTCGCGCGCTTTGGGGTTGGCAGTTGCTGATAATGATAATAAGGTACGACCATGGAAAGATTGCTCCATCACAATGACTTTGGGACGCTTAAACCCTTGCTGATGTGCGTATAGACGCGCCAATTTTAGTGCTGCTTCATTTGCTTCAGCGCCACTATTGGCAAAAAATACACTGTCCATTTGCGCGGCATTACATAATGCTTCACCAGCACGCTCTTGCCAGTCTATACCAAATAAATTACTGGTATGAACCAATGTTGCTGCCTGCTGTTGAATAGCTTCGGTTACTTGTGGATGGCAATGTCCTAAACCACATACCGCGATACCAGTCAATGCGTCTAGATAAGGCGTCTCATCTTGAGTATAGAGCCAGCTTCCTGAGCCGCGGGTAAAACTGATAGGTTGACGAAGATAAGTGGGCATCAGGTAAGTAGCAGACATGTACAGCATCCTTGGAATCATAAAGTGATAAAAGTAAGAGGATAAAGGGCTTAATACTATAGCTCATCAGAAAACGGCGTGGACTCAGCAGGCAATGTATAGTCTTCGTTTGCCCATGCGCCAAGATCGATCAGTTTACAGTGATGACTACAAAATGGCTTATATTTATTATCTTGCCATGTGGTTTGCTTACCGCATTCTGGACAAGGATACGTTTTAGGTGAAAGGCTGGCGTTAGAAGTAGATTCGGTCATAATAAAAGTAGAGAGATCCTTGGTTTTATCAACAAAGTATCCTCAAAAAGTAAGCAGTAATTGATTTTCAAATCATTGCTATATTAATCTGATTGAGAAAGCTATCTGTCGATGAGTAATCGATATCGCGATATTACTATTGGGTTGCATTGACTATATAATAGCATGCAGCCGAATAATGACAAATGACAAATACTTTAAGGACAGCAAATGACTGACAACCTTGAGCTTTCACATCAGCAAGAGCGGGCATTTCAACCTCAACGACTCTCAGCACCACGTGATTTTTTGATGCCAGATGCAACACTTACACCTAAATCATCACTCGTTTTAGAGATTGGCGCAGGGAAGGGCAAGCATGCCTTAAGCTTTGCCATGCAAAATTCTGATAAGCATCTGATTGCGATTGAGCGTACTCGCAATAAGTTTGAGGCATTTGAAAAATTGGCAGCGCAGCAGAATTCTGCCAATTTGACCGCTATTCATGCTGATGCAATTGCATGGATCGTACATGCAATTGCGCCAAATAGTATCGATAGTATCTATATCTTATATCCCAATCCTGAGCAGCACAATCCCAATCAACAATGGCTTAATATGCCGTTTTTTGAGTTTTTACTGTCACGTTTACAGGTAGACGGGGAGATAATATTGGCAACCAACATCGAAACATATATGGACAATGCTGAGCATCAAGCAAATGAGGTATGGTGTTTGCCCAATACGCGTAGTCAGGTTGCAAGCAGCAGTCAGCGTACACATTTTGAAGTTAAATACTTAGCACGGCAAGAAACCTGTTGGGAGTTGAGCATGAAGAAACCTGAAGGTTATCAAACCAGATTCGATAAGTGGATGATAGCTGATGTGAGTATTTAAGATAATAGCCTAAGTAAAAAATAAAAGAATTACATTTGCTATAAAATGCTAAGGTTAAGTTAAAACTATAAAATAGCCTAAGCAATTAAAATCATAATAAATAAAACCGCCCCAAAAAGGCGGTTCAAAAATCCGTTGAGTACGTACGTTAAGATAAGTTTATAAAAACGGTTTTACTAAGTTATTAGAATCCGTACGAGCATCAAGCACAGTCAAAAAAGTATAAGCACCGATAAATTTCCGACTGATAAACATAAACTCTTTAGGTGGTAGATTGAACTCGAAAGACTGCATCGCTTGTGTCGCATTATTTGAGAGGCGAGTATGCAGCTTACTGTTAGCCCAAATATAGCGCTGTTGCTCATCTAGACAATTAGCAGGCATATCAGTGTTTATCACAGGATCACTAAAAGGTTCAGTTGCCAACAAGAACAATGAGGCGATATCTGAACGTACTTTATCACTCATGGTATCAAAAAAGTCATAACCAGTCATGGCACTCATCATAGATTGATGATTATGATAATAACCGGCACGTAATAAATTATGAGCAATCGTCAATAAGTTACTATCGAACTGCCGAATCGCGCCAAAATCTAATAAGACCAGTTTATCAATTTCAGTTTCGTCGCGTGCGACACGGACAAGGTAATTACCAAAGTTTGGATCCGTTTGCATCTCACCCCAAATGAAAATCTCTTGTATCATGATTTCGATAGCCGCCTGACCGATGGCGTTTCGACGCTCAAGAGGGAGTAGTTGCAATGCGTCAGAAACCACACTGATACCCGGCTCATAAGACATACAAAGTAAGCGCTTGGTCGAATAATGGCGATTGATTTTCGGCACTACATAACGTGCATCGTCAATCAAACGGTTATAGAACCGCTCTGTTGTGTCAGCTTCCGCCTCATAGTCGACTTCATGATGTAATAAATCACGTATCTCTTCAAACCATGCATCGAGTGAACGGGTTTGTGGAACGATATTACTAACCTTTAATAGGCTCTTAAAGAGAGCCAAATCAGAGTTGATCGCATCAGCCACACCCGGATATTGAATCTTTAATACCACTTGCTCACCCGTGGCTATAACGGTTGCACGATGAACTTGGGCGAGGGATGCTGTACCAATAGGGACAGGGTCAACCTGAAGATCCTGCAGCTTATTACCCAATAAATCCTGTAAATTCTGCTCGATTTTTGGCCATGCAAGTGTTGCTGTATCATCATTAAGCGTTTGTAAGGCACGGGTAATCTCAGGTGGTAAGATATGCTCACCATAAATCGCCAGCATTTGACCAATTTTCACGACAGAGCCTTTTAATTTACCAAGCTCTTCTGCCAAATAATGCGCCTGTTCTTCCATAAAAATCTGGTTACGTGCTGTACGTGCTTCTTTATTGAGAAACATACCAGACACACTATTACCTGCCCAACGACGACCTATGTTCAATGAGGTTTTGGCAATCGACATACGACGATCAAACCCCGAGGTTTTTAAATTATCGATAGACTGCTTGTTATTAGAAGACCTAGAGGTATTGTTTGCCATAGATATCGTCATTTCATCGAGTTGGTATTGATTTGTGGGTGATGTACCTACAATACAAGGGAGATGTGCTATGAGTGTACAGAATTGTATCATATAAAGAAGGCAGGTTTTGCAGCTTAGCCAAGCGACATTATTTACTTTGTAATTTAGGCTAGCATACTGAAATTCTTAAGCATTTTTTGCCTGTTAGTTTTAGCAGCCTTTAAAAACTATAACCCATCAAAAAATTCAACCTAGCATCACGCTAGGTCGAATTTATCAAAAGTCGCTATAGGTAGGTGCTACTTATCACTACTATTTAAATGCTTTCACGGGCAATAGCATGATGACCGATATCACGGCGATAATGAGCACCATCAAAACTAATGGCAGCAGTGACTGTTAATGCTGCTTGCTGTGCGTCTGAGATGCTATCTGCTAATGCAGTCACACATAATACGCGACCGCCATTGGTCACGACTTCTTTCTCATTGCTAGGAGCATTTTCATGAGAAAAAGCCGTGCCAGCATGAAAGACTTTTACCGAATTTTGATTGTCATTATTTAATTCTGGCAAGCCTGCAATCACATCACCTTTCGATGAAGTTTCAGGGTAGCCTTTTGAGGCGACAACAATACCAAGGGCAGGGCGCTCATCCCAATTGGCTTCTCTCGGTAATTTACCTTCGAGTCCTTGTGCAACCAAATCAACCATCGACGATTGTAAACGCATCAAAATAGGCTGCGTTTCCGGATCGCCAAAACGGCAGTTAAACTCAATCACATACGGGTCGCCCGCATCATCAATCATGAGTCCAGCATATAAAAATCCGGTATAAGGATGACCGGCAGCTTTCATCGCATCTACAACAGGCTGAATCACTTGTGCCATGACTTTATCATGAACCTCTTGAGTGACAACTGGCGCAGGAGAATATGCACCCATTCCGCCTGTGTTTGGACCCGTATCACCTTCAAAAGCACGCTTATGGTCTTGGCTGGTTGCCATTGGCAGGATATTCTCACCATCGACCATACAGATAAAGCTGGCTTCCTCGCCTTGCAAAAATTGCTCAATCACCACGCGGCTACCGGCATCGCCAAATTTATTATCTGCCAACATATCGTCAATGGCTTCATGCGCCTGTTCGATCGTCTCAGCAACAATGACCCCTTTACCGGCAGCAAGACCATCCGCTTTAATGACAATAGGTGCGCCTTGCTCATCGATATAAGCCTTTGCCGCTACTGCGTCGGTAAAGCCCTGATAAGCTGCCGTTGGGATATTGTTTTGCTCCATGAATTCCTTGGCAAAAGTCTTTGAGCCTTCTAACTGCGCGCAATACGCTGTTGGACCCCAAGCTTTGATGCCAGCAGCACGACAAGCATCGACAATGCCTGTTACCAACGGTGCTTCTGGACCAACGATGACCATGTCGATAGCTTTATTCTGACAAAACTTGATAACAGCGCTGTGCTCATCTGCATCAGTGGCGTCTTCCAAAGTGACGTTTTGGCATTTGGGTTCAAGGGCGGTGCCAGCATTACCGGGCGCGATATAGATATTTTTTACATTATTATCTTTTGCGCACTGCCATGCTAGTGCGTGTTCACGACCACCTGAACCAATCACCAAAATATTCATCATACCTCTTGCCCTTAGCATTAAAATTCATAATAAGTGAGTTAATAGCGAGCCAGCAAAATACTGTCCAATATTCTGCGCTATTCTAACAAAAAAACGCCGCCCTTGTCATGACTATGTGTCATAGCTATGCGCCTGTCTGTCTATATTCAGCCGTATCAGATCACAATCGTCTCATTAGTAAATGTTATCGACATCTTACTGATTCATGAAATGATGTTGTACGCTTTAGCTATGACAGCAGGTGCGTTACAATTCCACCTGAGAGATAGCCTTGAGTGAAATTATTTACTCATAGACCTGTTAAACCTCACAAAATAGTTCATATAGCGGGAGTCAGACAAACCATGATTGCTAATGATCAATAAGTTCACACTTAATTATTCACAATACATAAGACATAACACCTAAATAAGAAGCTTATAAAAAAGCGCAAGGACAAAGGATATGCCAAACTCTCTAAATATCGCAAAAGAGCGGATCAGCCAGATAAGCGATATTGCCACCAGTTATGTACAAGCGGACAAATCATTATTTGACCACTTTATTCATAGCTACTATCAGCCATTGCATCAAGAGACTGCAAAGGACATCAGTAATGCTGATTTGGCTGGGATGGCGCTGCATCATTTTACGCTATTAAAAGCCTATGATCGTAGCCATCCGCAGCTTGCCATATTAAACCCCATTGCAGAAGAGCAGCATTTTCACAGCTCACATACCGTTATCCAAATCGTTGCCTATGACCGACCATTTTTGGTCGACACGCTATTGATGAGTCTTGAAGAGCAAGGCATCGATGTGCATCGTACTTATCATATCATCGTCAATGTCGAACGCGATGAAAATGGCGCGATCACTAAAGTTGAAAGCGCTCAAGAAAGTGGCACCTCACACATGTCTTTGATTCATTGTGAAATCTCTTATCAAGACAATGATGAATTGGCGGCATTAAAACAGATGCTGCTGGCAAAAGTAGACACCCTTGATGTCGTCGTTGATGACTGGCAGCAGATACGTGCCAAGCTAACCGATATAAAAGCGGAACTTGCTACAAAAACACTGCCGGAAGTATTTTACTCTCAACAAGAGATTCAAGCATTTTTAGATTGGGTCTTGGACGATCACTTTATCTTTTTGGGATATCGAGAGTACCGCTTAGAAGACGGGCACAGAATCGAGGTTAATAGTGTTGGCAATATAGCCAACCAAGACGACCGTAGTGATTTGGATTTATTTTCTATTGGCAATAGTGGGCTTGGGCTATTACGTGGCGGTAGTGAAGACCAGCTTTCAAAAAGCTTTGACGAGCTGCCAAGCAATCTAAAAAGACTGCTAACAGCGCCGCAAGTATTGGTATTGTCAAAATCAAGCCGAGTATCGCCAGTACACCGTCCAGTTTATATGGATTTTTTGGGCATTCATAAGTTTGATGATAATGGCAAGCTCATCGGTGAGCATCGTTTTATTGGTCTTTTTACAGCGCAAGCTTATCAACTAAGCGTACAACAAATTCCATTATTACGCGAAAAATCCAATAAAATCATGGCGATGGCAAAACTACCACGTGATGGTCATGCGTATCATAAAATGATGCATATCATTAATACCTTGCCGCGCGATGACTTGTTTCAAGCCAGCATTGAAGATCTTTACCCGACAGTACTAGGAATTAGCCAACTACAGGACAAAAAAAGCCTGCGCTTATTTTGCCGTATCGATCATTACCAGCGTTTTGTTTCCTGCTTGGTCTATATTCCGCGTGATAAATTCAATACCGAACTTCGCATCAAGGTACAGAACGTCCTAAAAGAAGCCTATGGTGGTACATCTTCAGGCTTTACAACGGAGTTTAACGAATCTGAACATGCCCGCGTCCATGTACATGTCCGTACAGTACCAGGTCAAGTGCATGAGGTGGATACCGCTGCGCTCCAAGCCAAGCTATCTTTTTTGATGCAGTCGTGGAGTGATAACTATCAAAAAATGCTGCTGGATAATGTCGGTGAGCAGCATGCTAATGCTTTGACGCGCAGATTTTTAAGTTATATCCCCGCCGCTTACCAAGAGCGATTCGATGCACGTACTGCCGTTGAAGATACCAAGCGTTTGGCTGGACTTAGCGATGAGCAGCCGATGATTTGGCACTTATATCAATCGACAGGTGACGCAAGCAATCAGTTGCACTTAAAGCTATATGGTCGTCAAAAAGCAGTTATCTTATCTAAAGTCTTACCCGTACTAGAGAACTTCGGGGTATCAGTTATCTCAGCGCAGACCTATGAGTTTGATTTACCTGAGCAACCTATTTGGATGCAGGAGTATGAGCTGGTCTTAGAGCACGTTGATACCATTGATATGCAAGTGGTGCGTGCACAGTTTGAGGACAGCTTAAAGCAAATTTGGGCAGGACAGGTTGAGAGTGATTCGCTTAACGAACTGGTATTGACCACCAAATTAGATACTTATGATGTGGTGGTACTGCGCGCCTTGTCACGCTATATGATGCAAGCGAAAGCACCATTCTCAAACGTCTATATTCAACAAACTATGGTCAAAAACAGTGACATCAGTGTCGCATTAGGCAGTTTATTTGATGCAAGAATGAATCCTAACTATAGTGAAGAGGAACGTGCCAGCAAAACCAGCCAGATTCGAGCACAGATTACCACCGCATTAGCAGGTGTCAGTAGCTTGGATGAAGACCGTATCTTCCGCTGGTACTTGGATTTAATTAACGCTATGGTACGTACCAACTTTTATCAAAGAGAGGCGAATGGGCAGCGTAAAGATCGTTTGTCCTTTAAATTTTTGGCAGCAGATATTCCAAATCTACCCAAGCCTAAACCAATGTTTGAGATATTTGTCTATTCACCACGCGTTGAAGCAGTGCATTTGCGTGGCGGTAAAGTCGCTCGCGGCGGGCTGCGTTGGTCTGATCGTATGGAAGATTTCCGTACTGAAGTACTTGGTCTGGTTAAAGCACAAATGGTCAAAAACGCCGTTATCGTACCGGTTGGCTCAAAAGGCGGCTTTATCGTTAAAACCAAAACGATGGCGGATGGTCGTGATGTGTTCCAAGCTGAAGGTATTGCCTGCTATCAAACATTTCTTCGCGGTATGCTTGATGTGACCGACAATATCGTCGATGGTGCGATTGTCCCGCCAGCCAATACCGTACGTCATGATGAAGATGATCCGTATTTGGTGGTCGCTGCCGATAAAGGTACGGCAACCTTTTCTGATATCGCTAATGCTTTGTCTGCTGAATATAACTTTTGGCTAGATGATGCCTTTGCTTCTGGTGGCTCGGTTGGTTATGACCACAAAGCGATGGGCATTACCGCCCGCGGTGGTTGGGAGTCGGTCAAGCGCCACTTCCGTATGCGCGGCATGGACATCCAAAATCGTGATGACTTTACCGTCGTGGGCATTGGTGACATGAGCGGTGATGTTTTTGGTAACGGTATGCTCAGATCAACCCATACCAAACTGGTTGCTGCCTTTAACCATCTGCATATTTTCATTGACCCAAATCCAGATACAGCAGCGTCTTTTGCAGAACGCGAGCGCTTATTTGATCTACCTCGCTCATCGTGGGAAGATTATAACCAGTCTCTCATTAGCCAAGGCGGTGGTATCTTCTCACGTCAAGACAAGACCATTGCTATCAGCCCTGAAATGAAAGCGGTTTTTGATATCTCAGATGACAGCTTAGCACCCAATGACTTTATCAGCGCGTTGCTAAAATCGCCAGTAGATCTCATTTGGAATGGTGGTATCGGTACTTATGTGAAAAGTAGTGAGGAGAGTCATGCTGACGTAGGTGATCGTGCCAATGATGCCGTACGTGTCAACGGTGGCGAATTACGTGCGGCTATCGTCGGTGAAGGGGGTAACCTAGGCCTCACGCAGCGAGGTCGTATCGAATATGCCCAAACTGGTGGACGTATTTATACTGATGCTATCGATAACTCAGGCGGCGTCAACTGCTCAGATCATGAAGTCAATATCAAAATCTTACTTGGCAAAGTGGTTGAGCAAGGTGATATGACGTTGAAGCAGCGTAATGAGCTTCTTGAAAGCATGACCGAGACCATTAGCGAATTGGTGCTGCGTCAAAACTATCTGCAACCGCAAGCAATTGAGCTGAGTCAAATCCGAGCAGCTGCAAACTTAAGCGATCATCAGCGCTTTATTCAGATGTTAGAAGCAGAAGGGCGTCTAGATCGAGCGATTGAGTATCTGCCATCAGATGAAGAGATTGCTAAACGCCAAAAATCTGGCACAGGTCTGACCAATCCTGAGCTAGCCGTTGTGATGGCTTACGGAAAAATGTGGGTTTATGACAACTTACTGCTCTCAGATTTACCGGATGCGCCGTATTTCGTTAATGAATTACGCAAGTATTTCCCCGATGAGCTGGCATCGCGCTTCTTTGATGAGATGACTGAGCATCGTTTACACCGTGAAATCATCAGTACGTATATGACCAATAGTGTGGTCAACCGTCTGGGTATCGAAGCATTATTCCGTCTGCATGAAGAAACAGGACAAACGCTTGCCACTATCGTGCGCGGCTATGCCATTGCGCGTGATGTGTTCCATGTCTCAAAAGCATGGGAGCTGCTTGAAGCACTTGACAATAAAGTCGATGCCACTTTGCTGCTTGAGCTTGAACTGCGTCTGCGCGATGCACTCGAAAACGGAGTAGTCTGGTTTATTAATGCCTTTGGACAAGATTTGCAAGTGGCTGATATGATTAGCCGTTTTGAAGACAGTGTCGAAAAGCTAACCAAATCAGGCGGATTTATTGAACAGCAATTTTCACAATACTTGCAAGCCGATACCACAAGCTTGATAGAAGATGGCCTTTCTATCAATGATGCATCGATGTTTGCAATGTTGCCATACCATGTTGATGCCCTTGATGCTGCCCTCTTAGCAGAGCAATACGAACGTCCGGTTGATGAGATTGCCACTTTATACTTTGAGGCCTATCACGTTTTGCAGCTTGATTGGATGATTGATAATATTGCTATCTTGCCGCAGCAAGACCACTGGGATCGCCGTGCCCGTCATGCGCTTGCCAATGACGTATCGCGCAGCTTACGTATGCTGATGGAGACGTTATTGACTCAACCTGATGCCATTCAAGCCTTCAGTGATTGGAAGTCGCGTCATGCTAGCCAGCTTGCAGGCGTTACTGCTGAAATGGACAAACTTGATAGCAATAATGATAGCCAAATCAGCCTCTCAACGTTATCCGTCTTGATGAGTGAGTTAAGTGGTTTAGTGACCAAATAGCGAATCGAGTAAGTAAATAGATAGTTTGATTATAAAAAACCACCGTTATTCGTTAACGGTGGTTTTTTTTATGTTGTTATGCTAAATAGCCTTGCCAGTATCATTTGATAAATGCCTTTAAACGCACTTCTTTATCATATGTCGTCATCAATCCTGCTAACCTATCATACTTTATCACTCATAACGCGTCGACATCCTTGCCCACTGATTTGACTAAAGCCGCCAGAGATTTTTTCAACCTTTATTTGGGTCAAAATGCGATCTTTTAACGCCTGTACGTGAGAGATAATACCAATCAATTTTCCTTCTTGTTGCAAGCCTGTCAAGGTATCTAGAGCAATATCTAACGACTCTTCATCAAGCGTGCCAAAACCTTCATCCAAAAATAGCGAATCCACACGGATGTTGTGACTGGCCATTTGCGATAGTCCAAGAGCGAGCGCGAGACTGATAATGAAGCCTTCACCACCAGATAAGTTTTTGGTGCTGCGAATATCGCCGCCTTGATAGTTATCAATCACATTAAGCTCAAGCGGATTGCTGTCATCATGAATCAGCAAATAGCGGTCACTCATCTTTTGTAGTTGGCTATTGGCATGGCTAATCATCACTTCAAAGGTTAAGCCTTGAGCAAAGGTGCGATATTTCTTACCATCGGCTGAACCAATTAAAGTATGCAGCTGCTGCCAAACTTGTAACTTCTCTTTTTGTGCATTAATGGCTATAAGCTGCGTTGCTTGTTGACCTTTTTGGTTTTCATTGTCCTTGAGCTTTTGAACAATAGCACCAATCTGTTGGCTGAGCTGATCAATCTCCATCTGAATATGCTGATGTTGGGTAGCAATCGTTTCTTGGCTGACATTCGTCATAGCAAGAGATAGGTTCTGCTCTAATGATTGTTGGGTGCTATCTATCTGTGACTGTGCCTGCTGCAAGGCGCTGTCAATCGCAAGCTTACGAGTATGTAAAGCATCACGCTCTTCTTTAGGCAGGCGCGCACGGGTAAAAGCGTCTTCATCCACAAATTGCGCCGCTGCTAGATGCTCCATAAATACCGCTTGTTGCGTATTAAGGGCTGTCATAGCAGACTGCAATTCTGCCAATAGCTGTCGTTGCCTGTTTTGCAATTGCGCTAATACTTGCTGCGTGCTGTCTAGCTGTCTTTGAGCATTTGCTTGTTTGGCTTTTGCGTCATCCACTGTGCGGCGCAGTAGAGTGTCTTCTGACTCTGGGTTCTTATCTGAAAAAAGCTTTGTTCTTTTGCTCTTGAGCAGCTCAAGATCTATATTTTTGTCCGCTATCAAGTGCTCGAGGTTCTGTAGAGCGCTTTCATCCGTGCAAAGCTGTGTTTGCTTAGTATCAATTTGAGCGCTCACTGTACTTAATGTATTGGTTAGCTGTTGCTGGCTGTTTTTTTGCTCGTTAAAATATTTTTTTAGCTGACTTAGCATGCTGCGCTGTTGACGTAATCTATCAATATGACGCTCATAGTCGCTGCTATCTAATACGGTTTTCTTATGAATACTAGCGTCCAATTGCTTAATTGCACTTTGAATGTCTGCTTTTTTAAAATCAATACTTAAGTATTCTGCGTAGTTATCCGCCGGATACTTATCTGCCAAAGTTAGAATACTGCTAGTAATAGGGGTTAATGCCGAAAAGTTGGTGGCTATTTTATCTTCAATGGTCTCTATTTTCTGCGAGTGTAGCTTGGTATCCATCGTCAGGTTATTGATCTTACTCATAAGTGCCTGATGCTGCTTTTCATCATTCTCTATAGCAATACTTAGCGTTGATATGCTTGCCGTCAGATCATCATATTGAAATAATAAGTCTTTAAGACACTGCTTTTGCTCGAGTAGCTTTTGTTTGACACTGTTTAGTAAAGGTAATGGGCGTTCAATATCATTATCAGATTTATTTATATTCACACTCAACTTATGAAGAGGATGGATAATCCCTGCAATCGCTTTTGAATGATCTTTATTGGTATCTAATAGTGAGAGCAGGCTTTCTTGAATATCTTTGCCCAACATCTCGCATTGCTGCTGCAAAGGGGCTAACTGCTGCTGTTGGTTGCTAATGGTTTCATTTTTAGTAGCATGGTCGATATGATGTTTAGATAACGCTTGTCCGAGACGCTCAATGAGTATCTCAAGCTCAGCTATTTTCTGCTGGGTCTGCTGTGTTAGTGGCAACGCTTGTTTATTGTCAAGTTGGCTATCTAATAGCGGATGATGCTTACCATAAGGGTGCTCATGCGCGCCACACAGTGGGCAGGGTGTACCGTCTTTGAGCTCCACGATGTAATCTTCAAGCCTTGCAACTTTTTGCAGTAAATGAAGGTGCGTCTGTTTGTCTTGTTTTTTAAGCTTAGTGTTCTGAATGTCGGCGCGATGAGTGGCAACTAAATCTTCTAAGACCATCAGCTCTTGCTTCAATACCGGTAGCGTGAGATTGATTTTATGGATTTGACTGATCAGCTCAGACCGCTGTGTAATCTTAAAGCTCACCTGCTCAATTTGTATGAGGATTGGATCAATTTGCTCTTGCTCACTACGCATACTGGCAAGGGGCTGCTTTTGAGTGATGATTGCTTGCTGCTGTTGTAGCTTTAGCAGTTGCTCGCGCCGCTTCACTATCAATAAAATATCAGTATCTTGCTGTTTGGATAGTATCTCAACATCAGCTTGTAGCTGGCGGGCATGGCTATGTTGATTAGTCCTAGTGGCTGAAAGCTCAGAGTTATCTTCTAGTAGCGCCCTTAATCGTTGACAGCTACTATCAAAGATTGTCATATCGGTATCAAGGTCACTCATCTCTGGTTGGTCGCTAAAGTACTGGTCAATATTATTTAGCTGAGTTTTGGTGCGATTGGCAGTTTGCTGATGACTTTGGATGGCTTGGCTTAATATCTGTACATTGCCTGCCAATAATTCTTTGTGCTGGTTGTATTCCACTAAGGATTGAGACTGCTGCCTTATATTGCTGTCTAATTCGCGTACCTGTGCGATGAGGGGCAAATTTATTTGAAGGTTGTCTGATGCTTGCTTTTCTAGCGTATTGGCATTGTCTAAATGGCGAGCAGCTTGCGTCAGCGATTCTTGCTGGGCAGGGATTTGACTTAGCAAACTCTGTTGCTCAATATCAAGCTTCTGGACCGTATCACGGCGATAGCTAAGCTCACGAAACTGGCTATCAATCTCTAATGCCTTGTTTGCAATACTTAAACGCTTAGCTTCTGGAATAAAAGCTTGCTGCGCTTGCTGGGCGCTTGCAAACTCGCTCTGATAAACAGACAGATTGCTCTGTAGCTGTTGTATGGTATTTAGCCATTGTAGCTGCTCACTTAATGTCTTAAAGGTTTGTCGCTGCGTGCTTTGCTGCTGATTCAATACTTTTAGCTCGGCTTCCAATAGATTTTCGTTTTCAACACTTAGTAAAGACAAGCCATCAACGCCTGCCTGCAACTTACTGAGCACATCTTCTTCCAAGCGTTTTTTCTCATGAACATTGAGTGAGATTTTGGCATAGATGGCTGTGCCAGTTATTTTCTCTAAAATCGCCGCTCTATCCCCAATATCAGATTTTAAAAACGCGGCAAAACTGCCTTGCGCAAGCATGATGGAGCGGGTAAATTGGCTAAAATCCATGCCAATAAGCGTTTGAATATAAGCAGAGGTTTTGGATTTTTTCTCTTCTAAAATCTTGCCAGACTTGACCTCGCTAATCTCGTGCTTAATCGGTAATAAATTGCCTTTGGCTTTTTTGTGGGCACGATGTTGGTACCATGAACACTGATATCGCTTGGCGTCAATCTCGATAATAACTTCAGCCGAGCACTCTCCTGTACCTTGGGTCATAATCTCATTGGTAGAGCCAGTAATATCACCGAGTCGTGGCGTTTGGCTGTAGAGCGCCAAGCAAATAGCATCCAAAATAGTGGTTTTGCCAGCGCCTGTTTGCCCAGTAATGGCAAAGATACCTTCGTTAAGAAAAGCGGCGTCACTAAAATCAATGTGCCATTCGCCTTTTAAGGAGTTGAGGTTTTTAAGTCTTAGTTCAATTAGGCGCATGGCAGGGTCTTATTTTTATAGATATCAATGATAATTTGCGGTTATCAGGCTTATGAGTTTTAGCTATTATTCAGCTTGAGTATCTGTATGATGCAGGTCATAAACGATCTGACCATAAGCCTCTCGCAAGGTCAATCTTTGCTCATCGGGGATGTTATGAGTGGCTAGACAACGCTCAAATACTTCTTGTTCATTTAAGTCTTGTAGCGTCTCAGAGATTTGTTGCTGATTAAGTACTTTGTTATAAGTGCGCGTATTTTTTATTTTTAACACCTCACACGGCAAGCCTTCTACCATCAATTGAATACTTTCACGCAATTCGCTAATCACCTCATCACCAGTGTAGATAATCTCTAACCAGACCGATTCTGTATCAGACAGAGCTTCAATAACCTTATCAACTTTTTGATTAATAGTCTCCAAATCACCTGATACTTGCGCCAAGTTTTGGAACTTTGGAATAGGGAGTGAGGTAACTTGCATCTGACGTGAAGTATCATGATGCAGTGGCGTGGCGGGTAAAGCGAAAGGAGTGCTTAGAACAACCTCTGCTTGTTTAGATATTTCTTCAATACCCGTTTCACTATGCTGATCACTTTCTATAGACTCGACATCAGCAAATAGGTCATCCATAAAACTTGCCGCCTGATTGACTGCTTTTTTAGCAGTTTTTCCTACGTTTTTGTCAATATCTACAGTGATATTGGAAGGCTGCTGAGAAACACCCTCAGACAAATTTTCTGCTGTTAAGTCTATATTGTTTAACGCTGTGCCAAACTGTATGAGCAATACTTGCTTTTGCTGGCGCGCCTCACCAAAGCCCATTGCAATGGGTGATCCTGAATATCGAATGGTTTCACGCCCACCGACGCGCTGCGGCACATGTAAATGCCCAAGCGCCACGTAATCAAAGCTTTCACTGAACATATCAGCGGAGACTTTACCAAGCGAGCCAACATATAGCTCACGAACACCATCATCATCAGTAGTGGTGCCGCCGGCAGCAAACAGATGCCCTGTGGCAATAATAGGAATATGGCGCTTATGCGATTTTAATAATTCAGCTTGTTTGGCGTTGGCAATCTCTGCGACTTCATCATAGTGCGCGCAGATACCAGCGATGACATTGGCGTCTTTGCTTTGAGCTGACTCGCCAGCCTGACTGCTACGCACATCACGATCACGCAGATAAGGGACAGCGGCGATAATGCAATGCGGTGTACCGGCTGCATCATCTAACACCATCACCTCATCATTTAAGTCATCACAAGCCGTACCAACAACATGGACGTTTAAAAACTTAAGGACATTGCTTGGGGCATCTAGAAATGTTGGCGAGTCATGGTTGCCAGCGACGATGACGACATGCTGACAGCATGACTTTGAAACCTTGCCTAAAAACTCATAATACAGCGCTTGGGCTTTATTACTCGGGGTCATGGTATCAAAGATATCACCAGCGACAATAAGTACATCCACTTGCTGCGCACTAATAGTGTTTTGTAGCCAATTTAAAAAGGCGGCAAATTCATCATAGCGCAGACGTCCATAAAGCCTGCGTCCCAAATGCCAGTCAGAAGTGTGCAGGATAGTAAGAGGCGTAACAGCAGATACAGGCATAATGAGGCTTAGTGGTGAATAAAAAGACAGCCATTATTCTAGCAAGGATTGGAGAAGTTTGCTCTGTTGCAATCAGAAAAAAGCCCTACCACTAGATTGGCAGGGCTTTAAATCAAAAGGGGCTTTTAGGGCGCTTTCTAATCAATCACTAACTGCTCAAGACCACCATCTTCTGTTGCCAAATTAGCAATCATAGATAGCGCATGCGCTTGTTGGCTAGTATTTGGTTTTGGCGTCGTAGCAGTGCCGCCGCGTAACCAGTTATTATCGTTTTCCGAGGTCTTTTCATTATTATACCAAGCCAAATCATGATGTAAGCTTACGACATCACCCATGATGAGTAGAGCAGGCGTAGGTAGTTGATGTTGTGCTTGTAATTCAACGATGCTGGCAAGTGTACCCGTTAATACTTGCTGATTGGGTATACTGGCGTTAGAGACGATGGCAATCGGGGTCTCTGCACTACGCCCGGCATCAATCAAACCTTCCGTCAAGCGCGGTAGCGAATGCAGACCCATATAGAATACGACTGTTTCATCAGTATTCAAAAAGCTTTTAAAGTTATTATTAGGCGAGCCTGCCTTTAAAAACCCTGTCACAAAACGTACTGACTGCGAATGGTCACGGTGGGTTAGCGGAATACCAGCATAGCTAGCAGCGGCATTGGCAGCGGTAATGCCTGGCACTACTTGATAAGGGACATTGTGAGAGCGCAGACTTTCAATCTCTTCACCGCCACGCCCAAAGATAAAGGGGTCACCGCCTTTTAGACGCACCACACGCCGACCTTCTTTTGCGCTATTGACCAGTAGCTCATTGATGCCCAATTGTGCAACGGCATGATTACTGCGTTTCTTGCCCACAAATACTTTATCGGCATCGCGGCGGCACAAATCCAATATTTGCGGTGACACCAGCGCATCATAATAGACAATATCCGCTTGCTGCATCAAGCGTAGTGCTTTAAAGGTTAAAAGCTCTGGGTCACCGGGACCGGCACCAACGATATAGACTTCGCCCATCGTATTTTGGGCTTCTGTTGATTCATCTGTAGCATTTTTTGCAGTGATATTTGCCGCTGTGTTATCCAGATCAGTTTGCAATTGGGCAATGGCTTCGTTTTCATTACCGGAAAACATCAATTGACTGACTTTACCTTCAAATACTCGCTCCCAAAACTGCCGACGCCCAGTCAATGTTGGAATTTTGGCTTTAACGTCACCACGAAACTCGCCAGCCAGCTTGGCAAGTTTACCATAGCCTTGCGGAATCAAGGTCTCAAGGCGTGCGCGCAATAAACGTGCGAGTACCGGTGCCTTACCGTTGGACGAGATACCAATCACGATGGGATTACGATCAACGATAGCTGGGAAGATAAAATCGCATAAATGCGGCGTATCGACGACGTTTACCGGAATGTTGAGTTCAGTGGCATCAGCATGGATTTGGTGATTGAGCATCTCATCATCAGTCGCCGCGATAATAACGCGCGAGTCTGTCATATAGGTTTTATTATAATTCTCATAAATCAGCGCGTGCTTACTATCACTGAGCAAGGCTTGTATCTCATGGCTAATGCTTGGCGCAAGGACAGTGATACACGCGCCAGCACGGCTCAGCAAATCAGCTTTGCGTAATGCCACATCACCGCCGCCAACAATCAGTACTTTACGATCTTCTAATTTAAAAAATAGGGGAAAGGTATTCATAGTATGACCAGTCATTCAATTGAATATATACTGCTATTATGAGTTATCAGTTGCGCAGGCTCACGTAATGTATTGGCATTAGTATATTCGTTTTTGAGATATTAAAAGTAGTTTTTGTTGAGAAAGGGAATAGCAGTATAAAATTATGATACTAAAAAAATCCCGCTTAACTCGGTATAAACCGGTTAAGCGGGATTTTTATGCATTGTATTTATTAAATCACAATTCTGTATTTAGCAATTACAACTGCGTATGCAAGCCACATTCGCGGTGCTCTTCTACTTTAGTCGGATCGAAGTAATCGAACTCATTCGGTAGGTTATGTTCTTCAAGATAAACATCCAAATCGCTATCTGTCTTATCAAATAACGGTGCGACTTTTAACACACCGTCTTTAGATAGGCTAAGCACATCAAGACCTTGACGGAATTCGGTTTGATCTTTACGAATAGCATTGAACCAAACATCAGGCTTTAGCTCATCTAAAGCGCGGCGGAATGGCTCAAGCTTCACTTGATCGGTGAACTCATCATGTAGTGGGTTATCAATACCAGGGATGCCTTCCATCGTCACGTCACGATGGGCAGCAGTTTGCTTAGGAATATAGGTGATCACGTTTAAATTTAAATCACGAATGACTTTATTGGCAAACTGGTAAGTGGCGTCAGTATTATAGCCAGAATCTACCCACAATACGGTGATGTCAGGGCGCAGCGATGCGACCAAATGCAAAATCGCTGACTCGTAAGGACGGAAGTTAGTGGTAATGATTGGATTTTTCGCTTGGCTTAATGCCCATTCTACGATTTGTTCTGGCGTTTGACCTTGCAAGTCTTGGTTGGCTTGATCGATATCTAGATTTGGGTGTAATTGGCTCATGGTAGATTCCTTGATGAAAGCTCATGTAAAAATGATTTGAGTGAAAAGTAACTAATATAAGTGCTTATGATTTATTCTAAAACTAAGTGCCTGCAAACATCGGTAATGCGCTAGCATCGCGTCCATCGTAGCTGCTGGCAAGCGCATTAAATGCTTGACTGATATCAGAGATAGATTTCATATCATGCTCACTGAGCACAAAGCTATCTGCGCCCGCGCGTAAAAGGTAAGCAATTTGGTCACGGCCAAACTTGCCAGCCATACGAATCTCACCCTCGTAGCCTATTTGACGCAGGGTTTGCGCATAACTAAAACCACGTCCGTCGGTAAATGCTGGTACATGGATCACAATCAAATCTTGTTGTAATAAAAACTCTGACAAACCAACCAATGTATCAGTGTCATTATTTGACGTAACCCAAACGCCAACACGGCTGGCATGTTCGGTCAATAGCTCGTTCAGCTGCTGTAATAGCCCGCCAGCAAGCTTGCCTTCAGCATTCAATAAGTCAGTGAGCGGCAATACGATATCGAATTTTTCTTGTTTATGTAATAGCTCAAGCAGCGATATATGGCTAAGAGCAATGCCATCTGGTAGCTCATCGGTATTAAGCGCCAACCACGTATCACTTTGACCGATATCAATACCTTTGCTGTTTAACACATGATGATTACCCATAGACCTTCTCCTTAAAAGGTGCCACGCCAACGCGATTGACCAAGTCACTAAAAGCTTCTACATCGTTCTCATTGCCCACGCGCTGCTCTAAATAGACGTCCAGTATTTTTTGTAGGGTAATCGCCACATCTTCGGCTGGTACTGCTTTACCCAATATTTTACCGACTTTGGCATCGTTACTAGAGTTACCGCCAAGGCTGATTTGATACCAATGCTCACCCTTTTTATCGACACCAAGAATACCGATATCACCCGTATGATGATGCGCACAAGCATTCATGCAGCCAGACATATTGAGGCGAATCTCACCCAAGTCATAAAGATAGTCAAGGTCATCGAACTGCTTTTCGATTTGTTCAGCGATATTATGAGTCGTGGCATTGGCGAGTGAGCAGTAGTCCCAACCTGGGCAAACAATCATATCGGTTAGCGTGTTTATATTGGCACGTGCTAAATGCAGATCCGCCAACTGTTCCCATAGCTCATATAGTTGATTGGTTTGCACATCAGAGAATACGAGATTTTGCTGATAAGTACCGCGCAATTCACCAAAGCTATATTTGTCTGACAGATCCGCGAGAGCATCCATTTGTGATTCGCTGACATCACCAGATGGTACGTAGGTTCCGTCGACCAAGCCTGCCTTTAGCGAAATGACGACAGCGCGATAGCCTGCTATTTTATGCGCGACTGTATTTTGGTTATACCAATCAGCAAAATCTTTATTCGCATTGAGTTGCTGTTGCAAGTCAGACTGTACTTGTAAGGCATCAAAACCAACATAATCAGGCTCACTAAAGAAGCCAATAGCAGTGTCAAAATTGGCATCGGTCAGCGTTAGTGGACCATCTTTGGTATGAGCTTCCCACTCAGCATCGACCAATTTCGCAAAGGCAGGACCGCCCATGCTCTCGACCAATATTTTGATACGCGCTTTGTATTTATTATCGCGGCGACCATGCAGGTTATAAACGCGCAAAATAGCGTCTAGATAGCTAAGCAGATGCTGACGTGGCAAGAATTCGTTAATCACCTTACCAATCACTGGTGTACGGCCAAGACCGCCACCCACCAATACTTCAAAACCAATCTCGCCTGCATCATTGGTTTTTACATGCAATCCCACATCATGTACTTGCGTCGCCGCGCGGTCATTGGCAGTACCAACGACAGCAATCTTAAATTTACGCGGTAAAAAAGCAAATTCAGGATGAAAGGTAGACCACTGACGGATAATTTCGCAATAAGGACGTGGATCCGCAATCTCTTCTTGATGAATACCCGCATAAGGATCGGTAGTCGTATTGCGAATACAGTTGCCCGACGTTTGAATGGCATGCATCTGTACTGATGCCAGCTCCGCCAATATGTCTGGCACGTCTTCAAGTTTTGGCCAATTCAACTGGATATTGGTACGGGTAGTAAAGTGCCCGTAACCCTTATCGTATTTACGGGTAATCTCTGCCAATTTACGCAGTTGATAGCTGGCTAGTAGACCGTAAGGAATCGCAATACGTAACATCGGCGCATAACGCTGAATATAAAGGCCGTTTTGCAACCGCAGCGGCAAAAATTGCTCTTCTGGCAGTTCACCCGCCAAAAACCGTTCGGTTTGGTCGCGAAACTGAGCGACTCGTTCTTCTACCAAGGTTTGGTCAGCGTAGTTATATTGATACATGACGTAATCTCAATTTTGTTTTTAGTCTTAAAAGCAGCGACGAAAATGATTTGCGTGTGTAATATATTTTGTTGTCGATCGCAATGTGTACCGTTCAGCTTTACATCATATAAGCTTGTACTTCAAAACATAAATTCCTTTAAGACATATACATATCCAAACACAGCATAAATTTTCATAACGAAAGTTAGGTAGCCTATGCTTATCAAATTTAACCCCTAAAATTTAATATCTGGTAATGCACGACTTTAACTGACGATCGTTAGCATCTTATTCATAAAGTTACCTTTTAAGCCATTCACTTGCTGTTATTCAACTCTTTTTTCTATACATTGAGGTTTTAAAATTACTATGACATCTACTATTGCTAATCAAAAGCCATCACAACTCGTTCCTCCACATGGCAGCGATGTACTCAAACCACTATTACTAAACGGTGACGCTCGCAGCGAAGCGCTGACACTTGCCAGCACATTACCGACCATTACCTTAAGCTCTCGTGAGCGCGGCGATTTAATTATGTTCGGTATTGGTGGCTTTACACCACTGAACGGCTTTATGAATCAAGCGGATTGGCAAGGTGTCGTTGACAACATGCGCTTGCAAAGTGGCGACAACGCAGGCTTGTTTTGGCCGATTCCTATTACCTTGTCAGCACCTAAAGCCACTGCCGATAGTTTAAATCAAGGTGACAAAGTTGCATTGGTCGCTCAAGATGGCGAAATCATGGGTATCTTAACGGTAGAAGAAACCTATACCATCGATAAAGCGCATGAGTGCCAGCAAGTCTTTACGACGACTGATAGCGAGCATCCAGGCGTACAGCAAGTATTGAGTCAAGATGACGTCAATATCGCCGGTAGCGTAGAAGTATTGAGCGAAGGCGAGTTCCCAACACTATATCCAGAGATTTATAAAACGCCTGCTGAAACGCGTGAAATATTGGACGCTAAAGGCTGGAAAACAGTTGCGGCATTCCAAACGCGTAACCCAATGCACCGCTCGCACGAATATCTTGCCAAGATTGCCATCGAGATTTGTGACGGCGTATTGATTCACTCATTATTAGGCGCATTGAAGCCCGGTGATATCCCAGCAGACATCCGTCAAGAAGCGATCAAAACTTTGATTGATAATTACTTTAGACAAGACACTGTGATCCAAGCCGGTTATCCGCTAGACATGCGCTATGCAGGCCCACGTGAAGCGTTGTTACATGCGCTATTTCGTCAAAACTATGGCTGTAGCCATCTGATTGTGGGCCGTGATCATGCAGGTGTTGGTGATTATTATGGTGCTTTTGATGCGCAGACCATCTTTGATCACGTGGGTAAAGACGACCTCATTACTCAACCATTGAAAATTGGATGGACGTTCTGGTGTAACGCTTGTAATGCGATGGCGTCAGACAAAACTTGCCCGCATGACGCTTCTGAGCATGTCAAAGTATCTGGAACAAAGCTACGTAAAGCGCTCTCAGAAGACCTTGATGTACCAGAGAACTTTAGCCGTCCAGAAGTGTTGCAGATTTTGCGTGATTATTATGCTGGTATTGCTTTTGATGAGCGTGCTGAGGTTAAATTGGTCGGGGCTTCTGCAGTATAAAAATTTATATTAAATGTGAACTATTAACAATAAAAAAGGGTCAGATGATAAGTCTGACCCTTTTTTTGTTATTTGAACGTTTTGAACATCTCGTGGTTAGCTGAGCTCTAAACCACCTGCCAACTTTTGATAGTCACCAACCAATGTGCCACCGCCAGAGCAAAAGTAGTTAAGCGCGTATTTATCTTGGCTATCAATAGTCAATTTATCATCTTTAAATTGAAAAAAAGCCGTACTGTCATTGACCTTGCTCTGAAAAATAATGCCGTGTGCATCATCTTGACCCATCAATGTTGCTTTGCCATCAAAATAGCAGGTCGGTTTTTTGACATCGCTGCGCGCACGTATCTTAATGTCAATCTGCTTATCACCGTCTGCTTTTACCATCACGGCTACCCAGTCATCGCCTTGCGTACGCTTAGCATAACCCTCAGAAGCATAGTCACCAACGATGACTTTTACAGCAGGCGAGAGTGTCGCTGCAGGTTGCGTAACGCTGTGAGTATCCACATTGGCTTTTATAGTGTTATTACAACCACTCAAAGCAAGCAGCGCTGCACTCGTCAAAGAGAGGGCGGCAAAAAAACGCGAGTAACAAGAGAAAGAAGTAATCATTAAGTTGCCTTGGGTAAGTGAGTAAGTGATAAAAATTGCTTTGCAAAATGGATGTTTTTGATTGAATTAAACAGTTTTAGGTAGCAGTCGTTTATTTGCAGCGATTATAGTTGATCCACTTTTAAAAGAGTACGGAACTACTGGGGTTCATTATTCGCAGCCTCTGTCTGCGTAGGCACAGCAAGCAAGAAAAATTAATCCCAGTAGTGATTGATAATATTTGTATTTCTTTTATTAAGGACTGACTATACAGCGCCAGCGAGAATACAGCTTACACAAATATTCGTCTACTGAGCAAGCAATACGATAACTTACGTAAAAGCGACGGCTTATCTTTATATTCCAAAAGCAGCTCCTAAAAATATCCATTATAGAATAACTCATAATAGCGCTACTAATCATCGTGCTTATGCCAAGTTCACCACTCGATAAGCGTATTCGTCACTAAGCGTTTGTTATCTATACTGCTAGCATATCTCTCATCAACAAAAAAACCAATGTATCTCCCAAAATTCTTACCATCACTGCCTTTGTTATCCTTATTTATAGAATTAATAAAATAGTAAGGTCCACAAGTGGCAGCATGACATTATCGAGAGCGTCTATGCAAACGACCAATATAGCCAAGAATCAGCCTTTGCGTCATACCTCAATGACTGATAATCAAGTGATTCAAAATAAAGCACCACGTACCTTGATAATGGGTGGTGTGCTGACAATGGCGGTATTCATGACGGGCTGTAGCCCTACTGAATCTAAGCAAAGTGAGACCCAAAACGGCGCCCAAAAATCAGCAGCGCCGTCACAAGATATTGATTTGTTGAATGTCTCTTACGATGTCTCACGCGATTTTTATAAAGACTATAATACCTTATTTGCCAAAGGCTACCAAAAAGAGCATCCCAACAGCAAAGTACATATCAATCAGTCACATGGTGGCTCGAGTAAGCAAGCCCTGTCGGTTGCTAATGGTCTACAAGCGGATGTGGTGACCTTTAACCAAGAAAGCGATATGAATCTATTGGTCGAAAAAGGCTTGGTTGCTGCTGACTGGCAGAAAGCGCTACCAAACGGCGCGGTCCCTTATACCAGTACCATGGTTCTATTGGTACGCAGCGGCAATCCAAAGGGTATTAAAGACTGGCAAGATTTGGCACGTAGTGACGTAGCTATAGTAATACCAAATCCGAAAACCAGTGGTACGGCGCGTTATGCCTTTTTAGGTGCCTACGGTTATGGTCTGCATCATTTTAAAGAAACGGTCGAAACCTCTACCAAAACAGATACCTTTATCAAACAACTTTTGGCAAACGTCGTCACTTATGACAATGGCGCACGTGCAGCAACGACCAGCTTTACCCAACGCGGTCTAGGGGACGTGCTTATCACGACCGAAAACGAGGCGCATTTGGCTGCCAAGCAATTTGCCAAAGGGCAAGTCGATATCGTCTATCCAAGTTATTCAGTGTTGATTGCCAATCCTGTTGCAGTGGTGAATGCGGTGACTGACAAAGCGGGCAAAACAGAAGCGGCAAACACCTATCTAAAAAGCTTATGGGACACGCCAGCGCAAGAACTGATGGCACAGATGTACATGCGTCCTAGTAATGAGCAAGTACTTGCCGCCCATAAAGGTACTTTGCTTGATATTGAGACGTTTGAGCCAGTCAGTGTCTTTGGTCCTTGGACACAGATTATGGAGACGTTTTTTGTTGATGGCGGGCGTTTTGATAAGCTGGCAAGCGTGCAGTAAAGGTAACCAAAAAGGTAATCAAGTTGTTCAGTTATAAGCCATTTGATTCAGACATTCATGCTTAGATGAAAGGCTGAATTAAATGGCTGAATTATTAGCGGATAGCCAATGATCATTAAAAATATTTAACCTATGCATTACTGATAAATTTAAGTTATTGATAATCTTATATTTCTCATTTCTTTATTCCATTTTGGCAATAACATACACATATTCATCATTAAACATAATAAGATAGCACTGTTAGCATACTTACATTACTTATCAGACATTTTTTGAGGCAGCCATGACATCATATACCGCAGGTTATAAAAATAAGACACTTAGCGCCCTAAGTATCGCCGGTGTGGCGCTCACTTTAGGCATTGCAGGCTGTAGCAACAACGAAAAAACTGAGCCAGCTGCCAATGCAGAGGGTACGCCAGCAGCAACAGAAGGGCAGGACATCGAAATATTGAACGTCTCCTACGATGTCGCCCGTGATTTTTATAAAGACTACAATCCATTATTTGTTGATCATTACAAAAGCGAGCACCCAAACAGCAATATTCTTATCAAGCAGTCGCATGGTGGTTCGAGTAAACAAGCCCTGTCGGTCGCGAATGGTCTACAAGCCGATGTCGCAACTATGAACCAAGGCTCTGATATTGAGCTGCTTGAGAAAAAAGGCTTGGTTGAGTCAGATTGGGAAAGCAAATTCCCAGACAATGCCGTACCTTTTACCAGCACCATCGTCTTCTTAGTGCGCAAAGACAATCCAAAGGGCATCAATGATTGGGCAGATTTGACCAAAGAGGGTGTTGAGATTGTCATGGCAAACCCAAAAGTGACGGGTAACGGTCGCTATGCCTTCTTAGGTGCTTATGGTTATGGCTTACATGCTTTTAATAAAGATGAAGCACAAGCGGAAAAATACGTCAAAGACATGCTAAAAAACGTCAAAGTCTATGAAAGTGGCGGACGTGCGGCGACTACGACATTTGTACAGCGTGGTATCGGCGATGTCTTGGTAACGTTTGAGAACGAAGCCAACCTTGCAGCAAAAGATTTTGGCGTCGGTCAAGTCGATATTGTTTATCCAAAATACTCAATCAAATCTGAAAGCCCAGTTGCTATCGTAAAAACCGTCACTGATAAAAAAGGCACCACAGATGCCGCCAAAGCTTATCTTGATTTCTTATGGAGCGATGCGGCCCAGCAATTAGCAGCTGACTTATACTTACGCCCAAGTGTGAAGAGTGTTCTTGATAAAAACAGTGATAAATTGCCACCTATCGACACCTTCCGTCCGAATGACGCTTTTGGCACTTGGGATGAGATCATGAGCACGTATTTCAGTGATGGTGGTTTGTTTGATAAGTTAGCGGTTAATGCGCCTCAGTAACAACGGTAGTACTGTGAGTAACCGACGATAAAAGCCGTTACTTATTCAAGAATTTATTTGAGTACAGCGACTGCATTATTTGACTATTAATCAGTAACGCACGACATCATGAAATTATGTCAATCTCATAAAGGACATGGCCGACAACGCTATGTCCTTTATACCATGAGCATATTCATAATCTCTTTTTATCATGCTTTTTTCTTTATATCGATACGATAGAGTGCTTACGATAAGTACCATCAGCTAGGCAATAGGACACTATTATGAGTGCAACAACACCTTCTACCATCAAACCCGTGCCGAAAAAAGGCTGGTTAACACGCTTGCGTCAGCGCAATGTGCTACCAGGGTTTGGGTTAAGTATGGGCATCACTGTCTTTAGTTTGTCACTGTTGGTAGTACTGCCGTTTGCCATGATGGCCTATACCACAACCCAAATGGGCTGGACGGGATTTTGGGAGACTATTAGCCAACCACAAGTCACGGCAGCGATCAAACTCAGCTTATGGATGTCATTTTTGGCGATGCTAACCAATATGGTGTTTGGCACATTGGTTGCATGGGTGCTCGTACGCTATGAATTTTGGGGCAAATCCTTAATAAACGCCTTAGTAGATTTACCCTTTGCACTACCGACAGCGGTTACGGGTATCTCTCTTGCGACTTTGTATGCACCTAATGGCCTTATCGGGCAATGGTTTGCCAAATTTGATATTCAAGTGGCCTTTACACCGATAGGTATTTGGTTGGCTTTGGTGGTCGTCAGTTTCCCCTTTATTGTTCGTGCTGTACAGCCCGTACTTGCGGAGTTATCGGTTGAGTTCGAAGAGGCGTCTGCGGTATTGGGTGCCAATCGCTTGACAACATTTCGCAAGGTGATTTTACCAGAGCTGTTGCCTGCATTATTGATGGGTGCTGGCATGATGTTTGCCCGTGCGACTGGCGAGTATGGCTCGGTTATTTTTATCGCAGGTAATATTCCGATGCAGTCTGAGATTTTGCCATTAATCATTATCAGTAAGCTTGAGCAGTTTGATGTTCAAGGCGCGTCAGCCGTTGCATTATTCATGCTGCTTATCTCCTTTGTGATTTTATTGACCATTAATATCGTACAGTGGAAGCTGTCGCGCCGTGTAGGAGCTCGCTAATGCAAATCTCTAATAGCTACGACTACCAAAGCAACCCAGCAACCAAAGATACGCCATGGGTACGCCGCACCTTTATTATCATTGCGGTTTTATTCATGGTTATTATGTTGGTAGTGCCGCTGCTAGCTGTGTTTTATGAAGCTTTTAAGGGCGGCTGGGAATTATATATTGCCTCTCTCGTTGATCCTGAAGCCTTGCAGGCGATTAGGCTAACCTTGATTACTGCTGCGATTGTCTTACCGATTAATATGGTGATGGGTATTGCCATTGCATGGCTAGTGACCCGTTATCATTTCAAAGGTAAGCAGTTGGTGACGACGTTGCTTGATTTACCATTCTCAGTGTCGCCCGTTGTAGCCGGTTTGATGTTTGTTCTGTTGTTTGGACTTAATTCTACGATTGGTGGCTGGCTTGAGAGCATGGGTTTTCAGGTAATTTATGCCGTACCCGGTATTATTTTAGCAACGTTATTTGTCACCTTTCCTTTTGTGGCGCGTGAGTTAATACCGCTGATGCAAACGCAGGGCGATAGTGAAGAGCAGGCAGCATTAACGTTAGGCGCGACGGGTTGGCAAACGTTTTGGCATGTGACACTGCCCAATATCAAATGGGCGCTGCTATATGGTTTGATTTTGACCAATGCACGGGCGATGGGGGAGTTTGGTGCGGTAAGTGTGGTCTCAGGCCATATCCGCGGAGAAACCAACACTATGCCGCTACTGGTTGAGATTGCCTATAACGACTATAACTTTACCGCCGCGTTTGCCTTATCGAGCTTACTTGCCGCGCTTGCTTTGGTCACGTTACTTATTCAGCAAATCATGACCAAGCTACAAGATCACAAATTTGCCAAGTCTGAACGTTTGATAAGTGCGCCTGAACTACCAGTCAGTGCTAATGATACTGTTACAGAATCGGCAGGCAAATCATAACGGTTCATAGAAGCCACTATTGCTATACGCCATACTATTGAAACTATCTGCTACGATAAAAGAAATAATAAGAGACACCATTATGAGCATCGAGATTCGTAACGTTAATAAAAAATTTGGTAACTTCACTGCCTTAGATAATATCAATATCACAGTACCTACCGGCAAATTGACGACTTTATTAGGTCCTTCAGGCTGCGGTAAAACCACTTTGCTGCGTATCATTGCCGGTCTTGAGTATGCAGACTCTGGGCAGATATTATTTGATGAGCTAGACGTCACCAATACACCGGTACAAAAGCGCCATATCGGTTTTATGTTTCAGCACTATGCGTTATTTCGACATAAAAATGTTGCTGACAATGTAGGCTTTGGTCTGACATTACTACCAAAAAACGAGCGCCCCAGTAAAGCGGATATTGATAAGCGCGTGGCTGAGCTATTAGATTTGGTACAGCTGCCACAAGTGGCAAACGCTTACCCGCATCAGCTATCAGGCGGCCAGCGGCAGCGTATTGCGCTGGCTCGTGCACTCGCAGTTAAGCCAAAACTACTGCTATTAGATGAGCCATTTGGGGCGCTGGATGCCAAGGTGCGTAAAGAGCTGCGAACTTGGCTAAAAGACATACATCATGAGCTTGGTATCACCAGCATCATGGTGACTCATGACCAAGAAGAGGCAAGGGCGGTATCTGATGAGATTGTGGTCATGAACCATGGTCGCGTCGAGCAAGTGGGCACTTCAGAGGCGCTGATTCATCATCCAGCCAATGCCTTTGTCAGTGATTTCTTAGACTTGGTTTAAAGTTCAATCAAGAGTTTTAGCAATAGCGCATAAAAAAGACCTCATAATGAGGTCTTTTTTATGCGGCTAATATAAGCCAAAGTTATCTAAGCAAAACTTTCACTGCCTACTAGCATTAGGCTAGTTTTAGCATGGCTCTTTCTTTGATTGATATCTGCTTATAGGTAGTGTCCAAGATGTCTTGACACCATTCTGGCAAGTCATTTGCGACCTCGTACCACATCCAGGTTCCATCACGAACACAATTTAGGATGCCCAGTTTTTTTAAGTGGTTGAGATGGCGCGATATCGTTGGCTGTGGTTGATCAAGTATCTCTACTAACTCACCGACGCAGCGTGATTCTTTATTATATAGGATTTGGAAAATCTTCAAGCGCGTAGGGTCAGATAATACTTTAAACAACTCAAGTGGTTGTATCATAGAATTATTATTAGACATGGGTCAATTCCAATGTATATTTAGTTAATAGGAGGACAATATAACAGCAGTTATCCTTAAAATCGATTAAAAAATGAGCAAATTTACAGTTCGTCGCCATTTTGCTACCTTTGATACCGTCGGTTTACATGGATTGCTATATTCAGTTACATGGATTGATTAAGATCAACATAACCATAAATCTGTCACTAACTTGACTGAAAAAGTCACCAAACACTATTGTAAATGCTAATAATTATCGTTATTATAGCGAATAACACGTTAGTCAATCACAGTAGGAAACCATTTATGTACGTCTGTATCTGTAATGATGTCAAAGAAAAGCAAATAAAAGCTGCTATCGCTTCTGGTATCGATACGTTAGATGGCTTAAAAGACATGTTAGATGTCGCCACCTGCTGCGGCTGCTGTGAGCCTATGGTAAATGATTATCTAGAGGAGCATCATGCTAAGCTCGAAGTATTGGCTTATGCTGTTTAAGCGCTAAATAATTATAAGGCTTTATGCTCTAGCTTGTGCATCCTAATCGTGTATAAGCCTTGATAAAACAGGATTATATTCACTATTATGCATTTACTATTTTAGCATTATACCTAAAGAGTAGGTTGCAAGCGTCCATATAACTCCACTGATACTCCACATCAAAACTAGATCTAGCTACTTCTATTGGGAGTTTGCTATCGCACCTGTTGCTGATACGCTAATACAAATAGTGGTTGGTTATGATTCTCAGTTCATATCGTTACAAGCGTTAAGCTCTCTCTATGCTACTATATCCTTCTTAATATGTAAGGGCCTTCGTTGATTTTAATCTTTACTGATTGGTCTACTAATGGCACTTTATATATATGCAAAATTATGAATGTATATAACAAACAATGATACATACAGGAGTGTAAGTGATGATTGGCAACCCTAAAGTGATTGATTATTTAAACTTTTTGTTAGGTGGTGAGCTTGCAGCTCGTGATCAGTATTTTATCCACTCTGAGATGTATGCAGAATGGCATTACGGTAAATTGTATGATCGTATTAGCCATGAGATGGAAGATGAGACCTTACATGCACAGGCAATTATTCGTCGTATTTTGATGTTAGGCGGCACGCCTAAAATGAGCGTCGACGCGATTAATATTGGTACTACTGTACCTGAGATGCTACAGCTCGATTTAAATTTAGAATATCAGGTACAAAAACATCTTAAAGACGGTATCGCAATGTGTGAAGAAGCGCATGACTATGTCACACGCGAGATGTTGGTCGTGCAGCTCAAAGACACGGAAGAGGATCATGCCCATTGGCTTGAGCAGCAGCTACGCTTGATTGATATGATTGGTCTGCCAAATTATTTGCAAAGTCAGATGGCTGAAGTCTCTTCAAATCTTGTTTGATAGTAACGGATAATAATCGCTATATAGTTAAATCAAATATCCAATAGATAGGGAGAGAGAATATGAATGGGGATAAAGACATTATCCGCGCGCTGAATAAAGTGCTGGGTCAGTCGTTGATAGCCATCAACCAGTATTTTTTACATGCACGTATTGCTCGCCATTGGGGCTTAGAATCATTAAACGAAAATTTCTATAAACAGTCTATCGCAGAGATGAAATGGTCTGATGATTTGATTGCACGGATTTTATTGCTAGGTGGTTTACCCAATTTGCAAGATTATGGCAAGATGTTCATCGCTGAAGATGTGCCTGAAATGATTGACTGCAATTTGCGCTTAGAAAAGCAAAAGTTTAGCATTATTACCGATGCGATTACTTTGTGTGAAACGCAGCAAGATTATGTATCACGTCAGCTATTGGTTACTCTAAAAGACGGTAATGAAGAGTATCAAGACTGGCTTGAGACGCAAGAAGACTTAATGAAAGATGTCGGTATTCAAAACTATATCCAATCGCAGATGAATGACGATTAGATATTAGCAACTCTCATTGAGTCACAATAAGCCAGCCTATGTTTTGCTCATAATCCAAGCATAGGCTGGCTTTTTTTGGTCTATTTTTATATTTCAAATACAACCTTTCAATACTCACTTTTAATATAAACCACGACCGTCCTCGGGTTTTAAGCGTAAAAAATGCAATCCTGAGAGAATGGTAAAGACACCCAATATCCAATAGGTGGTTTGAAAGGCGGTCAATGTATCCATTTGTAGGCGCTCACGTAGCAGAGTGAGCAACGCAGCGCCAAAGGCAATACCAAAGCTGATGGCGAGTTGTTGGTTGACAGCCATCAGGCTATTGCCGCTACTGGTTTGAGTACCATGCAGGTCGCCAATAGTAATGGTGTTCATCGCACTGAACTGCATAGAGTTACATGCGCCCATGACAGTTAAAATAGGTATAAACCACATCCACTGCGCCGCATCATTAAACTGCGCCAAGATGATAATCAAGATACCCATAAAAGTCGTGTTGTACACTAATACCGTGCGATAGCTATAACGCTGGATAATCTTACTCACCCAAGGCTTGATGCCGATAGCACCTACGGCGATAGGGGCAAGTAGCCAGCCAGCTTGCGAGGGAGAGTACTCGAACACCACCTGCAAAAGCAACGGCAGCAAAAATGGCACAGCGCTAATGCCAAATCTGGTAAATAAATTACCCGTGATACCAATGCGAAAGGTGCGGATATCAAACAAACTCAATGGAAATAGCGGAGCTGTACGACATTTGGCGTGCCAAATATAAGCACCGAGCAATACACTTGCCAGCAGCCCAAGTAGCAGACCATAAACTCCACGCCCGACTTGTGCACCAAATTCTACCGCCAAGGTAAAACCACAAGCGGCAGCGGCAAACAACAAAAACCCTGTCCAATCTAGACGCTTGGTATCCTCAAATAACGCTGGTACCAGTTTTTTGCCCATGATAAAACCAAAAACACCCATGGGTATGTTGATTAAAAATATCCAGTGCCAACTGGTGTACTGTACGATATAGCCACCCAATACCGGTCCAACCAATGGCGCAACCAAAGCGGGGATTACCGCAAAGTTCATCACCGTTAAGAGCTTATTGCGCGGATAAGACTTGACCAAAATTAAGCGTGCAACCGGCGTCATCATCGCGCCGCCGATAGCTTGTACGATACGAGAGCCTATCAAAAAGTCCAAGGTCGGAGAAGCGGCACATAATAGCGAGCCGATACAGAATATGATAATGGCGGACAAGAACACGCGGCGTGTGCCATATTTATCGGCTAAAAATCCGCTAATAGGAATAAAAATCGCCAAAGTAAGTGCATAGCTGATGACTGCCCATTGCATTTGTAGTGGCGATTCGCCCAACGCTTGTGCCATCTGTGGTAGGGACGTGTTTAGAATAGTAGCGTCTAAAATTTGCATAAATAACGCTACCGCCAGTACATAAGGTAGGTATTTATCTTGCGTTGGAGTCAGGGCTACCATTTTGCTTTCACCATATCTTAAAACCGTGGCTCGTGGAAACTCACCTTAATCGACAGTAAATTTTCAACAAAGCCATTATATTATGCGTAGTATAAAAATAACTGCCGAGTAGTTAAAGAGCAGCATAGTAACCATTCAAAAGGACTGATCTAAATAGTTGCTATCTACAAGAAATAGTTTAGCTAAAAGAAATGGCTTAATAAATTTTTAAAATATCTGTCATTATCTTATATCCTAAATACTACTTCACTTAAACATCTCTACCATATAAATTACAAGACAGGACTTTAATAGCATGATCAGTCCCCGTTATAGTAGAAGGTATATGGTAGAAACCACCATTTCTAAAATATGACAATCAATACAACAAAAAATAGGTCACATTATGAGTCAGGATAACAATTCTACGAACGATCAGATAGAGAGCTATACACCGCCCAAAATTTGGACACAAGATAAAGAAAACGGCGGCAAATTTGCAAGTATCAACAGTCCAACCGCTGGTGCACGACAAGATAAGGCACTGCCAGTAGGCGATGCGCCATTACAGCTATATTCATTGAATACGCCTAATGGTGTTAAGATAAATATCTTATTAGAAGAGCTTGCTGAGCTTGATATCAAGGAAGCCGCATACAATGCTTATCTGATCGATATCTCAAAAGGCGATCAGTTTGGCTCGGGCTTCGTCGCTATTAACCCAAACTCGAAGATACCGGCTTTGGTCGACCATAGTCCTAGCGAGGCTGGCGAGCCGTTAGCTATCTTCGAGTCTGGCGCTATATTAATGTACTTAGCGGAGAAATTTGGCAAATTCATTCCGATGCAGCAAGGTAAGGCACGGGTAGAATGCTTGTCTTGGCTAATGTGGCAGATGGGCAGTGCGCCTTTCTTAGGTGGCGGTTTTGGGCATTTTTACGCCTATGCCCCAGAGCCAATGGAGTATCCTATCAATCGCTATACCATGGAGGTCAAACGCCAGCTTGACGTCCTTGACCGCCACTTAAAAGACAATACATATATAGGCGGAGATGAGGAGTCTGATTATAATATCGCCGATATGATTATTTGGGCATGGTATGGTCAATTGGCACTTGGCAAGCTCTATGAGGCGGCAGAATTCTTACAAGTGGATGAGTATCAACATTTACAGCGCTGGGCGAAAAAAATTGCTGAACGTCCAGCCGTTAAACGCGCGGTGAACTTAGTCCTTGAGCCTATTGCTTAGACCAATTGCCACGATAATTCATCTAAGTGGCTCATTTATCTATCCGTAAATGTTTGATATAAAAGGTAAAAAATAAAATAATTCTGTATGTTGACGAACAAAAAGGTTAATAAGCACCTATCTTATTAACCTTTTTCTGTTTTAAATATTCATTATTCCAAATATATATATAGATATAAGCATTTGAGCTATACTTTGTTAATTACATAATGGTACATTAGTACAACAGATAGAAACATGGATGCGTTAAGATAGCAGCCTCCACCCAAAAAGGGTAGGCGCTTAAACCTCTTCTATTGATGAATGATGATTATGAAGGAGAATGATATGCTTAGGAATAGACCAACCCTCTTATTGAGTGCAAATGGTGCTAGTAGCCAGAGTGGTGTTGTCAAACCTAAATACTCAAACAACTCTCATATCAAAGCGCCGTCTAAAAAAACAAAAAAGATAACAAAAACCATGTCAAAAAGAATTTTATTACCCCTCCTTACTGCTATCAGTACCACGTTATACAGCGCCGCAGCTAGTGCTGATACGCCTATAGATTTTACCAGCCAAGATTGGCAAGTGGTCTGTGACAACACACGTACTTGCCGACTGGCGGGTTATCAAGCAGACAATGATAACGAATTGCCAGTGTCTTTATTGTTGATACGCCGTGCAGGTGCCAATGCCACGGTTGATGCTCGGGTTAAGCTTGGCGGTGCAAGAGAAAATTCTGCCAAAGCCTTGATGCAATTGGGTAACCGTCACCGGATATCTTTATTTATTAATGATAGAGATTATGGCGAAGCCAAGCCTTTTTCAGGTGCGGCTGGCTATGCTGAGCTCACCTCACCGCAAGTCACAGCGCTGTTAGAGGCACTGACCAAATCAAGCAAGATAGAGCTGGTTATCCGTAATACGCGTTGGCGCTTGTCCGATAAAGGGGCGAGTGCGGTCATGCTAAAAGCGGATGAAGCACAAGGTCGAGTGGGCACAGCCAGTGCTTTTGTTCGTACAGAGGGCGCCAGCAAATCTAACAGTAGTGTGTTATCGCCTAAGTCAATACCAGCGATACGGATGGTGATGCCCAATCCAAAAGCCACCTCTGGTAATAAGAAAAAATTCGTCATGCGCTCATCTCAGTTATCAGATCTGATGAAAGGCACCATAAAAGATATCAGTAGCGACTGCCCAAGCCTATATGACAAATCGTCATGGAACGTCAATCGCCTAAACAGCAAGCAGCTGTTGGTACAGCATAATTGCTGGACAGGTGCTTATAATGCAGGTAAGGGTGTCTGGGTAATCAATGATACCAAACCATACGAGCCAAAGCTGATCACAAACAACGCTACCGATTACGACAAGGGTCAGATCACTTCTGTCCAAAAAGGTCGGGGTCTTGGCGACTGTATCTCTAAAACCGAATGGTTGTGGACGGGTAAGGATTTTGAGAAAAGTCATGAGAGTAGCACTGGTCTGTGCCGTATGATTGAAGCGGGCGGTGCTTGGCAGATGCCCCTATACGTCACTGATGTGAAACTATCCCGTTAATATCAATGGCTACAATGCCTCATTGCTTGCTTTTCTTTTAAAGCGGTAATGATCATTTATTCGATATTCTTTAGCGTAAATGCGGCGCGCATGATAAAAATATTTAATGCAAAAATACCTATATTATTAATCATGTATAGCGCACCAACTCCTGTATTATAGCTATTTTCTACAATAATCGTAAAAACAGCTACTGATTACGATTTTGTTGTGTTATACTGCGTCGCCACGTTAGCATAGTCTAATGTGAATTATGAGATTGATAACATCGCCTGCGATTTTGGGTCTAGGATGACCGAAAGTAATTGTTGCCGATGATTTTGTGTACTTAAATAATCCTATTATTTTTGACTCATATCTTATCTACGGACCCTTTGTAGGGGCTAGATTGGTTGTTATTTACCTTTATCTGCTTTGGAATAAGCATTGATATCGAGTTTTTAGCAGACAAAGATGAGACACTCGGCACTACCACCAAAATACGTCAGACAGCACGAACGCCTTTATATAATTTTGACAAGCCTTATGGGTTTGGCATGTAATTATCATTATTTTGATAATCAGATTATATGGGTAGCGTGGTGAACGGTTATCAGTGGTATGCATCAAGTTTGCTGAATTTACAGCAGCTTATACTTACCAAGGATACTCATGACTGACATCTTATCTGCAATCGCTGCTGAAAACGGCATTATCGAAAGCACTGACACCCCAAACACTGACACAAATACTCAAGCGGCTGCTACTGACGCTGTTGATGAAAACCAAGTTACTTTTACTGATCTTGGCATCGCTAAGCCTATTCTAACTGCACTTGATCGCAGTGGTTATACCAACCCAACGCCTATCCAAGCACAGGCGATTCCTTTTGCTCTAGCAGGTCGTGACCTTCTATTGTCAGCGCAAACAGGTAGTGGTAAAACAGCAGCATTCGTTATTCCTGTTCTTGACCGTTTGAGCCGTGCTACTAGCTTTGACAAACTAACCAAAGCACTTATCCTAACACCAACGCGTGAACTTGCTCAGCAAGTACATGACAGCGTACGCACTTATTCTAAAGATATGCGCGGTCTGTTCTGTGTACCATTAGTTGGCGGCGCACCATACAACGGTCAGATTACTGCTTTGAAAAAAGGCGTTCAAGTTATCGTTGCGACCCCTGGTCGTCTACTTGACCATATCAATGCTGGTCGCGTTGACTTATCAAGCCTAGAAATCTTGGTACTTGATGAAGCTGACCGTATGCTGGACATGGGTTTTGCTGATGATATCAGTGATATCCTACGTGCAGCACCAACGGATCGCCAAACAATCATGTGTTCTGCAACTTGGGATGGCCCAGTAGGTAAAATTGCTGCCAGCTTCACTAAGAACCCTGAGCGTGTATCAATCAAAGTAGAGTCTGCACACATCGAAGAAAAAGTGTACTACTGTGATGATTTTGATCACAAAAATCGTTTGCTTGATAAAATCGTTTGCCAGCAAGATATGGAACAGATCATTATCTTTGCTGCTACCAAACGTAGCACTGAAAAACTGGCCAAACAGCTACAAGAAGCAGGTCATAAAGCCAGCTTCCTACATGGTGACTTGCCACAAAGCAAGCGTAACCGTATCGTTCAAGACTTGCGTAATGGTAAAGTCAAAATCCTAGTAGCGACTGACGTTGCTGCTCGTGGTCTAGACATCCCAGCAATCTCGCACGTAATCAACTATGACTTACCGCGCCAAACGGAAGATTACGTTCATCGTATCGGTCGTTGTGGTCGTGCTGGTCGTACTGGTATCGCTATCAGCTTATGTAGCATGGATGACCGTCCACAGCTAAACGCTATCAACCGTTATTTAGATCGCAAAATGGAAGTATGTATCATCGAAGGCATGGAGCCTAAGAAGACTTATGTACCTAGCGAAAACAAAGGTAATGGCCGTGGTCGCGGCCGTGGTCGTTCAAACGGCGGCGGTAATGGTCAAGGTCGTGGTCGCGCGGGCGGTGGCTATCAAGGTAACCCCGCTAATGCTCGTGGTCGCTCAAGTGACAGCGCTCCAACCGGTCAACGCGCAAGCAATGACAGCGGTTATCAAGGTAAGCCACGTGACGCGTCAGGCAAACCAAATGAGCGTTCAGGTGGCAAGCCGTATCAAGGCAAGCGTACTGGTGCTCCTAGTCGCGGTGATAGCACTGGCGTTCCACGTGGCGAGCGTGCTGCAACGGGTCGTGGTCGTCCAAGTGGCAGCCAAGGTCGCCCAGCTGGTCGTTCAGACAGCCGTGGTCAAGGTCGTCCAACTGGCGGCAACCGTGGTAACAACTCGTAATAGCCTTGTTTTAAACGATTAATGATTTTTGATAATCATGCCTTAATCGTCTAAAGATATTTCAAAAAAAGCCAGATACTTGTTATCTGGCTTTTTTGTGTCCAATAGTTTGATATTAACCACCACGTAGAGATATGACCCAAGTATATGAAGGTATTTAAAAACTCTGGCTTATTCAAAGCTTTTAAAATTAAGCTTTGTACTCGATAGTTACTTGCGCGTTTTTTTTGCCTTGTCTATACTGACAAACTTTTACTCATCGTGTGCTGTGGAGCCAGTTGATGCCGGATATTTCTTATTTAGCTATTGAAAGCTTGCCATTAGCGTTTGGCATCATTATGGCGATTATTGGTTTGGTATTTTATACCCAAGCATTGCCTGGTAAGTTTTGGCAACGGTTTTATGCGGTGTTACCGGGTATCGTGCTGTGCTGTTTTATACCTGCGACGCTAAATAGTCTAGGCGTCTTCGCTGACGGTATTGGCTCGCAGATTTATGGTTTTACTGCTACCTATCTGTTGCCAGCCAGTTTGCTGTTAATGACCTTGTCGATGGATGTACCGAAGATATTGGGTCTAGGCTGGAAAGCGATTGCGATGTTCTTCGCTGCTAGTATCGCTATTGTCATTAGTGGTCCTATTAGCTTGGGTATCGCTAAATGGGTGTCGCCTGAGATGTTTACCGATGATACGCTATGGCGCGGCTTTTCAGCGGTGGCGGGTAGTTGGATAGGAGGAGCTGCTAACCAAGCAGCGATGAAAGAGTTGTTTGGCGTCAGTGATGATCTGTTTGGGATGATGATATTGGTCGATACCACCAATGCTTCACTGTGGTTATTGGCTATCTTAGTATTGGCAAAACACAGTGAAAAGATTGACAAGTTTTTACGGGCGGATAGCAGTAGCATTGATAAGGTCGTCAAAGCCGTTGAGAGCTATGAGCGTGACAATGCTCGTCCAGCGACTTTAAATGACTTGATGGTGATGTTTGGCTTATGCTTTGCTATGGTAGGTGTCGCACACTTTATTGGTGGGCAGATTGCAGGTTTTTTTGCGCCTTATAGCTGGGCGGTACAGTACAGCTTTGCCAGCTCGTTTTTTTGGATGGTAGTGATCATCACGTTAATCGGCGTGGTCTTCTCTTTCACTAAAATACGCAGACTTGATCATATTGGTGCTTCAAAAATTGGTACCGTCTTTATCTTCATATTGATTGCTGCTATTGGTATGCAAATCAATCTCGCCGGTATCGTCTCACAATGGCGACTGCTACTAATTGGTTTGCTTTGGATGAGCATTCACGTCGTGATTATTTTTGCGGTCGCTAGGATAATTCGTGCGCCGTTTTTCTTTTTGGCGGTCGGCTCCAATGCCAATACTGGCGGCGCGTCATCGGCACCGATTGTTGCCACGGCATTTCACCCATCACTAGCGCCAGTTGGGGTATTTTTGGGTATTTTAGGCTATGCCGTGGGTACCTTTGGCGGTTATATCAGTACGCAGATGATGCGGCTGGTGGTGGGGTAATAGCATTTTTATCAGTATTGACAGCTTTTATCCAAATAATCACCCAACCACCTCAAAAACTCATCTCCAGTTGTTGATACATTTAGGCGCAGATGGTTTGAGGCGCGCGCATCTGGATAAAACAATTGCCCCGGTGCGACCAGCCAGCCTTCTTTGTAGGCATCTAGTGCCAGCTGGCTCGTATCCTGCCCCGTATCTACCCAAACAAAGAGACCTGCTTGTGTATGCTCAGGGTAGATAAGTCCTATCTTTGGTAATGCGTTGCGCATTCTTTCATGAGCGCTATATAAATGCTGCTGCACTTTTTTAATCTGCCGACGATACTCACCATGCGTCCATAAATGATGGCAAACTCGTTCACCAAATTCTGGCGTATTTGAATTGCTTAAGGTTTTCATACGTAATACATCATCAATATGCTTATCAGGACAGACCAACATGCCGACACGCCAGCCGGACGCCATCGACTTTGAAAACCCTGTTGCATAAAAAACCCGTTCAAACTGGTCAAGACTGGCATAACGCAATACTTGACCACCTGGTACGAATGCAGCGTATAAATCGTCCTCAAAAATATAAGCGTCGTACTCATGAATAAGATTGAGCACTTGGTGCGCTCGCGCAGGATGCAGGTTATAAGAAGTCGGATTATGTAGCACACTGTTGGTTAAATATAGCTTAGGACGATGCGTGGCAAATAGCCTTTGCATGTGCTCGATATTAGGCCCTTGATGGTCACGTTCTACAGAGACGACGTTTAAACCCTGTTGTTGCAGGCAACTCGATAGCCAATACCAGCCCGGCCCATCAACGACCACTGTATCCCCAGCTTGAGTAAGAAGCCGCGCCACCATGGTCACGGCTTGCGACACTCCTGCTGTAGTAATCACATGGTCAGCATTAGTTTGCATGCCTAGCGTATGTAGGTGTTGAACCAGCGGTAGATAGCCGTGAACATTGCCATAATCATAGATAAAGCTATCGGCTTGCTGGGTGACCTGCCGTATGGCCCATTCCATCTTATCATTACGTATCCAGTCTCTCGGTAATGTTCCCACCCCTGGCGAGCGATGATGCGGAATATCACTAAAGACCTGCTGTACCAGCCAGCGCGTGTCTATTACTGGGTGCTTAACGACCACTCTTTTATCATCATTTGGCTGAACTACTTTTACTTGCGTATTGACATAATAGCCCGAGCTGGGTTTGGCGATTAATACGTTGGTAGCCACCAACTGCTCATAAGCTTGTACCACTGTAAAGGTTGATATATTTAATAGTTTCGCTAACTTTCGCACCGAGGGAACACGCTGATTGGCCAAGTAAATCTGCCAGTCAATACGCTGCTGTAACCATTCAGCGACGGCGGCAGTCTTGGTTAAATTTGGATTGAGCGTATAGGTTTCGACCATAATGAATGTGCTTATCTCTTCAATATAATGATTAATTGTAACGTTAAGAGTAACTATACACTTTGTTCACCATTAGTAAAACTGTATCGGGTCTGTTATGGGTATTTAGACTATAGTTGATTCTTAAGATTCAAACATTAATAACAACTAATAATAGCTATTCTAGGATAAGCATATGACCCTTCTACACATCGCTCTAGCTGTATTGGTTGCCTTTATTTGGGGTGTAAACTTTACCTTTATTGCCTGGGCGCTTGAAAGCTTTCCGCCACTAATGTTAACTGCGCTACGTTTTTTCTTTACTGCCGTGCCGTTGGTTTTATTCCTCAAGCCGCCTAAATTCAACCGTACGCTATTTATTTATGCGATAGGCACCTTTGTCATGCAGTATGCTTTTGTATTCACCGCCATGCATTTGGGTGCATCGGCAGGATTGACAGCGCTGTTGTTGCAAGTTCAGATCTTTATTACCGTATTACTGGCTTTTGTCATACTGGGTGAAGCAGTGAGTCGCATGCAGATCATCGGTATGGTAGTCGGTGTGCTAGGACTGGGTGTCATTGCGTTAAACCTTGGCGGTGATATGCCCTTGGTTGGCTTTATCTGCATCTTGATTGCAGCCATAGGCTGGAGCTTTGGAAATATTGCTTCAAAACAGGCCTCAACGCAGCAGAGTACCAGTAATATTTCTACTGCCTTGCCTGTCAATAGCAACAACAAAGCTTCAAATAAGACATCGGCACTGTCGGCGCTAGCACTGGTGGTATGGGGCGGTCTGATCGCCTGTGTGATTTTGACGTTATCTTCTCTACTATTCGAAACTGAAGCATGGCAATTCGCGACGTTCACGCAGGCATCCTTCAAGTCTTGGCTATCGCTTGGTTTTATAGTCTATATCTCAACCCTGATTGGCTTTGGACTGTGGGCACATCTGCTGGCGCAAAATACTGCCTCCAAGGTTATGCCCTTTGCTCTACTGGTGCCCATATTCGGTATGGCGACCTCAGTGCTGTTCACAGGAGAGGTGGTGACATGGTGGAAGATGCTGGCGATGATGCTCATCTTATCTGGATTGATATTGGCTAATGTGAAGATGGGCCTAGGCAGGAAGCCTGCTCACGCATAGTAATAAATAACTTATAGCTTCCTATAGGGTTAGTAAGAATAGACAAAAAGAGCAGTGCATCACATATGAAGCATTGCTCTTTTTTTTATTCTGAACGCTTTATATCCCACTATAATAAGATGAAAACAGGCCACTTATTGATACAGCTGTACACTCACAGTCAAAAACTCTGCACGCACAGTCAATCTATTTTGCCAAAACCTCGCTATAGTGAAAAAGCTTGATCATTAGGATAGATGATAAGCCAGATAAAGCGCGCGCTGAAGGGTAAGGATAAATGGTCATATAGACCGGTATATTCTCTTATTTCTCTTATATAAATGCGCTTCTTCTGACCCAAATTTCTCGACAAGGAGTCTTTCATGAGCAACGCTCACCCCTCTATAGATCCTATTACCTTGTCTGTCGTACGTGGTGCCCTAGAAACGGCGCAGCGTGAGATGACAACCACCTTAGAAAAAACCGCCCGTTCGAGTGTCTTTAACTTAGCCCATGACTATAGCAATGCGCTGTTTGATCATTTGCCTGAGATGATTTTGCAAGGGCAAGATATTCCCATTCATTTAGGCTCACTCATGCCCGCCATGAAAGCCGTCGCCGAATATTATGGTGATGACATTCATGAAGGCGACGTCATTTATCATAACGATCCTGTGATGATGGGCAGCCATATCCTAGATTGCTGTATGTATAAGCCGGTATTTTATAAAGGTGAGCTGGTCTTTTGGACAGTCTGTAAAGGTCATGTCACTGATATCGGTGGCCCTGTACCAGCAGGATATAACCCTGACGCCAAAGAGATATATGCCGAAGGCTTACGCATTCCGCCCATTAAGATTTGGGAAAAAGGCGTCAGACGTCGTGATGTGATTAACCTCATACACAGTAATATGCGTTCACGCCGTAATCAAGAAGGCGATCTCAATGCTCAATATGGGGCGTGTGCCGTCGGCGAGCGTAATATGATTGCGCTGCTAGACAAATACGGTGTTGAAACAGTACGCGGTGCGATTGAAGAGCTAAAAAACATGGCTGACCACCATATGCGCTCATTAATCTCCTCTATCCCAGATGGCGATTATCATGGCGAGGCGGTGTTAGAAGACTCAGGTCATGGCTTGGGTGATATGACCATCAGCGCTGATATCGTTATCAAAGACAGCGACGTGCATATTAAAATCACCAGTCCGCCGCAAGTCCCTTACTTTATCAACTCTTATGCTGGTAACTCGATGTCAGGGGTATTACTTGGGCTGATGATGTTTGCCCAAGTAGAGCCGCCGTATAACGAAGGCTTATATCGCTGTGTGACCGTTGATTTGGGCGAGCATGGCACCTTATGTAATGCCAAAGAACCGGCGCCGCATGTCAACTGTACGACCACGCCGATGGAAACTTTAACTGATGCGGTACGTATGGCATTTGAAGCAGCAGCACCTGAGCGCGTTACCGCCTCTTGGGGACATTCATCAGGGATTAATATCGCTGGTATCGACCCAAAGACTGGCGAGCAATACGTCACCATGATTTTGGCGTCTATTATTTCAGGCGCAGGTGCCACCCAGCAAATGGATGGCTGGCATGCTTGTGGGCGATTGAGCTGCTTTGGGGCGCTAAGCTCGGGAGATATTGAGCTGTTAGAGTACCAGTATCCTATCTTAATTCATAAGTATGGCTTGGCAGAAGACAGTGGCGGCGCTGGCGAGTACCGCGGCGGTTGTGGTACGGTTTGGGAAGTTGAGCCATTAGACCATACCATGACGGTTATTGCCTTTGGCGAAGGTCGTCAGCATCCTACTATGGGCGCCGGCGGTGCGGAACAAATCTCACCTGAGCTCAAAGTTGGGCGTCTAGAGATACTACATAAAGACGGACAAACGGACTTATATAGAAAAAACACCGTTACGGAAATCACGCCGGGTGAACGCGCGCGCAATACCAATCCGGGTGGTGGCGGCTACGGCAGCTCATTTGATCGCGATATTCAAGCGGTCATCAAGGATGTAAAAGAAAGGATTATCTCAATCTCTGCGGCAAAGATTGAATACGGCGTGGTAATTGACCCAGAAACTCTAGCGTTCAATAAAGCTGAGACTGAGTACTTACGCCGCCAGATAACCGCATAAAACACACATTGAACTTTCATGATTGAGTTAAGGATGACTTATGAACAACGATTTTCGTATTGGCGTTGATGCTGGCGGGACTTTTACAGATTTTGTCTTGGCAGAAAAAACCGGTGACATTCATCTGTTTAAAGCTCCATCGACCCCAGAGGATGGCACCTTAGCCATTGCCAATGGTTTACAGCAAATTGCCAACAAATTTAACCGTCCTATCGAGGACATCATTCAAGCCTGCGATTTGTGTATTAATGGTACGACGGTTGCACTGAACGCACTGATTCAGATGACGGGCGTGAAAGTGGGCTTGCTATGTACCAAAGGGCATGAAGACAGTATCGAGATACGCTTAGGGCACAAAGAAGAAGGGCATCGCTATGATGCCAGTTACCCGCCAGCGCCGCAGATTGCTACGCGTGACCGCCGCTTTCCTATCCGTGGTCGTATCTTGGCAGACGGCACCGAACACGAGCCGTTACATGAGCAAGATATCCTCGATGCGATTGAAGTGTTAAAACAGCAAGACGTGCAAGCGGTTGCCATCTCTTTTGTGTGGTCTATCCGCAATACTCAGCATGAACAGCGTGCCAAAGAGCTGATTGAGCAGCATATGCCGGGGGTGTTTGTCTGCTGCGGTAGTGAAGTATATCCGCAGATTAAGGAATATACGCGTACCTCAACGACACTGGTTAATGCCTATTTGAGCCCGGTTATGGCGTCTTATGTACATAAGATTGATGATTACTTTAAGGCACTCGGCGCTGAGCAGCCCGTTCGTTACTTTCAGTCAAATGGCGGGCTTGCGGTCGGTAACATCATGCGCGAACGCGCGGTTAATGCCATCAACTCAGGACCCGCATCAGCACCGCAAGCCGGTTTATATATTGCCAGCGCCTTTGGTATTGATAATATTATTACCGTCGATATGGGTGGTACGTCTTTTGACATCACCATGGCCAAATCTGGCCGAACCAGCCTAAACCGTGATATTGATTTTTTACGCAATCGTATTGGTGTACCGATGATTCATGTCGAAACGCTGGGCGCAGGTGGCGGCTCTATTGGTCATGTAAATAATTTTGGTATGTTGGAGGTCGGTCCACAAAGTGCTGGCGCGACCCCAGGTCCTGCCTCTTATGGTAAAGGCGGTGAGTTGCCAACGGTGACCGATGCCAATCTGGTTTTAGGCTATCTTGAGCCGGATGCGGTGCTTGGCGGCTGTGTTACCTTGGATAAAGACAAAGCGCTACAAGCGGTACAAAAACATATCGCCGATCCACTAAAGATTGACTTGGCACATGCAGCCTTTGGTATCAGTGCCATCGTCAACCAGAATATGGCAAACGGTATTCGCCGTATTACCATTGAAAAAGGCTATGACCCTCGCGACTTTGCGCTTATCTGTGCCGGCGGTGCTGCTGGCATGCATATTGTCGACTTGGCAGAAGAGATGGGTATTGGCACTATTTTGATACCAAAGATTGCCTCTTGTCTCTGCGCCTTTGGTCAAATCATCTCTGATATCAAATATAATTATCTGGCCACGAAAATGATGATTATTGCGCCAGATTCAGAGCTACAGTCACTCAATGCCACCTTACATGAGCTAGAAAGTTTGGGCGTGCAAAAGCTGCTAGAAGATGGCTTTGCAGAAGATGATATCATCATCGAGCGCACTATGGAGATGCGCTACGTCGGGCAGGTGCATGAGTGTAACGTACTGATACCGAATGGTAAGCTCGATGCTGATAGTGTCAACACCATCTTAGAGTTGTTCCATCATCGCCATCGTGAGCTTTATACCTATGATGAGCGTGATAGTCACGTCGAGCTGGTCAACATTGAAGTGTCGGTAATTGGTAAGATCAGTAAGCCAAAGCTACCGAGCCTTGTGCCGCAGCAAGGGGATATCAGTAATGCTAAAACGGGTAGCCGCGAGATGCTGTTTGATCAGTCCTATGACTGGATTGATACGCCTATCTATGACGGTGAGAAATTCGGTGCTGGTGCATTGGTCACAGGCCCTGCGCTTATCCAAGAGCCAACCACTACTGTGGTCATTAAAAATGGCTGGCAAGCAGAGCTGCATGAGACTGGGACTTATAAGCTGACGCGAGCAGCATAAAGCAAGTCTATAAAAGCAGGTTATAAAGAAAAACTAACTCAAGGATTTAGGCATTAAAGAGCACTTAATGCCTAAATCCTTTTTTATTTTATGATATACAAGAGGATTATTGATGAATAACTGATAGGATATCAGTACAGTTGTATACCATATATTGAGTGTTCAAGGATGAATGCAAATCAAAAGCCAAATCGTTATCAAAATACCTCTCATCAAACCTTACATTTGCAGGCAGGTCAGACAAACGACATCGCTGCACATGATTTATCAATGAATAAAAATCTTCTAAGCCCCTCAGGGTTAGAGATGCCAGCAACGGATCGCATACAAACCTTAGGTGCCTTCGATTGGCAACATACCATCAATGAGACTTACTTTGATCTTGATGTCAGTTTTCGGCAACCGAATAAGTTTTCTGGTTTTTTGCAACATGCTAAGCTTCTAGAGATAGGTGTTTCGCACTATCATGCTAATACTGTGCACTATAATCGCGGCAGACATAGCTCTGGCTATATTGATGACAGTATTTTAATGACTTTTCCTATGACAGGCGACGTTCGTTTTACCCAAAAAGGACGGCAGCTGACCTCTAAACTCGATCAATTCTTTATTGAACTGTCCAGCTTACCTTATGAGTTTTATCATCTGCACGAAGCATCACTGTATGTGATTAAAGTGCCGCTCGCATTACTTACGCTGCAAATGGGTGCCATAGAGCGGCAGTTTACACGCAGCTTAACTGTTGATGAAGGTGCTGGCAGGTTGCTAGTATTTCAAATTGGTCAAATACTGGCGCTTATTCATAACAATCAGCTGGGTGATTTAGAGATAAAAATCCTAGAGCAGCAGCTGCTTAACCTTATTGTATTGACATTGAGTACCCCGAAAGAGGTAATGATGAGTACCAGCTCATCCATACAGTCGGTGCATCTAAAGCGCATCGAGCATTACGTCTATCTGCACCTAGAAAACCCCGCTTTAACCCCAGCGATGGTCGCTGCTACTTGTCATATATCGGTCAGATACTTGCATAAACTGTTTGCTGAGTTGCCCTATAGTTTTTCGGAATGGGTAAAAGAGCTACGTTTAAAGCAGGCCAACCATATTTTAAAAACCAAAAGTTACGTAACCATCGATGAAGTGGCGCATAGAGTCGATTATGGTGACCAAGGTTACTTTGCACGCATTTATAAGCAGCATTTCGGTTATACGCCGCGAGATACTCCAGGTACAGGATAGTCATTGTTATGTACTCTGTCATGCAGTCGCTGTATGATTTATGAATTGAGCATAAGCGCGTATATTAAGTTAAGGAAAAACCAAGATGACTGATGCGACGAATGATAAAACAGCAAAAGTAGAGATTTATGAAAGCGCTGATGGAGAGGCGCAGGTAGACGTTCGCTTCGAGCAAGAGACTGTTTGGCTCACGCAAGCACAAATGACCGAGTTGTTTGGTCGTGACCAGTCAGTGATTTCACGTCATATTGCCAATGCTATAAACGATGAAGAGATTGCTGAAAAAAGCAATATGCAAAAAATGCATATTGCAAATTCTGATCGCCCTGTGACTTTTTATGACTTAGATGTGGTTATCTCAGTAGGCTATCGCATCAAGTCCCCTCAAGGTGTGCAGTTTAGACGCTGGGCAACCCAGCGCCTACGTGAATACTTGGTCCAAGGCTATACGCTCAATCAAGAGCGCTTTGATAAAAACTCAAGCGAGCTACAACAAGCATTAAATTTGATCAGAAAAACCGCGCAAAGTCCCGAGCTTAAAACCGATGAAGGTCGCGGCTTGGTTGAGATTATCAGCCGTTATACACAGACATTCTTATGGTTACAGCGCTATGATGAAGGTTTGCTTGATAATCCTGCAGGAGAAGATGGCGGTATCTTACCCAGTCCGACTGAGGCAATGGCAGCACTGACGGATTTGAAAGCGCAGCTGATAGCAAGGGGCGAGGCGACTGAGTTATTTGCCAAGCCTCGCGGTGATGGGTTGGACAGCGTATTGGGTAATTTAGAGCAGACGGTGTTTGGCGAGCCTGCATACCCGACCATCGAGAGTAAAGCGGCGCATCTGCTGTACTTTATGGTCAAAAATCATCCTTTTACCGATGGCAATAAACGCAGCGGCGCTTTTTTGTTTGTAGATTTTCTGCATCGTAATAATCGACTGCTCAATGATAAAGGTGACATGGTTATTAATAACACGGGGCTTGCCGCATTAACGTTATTGGTCGCTGAATCTGACCCCAACCAAAAAGAAACCTTGATTAAACTGATTATGAATATGTTGTCGTTAGAATCTTGATAAATAGGCTTATTGTCAGCACCACTTAACCCCATAAAACGCATAACGCCAATAATAAAAAGTACAGTCTAACGACAAAACTAAAGGAAATTCAATATGTTTAGCATGATAAAAGACTGGCGCGAGCAGCGTATCTTAGATAACAGCGAGTTTACCCGTGGTGACTGGCTGCAAGCGGCTCAGCGTATTGTCATACTTGATAGGTTGAACGAAGAGGAGCTAACACGTCTCTTTGAGCTGGCGACGTTGTTTTTGGCGGATAAGTCAATTACTGGCGCGCAGGGTTTTGAGATTACCGATGCGGTTAGGCAGTCTATCGCCTTACAAGCTTGCCTGCCTATTTTAAACCTAAGCCTTGAATGGTACGCTGGCTGGTCGGCCATTATTATTTATCCGGGTTCTTACAAAAGCGAAACCACCACCGTGGATGAGTTGGGGGTTGTCCATGAGGGCAGTCAGCACCGTAGCGGCGAAGCGTGGCTGCGTGGTCCTGTTATTCTGTCATGGAAGGATGCTAAACACTCAGGCGAGCGCGATGGTCACAACGTGGTCATTCATGAGTTTGTGCATAAACTTGATATGCTAAATGGTCGTGCTAATGGCTTTCCGCCGCTGCAACCGGATATGGATCCTGCGCGCTGGACTGAAATTATGACGCGAGATTTTGAGGATTTTCAAAGCCATCATAAATCAGGTCTCGACCGTTATGGCGCGACCAATCCTGCGGAATTTTTCGCGGTACTGAGTGAAGTATTTTTTGAGACGCCGCAAAAGCTGATTGATGCTTATCCTGATATTTACGAGATAATGGTGAAGTTTTTTCGGCAATCGCCACTTGAGCCAAGACCGTAAGATTTATGTATATCAAAAAGTAAATATATAATAGTTGAAGTAAACAAAAAGGGCGGTGCACCATAAACGATGCATTGCCCTAATATCATAAAATATTTCTAATGAATCAAACGCTTAATCTTTTTATTACACTGTCCATCTATCGTTGACGATACCAATCAAGTAGCGTTTCCCTTGATAGTCATCAAATACTAAGCGCATACCACGCCAATCCATACCATCATATTCAGCTGTCCCTTTATAATGAAAATCTACCACATCTGATTTTGGATAAGCCTCATTGACGTTATTAACCATATTGCCGCGAGATTCAAACTCGTTGATAGTTATACGCGCATTATTATATTTTTTAGCATCAATCCAAGTTCTTAGATATTCTGGTAGTGGTACCACCAATGCCTCGCCAGTACCGTCTTTTTCGCCCCAAGTGAAACGAATTTTTGATTGTTGTAAATACTGAGCATACTGCTCGCGGCTAAAGACTTTATCCGTATCAGTCCTTACGTAGGCATACATCGAAAAACGTACGCCACGAGTTGGGTGAATATCATCTGTGATTCTAGAAAAATCATTATTGGCAAGAGCGCGCTGGATACGCAGTGCTTGCTGTTTGAGCGTTTGCTGGCTCATATCTGAGACTATAGGTACAGATGGGTTGCCAGTTGATTGATTTGGAGTGCTGGCGTTGGATTCAGCAGAAGATTGGCACCCTGTGATTGCTAGCACTAAACCAAAACCCGCCGCGGTTGATAGCTTATAAAGATAAGACTGAAAAATGTTAGAACGAGTAGATGGCATCATAACAATATCCTTATCGCAGCTTATTTAAGTCATTCTAAAACACATACTAGATCCAATGTATATTTACCAATCAATAGTACTAATAACGCATCAAAGTTTATAATGGTGCTGTGTAAACAATGTTTTTTAATAAACTCGATAGACACAATTAAGCAGTAAAGTAGTAGTTTATATGTGATTTAATGAATATAACACTTAAAACGTCATATTTCATGGAGGGTGCCATGCAAAAAATGATATTTTCTATAATGATGCTCACAATAGGGTTTTCTGCTATCACGGCTACTGCTAATCTAACGCAGCCGTTACAGACAGCTTTTGCCATGAAAATCGATACTGTCGTTAAGATGTACCAGCAGGATATGAATAATGAAGGAATGGATAACCCAGTGGTATTACAACAATATGCCAATCCGGATCTGAAGGCTGCCATGCAGCGTGAGCAAGATTACTTTGCTAAAGCGAAAACATCCTGTCATGTGGGTTATGATGTCTTGTGGAATTCTCAAGATCCTGATTATGCACAAGACAAGCAATTTTCAGTGACAACCAGAGGCTTGGTCCAAGTCAGCTTAGCGCATGGCCATGATGTTTATTATGAATTGTCCTGTGATAATTCTGCGTGCCAAGTGGCGGATGTAATCTTAGATGAGGATGGAACATCTTTACGAGCGCATTTGCTTAAAAACTGTCCTTAATTAGAAACCAATATATCGACATCAAATAACTGCTGATAGAAATCAATGGGATGATTAGCAAATAGCATTATACAAAATATGATGTGCCCAAATTATAAAACCGTTGGTTTGTTTTCGCATAATGTATATTATGTTAAACTAAGGCTACCGTACAATAACTTCATGGAATCATGATTAGATAGTAAATTGTTAGTAAGTTTGGTTGATGATCGATTAATTCTCATACGTACTGCCTATTCATAAAATCATCTTCATCAACACTAATACATTTACTAGCTAAGCTGTCTTAAGAAATGTACAGAACTATCACTGATCCTATTGTATTTGTAATCGAGCTTAACGTATTAAACCATGTCGCTAGTTAAACTGTTTGATAAACTTGTTCTACTCATCATTGTTAAGTTTACTATTTTCATACGGCACAATAATCCCTCTGAATAATCTGTCATTCCTAATCATCACCTAATAACCAAATTACTCATCAATCGATTGTTGGTAGCTTAGCCGACTTCCTCATTAATGCGAATGTGCTTGAACTACGTTAGGTACAGAAGTATTCGCCACCAAGTGACAATCAGCTCAAAGTAAAAGCAATAACCCTTCTGGATGCCTATTACTCTATATCATTGATAAGAACGTATACGAGCTCTGAACCGCCCCGACTATATCGGAGGTTGATTTACTTGAGTAAGGCAGCTTCATCTAACAGATTAAGATTATCATAATATAGCTTTCCAAATTCAAAAAGTGATACATAACCAATTCTGCTATACAGTAAGGAATTCAAAGCAGAAGCTGTCAAAAAGATGGCAGATAATAGCGGTAACTTTAGTGTGATTGCTTGGCAGTTAGGAATAGCGATGCAAACGCTATCCAATTGGCAGAACAAAGATAATGAAGGCAAGTTTATTTGTACAGAACAATATGACCCTGAGCTTATGGCAGGTATTCAGGAAATAAAGCAGCTCAAGCGTCAGCTTAAAGTAGCTGAAGAGGAACGAGATATCCTAAAAAAGGCGACGGCGTACTTTGCAAAGTACAGCCAATCAGGTACGTCTTTATCAAAGATAATCAACAGATATTTTACATCACCACTATGTGCCGCGTGTTAAATGTTAAGCCATCAAGCTTTACGACTGGATAAATCGTGATATTAGTGAGCAACAGATACATCGTAAACAGTCTGAGCTACTGGTTAGAGCCGCTCACAGTGAAAATCGCGAGCGTTATGGTGCTGATCGACTGCACGCAAAGCTGATAGAGCATGGGCACAATATTAGCCTGTATATGGTCAGAAGAATTAAAGAAGAACATGGCATTAAATGCCGTCGCCATAAATGTTTCAAAGTCACCACGGACTCCGATCACAATAAGCTTGTCTATCCAAACATACTAAATCAGCAATTGGATGCTAAGCGACCTAATGAATCGTGGGTCAGTGATATTACTTATATCTGGACCAATAAGGGCTGGTTGTATTTAGCTGGAGTCAAAGATTTATACACCAAAGAGCTGGTCGGCTACGCCATTAATAAGCGCATGACAGCAGATTTAGTACGCAAAGCATTGAATATGGCCATCAAGAATAAACGTCCAAGCCAAGGATTGATTGTGCACTCTGACAGAGGCAGCCAGTATTGCAGTCATGCCTATCACAAAACCATCAAGCATCATTTCAAAGGCTCAATGAGGGGTAAAGGCAACTGTTTCGACAACGCACCCATAGAGAGCTTCTGGGGTGTATTAAAGAATGAGTTGATATATCATCAGGACTATAAGACCAGATTTGCCGCCATTACCGATATCATTAAATATATCGAGTTGTACTACAACCAAACGAGAATTCAAAAGGGTTTAGGCTATAAATCGCCAAAACAGGTGTGGTTTGATTATTATCGTCAGGCTGCGTAACTAAAATCTCCCAAGTTTAGTTATACGGATTTGACGGCAGGGGTCAATGTTTGGCATGGTTCTTAGCCAGTTGTGAATGTATTGGTTATTGTAAAATCCTTTGCTACTTTTGCAAGAGGTCTACTCTCTGCATAAACTTGTCTAAAAGCTATCTAAGAGCGGACTTAACGCTATTGACTACATAGCGTTAAGAGGCGGACTTATAATTTTTTCTTAGCTGATATTGTAGATATTGGGGTCTGTGCAATACATAATTACTGTAATAGACTTAAGAAAAAGACAAGAGTTACCTACTGCGTCTTCATTGCCACAGGTTCCAACAATCTTAGTGCTAAATCTGAAATGATCTGATGACCACGCGGTGTCGGATGGAAAGAGTCAGACCATAGCCAAGTTTGTGCTGCATCAGATGTCGCCAAAGTATCCTGCGTACAAAAGACGCCTGAACTGGTCGGTTTTGTATTAACGCATGCCGATTTACTTACATTCACCAAGCCATACTTACTAGGGTTAGCAATAGCATCATTCATAGGCTTCCACATATCCATATAAATTACGTCGGGTAAATCGGCGACGCCATTTTTAAGGATCTGGTTAAAACGTTTAGTCCAGTCAGTTATTTGCTGTGCACTCACCGGTGTGGAACAGTTGGTAGCTTGGTACGCTGCATTAAGATATTGGGTCGCGAAAGGGGTGTTGCTCCAATCGGCAGCAGCACCAACTAATACAAGAGACGCATTATTGTTTACTATCCTCTTAATGTTGTCTAGCTGAGCATTTGCAGCGGCTATAATTTGTTCGTCGGCAATAAGCAATGTTGTGTTCCCAGTGCCAAGACCATTGTCATCGGTACCGAAGCATAAAGCACTGAACTGAGCATATGTGTCATTGGTACCACCATCGACAACGACGAGCTCATTATCAGAAAATTTGCCCTTGGCAGCAATATAGTTTGCTATTTGCTGCTTTACTGGAGCGACCAGTTGATTATTACCAACACCACTTTGACTTGGGAGCATTACTACGCGGGCACCGGATTCAGCATAACCATTACCACCAAGCACCATAGCTGTGCCGACCTGTGTGGTGGCACCAGAGCTTGCGTCCTTATCCATTGTTAGTGAACGATTAGGCTTTAAGCTCAATCCGTAATGCGTAGCAAGGTTCTCAACCCAAACATTCCCAGGGTTGACTGTTGCCTTTCCAGGGTTAGCTGAGCTGCCTGTAGCTGTTTTATATGTGCCAACATCATTGAAACTATCGCCGAATACAGTAATGGACTTTACTGCCATACGGTCCTTGGTATCAACTACTATGTTATTAGACTGGATTGATAGACGGTTATTACTACTACAGCCGATCAAGCTAGCCGCCAAAACGCTTATCGTGAACACATGCCAAATATTACCGCTGAACTTTCTCATAAACTATTCCCTGTTTATATGCTCTCAAAATGGAGCCTTCATCATCATGATGATTTATCCGCATTGTCTATACTGGAGACTAAAGTCATCAGAGCAATAGTCAAATATTAAACTCTCTAAAATTATAGATGCTGATATATCACATAAATTTAATACTTAAAATGCGACTATTCACCTCAATGCAAAAATAACCTCTATCAGGTTTGCGTAGCAATGTCGCGCTGCTTTGCAGTAGCTGAGATATTACCGTTATTACCTGCTCTCTTCTTGACGGCTTCGGCTGTAAATTTTGCGCTATATATTCTTACTTTCTTGGTCATGATAAACTCCGATTAATACGCTTAGTTTACCAAGTTTATCTCTACGGTTTCTTCAGCATAGCTCAAGTAATCTGCCGCTTAAAAAATTATGATTTTTATTTAGATAGGTGAATAACCTGTCCATTTTCATCCAATGCCCTTGGCTGTGACTGTTTGATACCAGAAGCACATACCTCAGGAATCTGGTCAGATGGCACATCACCAAAGTCTTTAACCATCCATCTCATCCATCCAATAATCATTACCATCATAATAAAGACAATAGGAACGCCCGTTATAATTGCACTTGTTTTTATCGTATCTAAATTAGCTCCGATAAAAATCATGGTCAACGGCACTAAAGCCAACATGACACACCAGAAAAGACGGTTTACTGGATGCGGCTCTTCATTCTCTTGTAGTTTTGGCGTTGCAGTAGAAGCCATTGTGAATGCCGCACCATCTAAAGTAGTAGCAAGGAATAAAACAGAGATGGCACAAAATAAAATCATAAATCCACTACTGAATGGTAGCGTTTGTAGTACTGATATAATGGCAGCATTATCTTGACCTGCGCCTAGCATCCCTACAACATCAACCAGTCCCGCTAAATGCCGCTCGATAGTCAAACTACCAATGATACCGAAAAATAAGAAACAACCTGCACTACCACTAACTAAAGTATTGATAATCACTGATCGCAGGGTTCTGCCTTTTGAAACTTTCGCAATGAAAATTCCTGTGAAGGGCGCATAAGTGATCCAATACAACCAATAAAATATGGTCCACGATTGAGGGAATCCAGTTTTACCAATGGGATCTGTAAATAAGCTCATTTGTACAAAGTTCTGAATCATAAGACCAAGAGAGTTTGTAGTATTAGCAATAATAAAAGTGGTCGGTCCTAATACTAAAATCCCTACACATAAGACTAATGCTAATTTTGTGGTGAGATTTGCAATATTCGACATACCTTTTTGCAAACCCACATAAGAGCTTAGTGAATACACAATAGAGATGATAAGGATCAATACAATATTCATTGTAAATGTTGGCTCTATACCCAGTACATTGCTCAACACATTATTTACGAGCGGTACAGAAACACCTAAAGTAATACTTAAACCACCAAAGCAAATAAATATGAATATGACATCAATAATGCGGCCAAAAACACCATTTTGTTTAATTCCGGTAATAGAACTAACGATCGCACTTAAACTGAGACCGGTATTTTTTCTAACATATAAATGATAGCAGATGGGAAGTCCTACTAGGGCGTAAAGCGTCCATGCACTGACGCCCCAATGGAACATATTGTATGGTAATGACATCTCAAAAGCTTTTTGAGAATTTGCTTCAATACCAAGACCTGGCGTTTGAATGTAGTAAGCCCACTCTATAAATGCCCAGTAAACAGTTGCTGATCCAAGCCCACAAGCGATCATCATTGAGACCCACTTGAAATTTGAATACTCAGGCTGCTCATTACCTAAGCGAATTCTGCCATATTTACTGGTTGCAACAAAGGTAAGCAGCAAGACGCCTAGGAAAGTGAATAGCAGTACAACCGATCCAAACCATGTCGTCAGCTTTCCAAAAATAAGACTAGCAACAGTCTGTGATTGCTCTGGTTGAAGATACAAAGCGCCCACGACAATCACGACTAACGCGATACTTACTGATATTAATAATTTATCTACCTTTCTACTCATGACGACACCCAATTCCTTTTAGGTTTTTATTCATAACCCAGTTGATGGTTTTAAATTTTATATAGCTCTAATATTGTTTCATCGATTTCAACACCGAGTCCGATGGTATCTGGAACCTTCACATGCCCATCTTCTAACGGAATTACATTCTTAACCAATGACGTGAATAGTGGGCTAGAGCTCTGTGAATACTCAATCAAATCGCCATATTTTGTCGCCGCTAAAAACTGTACTGTAGCTGCCAACAGAATTCCTGTGCTAAACCCATGTGGAACCATTTTGACGCCATTCATTTCAGCGATATCATTGATAATGCGTAACTCACTTATGCCTCCACAACGGGTGATGTCAGGCTGGATAATATCCGGCTGAGCTTGTTTTATGAAATCATCAAACTCATAGCGTGTCGTTAGTGACTCTCCACCAGCAATCTTGGTCACAGCAAGTTTTGCTAACCTCAGATAACTCTTCATATCATCGGCTAATACAGGTTCCTCTATCCAATTTAGGTTAAACGACTTCAGCTTTTGGAACATACCTGCTGAATGACTATAACTTCCCCATTTAGAAGCTAAATCAATTTGCAACTCAAAATCATCGCCTAATTCTTCACGCACAGCTTTAACCAATGCATAATCGGTAACTGGATCATCGCCTAAGATTCCACCGCCAAATTTCAGACTGGTAAACCCTTTTTCTTTTAGTTTTCTAGCGATTACTTTATTATCGTCAATGTTTTCAACAGGTATAAAGGTTCCATATGCACGAATTTTTTCACGGTACTTGCCCCCTAATAATGTATGAATAGGGACTTGGTAATACTGAGAAGCGATGTCCCATAATGCAATATCAATCGCACTCATCGCATGAATACCTGCACCTCGTCTACCTAAGTAGTTAGAGGCCCAATACATTTTGTCCCAGAGCTTTTGAATTTCTAAAGGATTTTCACCCAACAATAACTCTCTTAATCCCGTACAATATAAGTTTGAGCTTGGCGCTTCGATGACTGCCTTTGCTACTAATGGAGACGTATCACTTTCACCAATCCCAATGAAACCTTTATCGGTAATTACTCGAACAATAAATGCATCTTCGCCCCACTCACAGACTTCATCTAGTGGTGGAACACGAAGTGTAATAACTTCTATATCTACAATTTTCACGTGTGAACATCCTTATTTATAAACTCTACTGAGGCATTGGATAGCATTGCTTTTTAATAAAAAAAACCATCTACTCTAAAGTGAACTCTGTCCACCCTGTCGAGTCTAGAGCTAATCTAAAGTGACTCGACTTTTCAATTAATGTCCAATCCATTTCAATACCTAATCCATTACCCTTTGGAGCATGTACATATCCATCTTGGTCAGTTCTAATCGTAGTAAATGTACCAAACTCTAATGGTTCTACGGGAACTGCTTGCTCAAAATATGTGCTGTTGTTATAAGCCAGCATCAGATGTAGGTTGGCAGCTTGCGATAAGGTATAGCCCCAAGACTGCAGCTCAACGGTCATGGAGTTGGCTTCTGCAATACCCATTATCTTTTGAGTCTGGGTGATGCCGCCAGCTAGCGTGGCATCGACACGGACACTTGACCAACCCTCATTTTGGATACCGTGTTTTATTTGATGTAAATGAAGTAAGGTATTGCCAGCCGCTAAAATTGGAATATCAACACGAGATTTTAGCTCTCTATAGCCGTCTAAGTCGGTGTCAGGTAACGGCGCTTCAAACCAAAGGTAATCATGCTTTTCTAGTATCTTTGCCGCTTTGAAGGCCTCTTCTCTGCTATAAGTACTCTCTACGTCCATCATAAACTTTAGACCAGAGTCCTTAAATGCATCATCAATCGCTGCTACCAAAGCCATATCTTTTTCAAATATGCACCACGTGTGGAATTTAATAATCTTATAACCTTGGTTTTTTAAGTCTTTAACGTGTTCAATATAATCTTGAATACTGGGTAAAAACGGCGTACTGGCATAAGATAAAATTTTGCTCTTAGCACCACCAAGCATTTGGTATAGTGGCAGGTTTGCGTACTTAGCCACTAAATCCCATAATGCAATATCTATCGGTGACAATGCTTGCGGCTTCATTTGCACACAGCGAATGGCCATTAAAGAGTAAAGCTCTTCTCTTTGCAGCGCCGACTTGCCGATCAGAAATGGCAGCAAATGACGGATAGACTCTGCCAAACTTTTATCGATACCGCCTTCTGTCCAAGAAATCGCAGCACCGAATCCTTCATAACCATCCGTTGTCCGTATTTTGACAATGGTATTGGTGATAACCAAATCAGAATAATGAGAAGAGGTTTTGTATTTGGCATCCGGTCCTGCGACGACAAACACATCTATTTTGTCAATTTCAAGTGTCATAAACATCCTTGTTTGCTTTACGGTTTAAACGGTTTTCTGAACGTACTTATCAAATGAGCTTACTGTTAATCTAGTAAATAAACGTCTGGAATATTTGTGTCTACGATATGACCTCTTAATGCAGCGACTGCTTCATCCAGAGAACTGCCATTTACTAAAATATTTACCAATTCCTCATGTTCTGTGAGCCATTTTTTCAACGTTCCAGATCGACTGTTTTGATATAAAAAATGAAGGCGGATTCTATTTACAATACTCTCCCAAATCCGAATGACATTCTCTAATCCAGATGACTGTACTATCAACCCATGCAGTTGAATATCCAGCTCAATGAAAGTTGATAAATCTTCATAAAAGATGGCTTTTCTCATATCTTCGAGAATGTTACTGAATTGTGATTTTGTATCCTCACCCCAAGTTGAAAACCCTTTTTTCAATGAAAAGGTCTCAATTTGAAGACGCATAGGAATCAAAATCTCAAGAACCTCTTCTTGTGAGATAGTCGTCACCTTCGTGTCTTTATAAGGCTCTGAAATAAGTAAGCCTTCTAACTCAAGTAACAGTACAGCCTCTCTTACAGAGGTGCGGCTAACGCCCAAGCTTTCAGAAACTTGAGTTTCAGTAATCTTTTCACCTTGTACCAACTTGCCTTCAAAAATCATCTTTTTAATTTCTTCTGCAATTTGATGCTTTAAAGAACTCTTGGAAAACTTACCAGACATGCTAAACCACCTATTTATCAATATTGTCTACTTGTATGATTGTCGACAATCTGTTTGAGTAAAATATACTAATTAGTCTTAGTTGTAAAGACCTTCCTAAAATATTGGATTTACTCAGCTCTAGATCGTGAGAAAGTACTGTAGATATCTTTAGATTTTATACATTAGAGATGTAATAAGACGCCTGAATACAACCGCAAGAAAATTGGGTGCTTGGAGATGAACTATTTCAGTTCTATTCCAAGCCCCCGATTTTTTGTTAAATATGATTTGAGTAGATGTTTTCTATCAATTTTTGACGGGTATTAAGAAGTATTTTTCTATGTCAGAGGAATCTAAATCCTCCAACTTGCTAGGAACCCAGTTAGGAGAGCCGTCTTTATCGACTAGAACTGCACGAACGCCTTCGTAGAAGTCTGCAGTGCCCATAAAGTGAATGGCCATATTCTTTTCCATTTCAAGACATTCATCAAGCGACTTGCCTATACCATTTATTAGTTGTTGCAACGTTACTTTAAGGGAGGTAGGTGATTTCGAAAGAAGGTTAAGTACTTCTTGAGCTGCCCACCCATCCCCTTTGAGGGCTTCACCATGAAGAGATTCTATTATTTCTTCTACAGTTTCATACTGAAAGTGACGATCTATCTCTTTTTGAAGATTTTTTAGCAGTGAAGTTTCTATTACACTTGTACTATTTGATTTAATTGCTGCATTTAGCTGTTGATGAATTAAGTCAGGTGACCATTTTCTTTCTAACCATTTTTCCTGAATAGCCTCCCATTCACTACTTTCCATATAATAATCGGCTGCACCAATATAGATAGTGTCATTAGCTTTGATGACACGTGCAGTCAAAGCAAGGTATCGACCTACATATCCAGGTAATTGATTTAAAAAAAAGCTTGCCCCAACATCTGGAAAAAACCCAATGTTCATTTCAGGCATTGCCCATTTTGTCCTTTCTGTAACAATTCGGTGAGAGGCCCCAACTGAGAGACCAACACCGCCTCCCATAACGATACCGTTCATATAGACCACAATAGGTTTAGCATAGTGATGTATAAGCGCATCTAGATGATATTCTGTTGCAAAAAAATCTTCTGCATAAGATACAACGTCTTCATCTTTCAAATCATAGAATTTGCGCATATCTCCTCCTGCGCATAAGCCTTTCTCCCCTTCCCCATGGATACAAACGAACATTATATTAGAGTCATTTCTCCATTTCTCTAAAGCTTCTGTCATTAATGCCACTACTTCAAGATTAATAGAATTTAAAACCTTAGGTCGGTTTATTTTTATCCAACCAATACCATTCTTCACTTCTGTCATAACTACCATTTATATTACCACCTTAATTATTTATTTTAGGATCTTAAAATTAAAAACCCTTTTATAATAGAAAGAACAGCTTAATACTATTCATATTCATCACAAAAGGGCTTTCATCAGTAATAATTAGTATCTAGTCGTTTATTATGCTTAAGCTTTTAGAGGATATTAGTTATATTTATCATTTTAGCTAACTCAGGCTTTAAATACTGGCTTACGTTTTTCAATAAAGGCATTAACACCTTCCATCATATCTTCAGTTGTGAATAATTGTGCCCATTGTTCTGACTCGATTTTCAACCCTTCCTCTAGTGTTGTCGCCATACCTTCATTAACAGCTGTGATGGTAGCTTTTATTGATTGTGAGCTTTTATTAAGAGCGATAGATTCTGCTAGTTTTTTAGTTTCGTTCATTAAGTCTACAAGGGGTACTGACTTATTGACCAAACCTATTTTTTCAGCTTCCTCTCCACTTAAGAACTGGCCAGTTAATATTAATTCTAATGCTTTTGCTTTATTAGTTATACGTGGAAGCCTTTGAGTGCCCCCAAATCCAGGTATCAAACCTAAGTTTAGCTCCGGTTGACCTAGTTTGGCTTCATTCGCTGCAATCCGTAGATGACAACTCATTGCCAACTCTAAGCCTCCACCTAGACAAGCACCATTAATGGCTGCAATGACCAGCTTTTTAGACGATTCAATAGTAGTCATAACTGCTTGTGCATTTTGAGACAGCATCTTGCCTTTTTCTTGATCATTAAAAGCTTCAGTAAACTCTTTTATATCCGCTCCTGCTACGAACATCTTCCCTTTACCTGTAATAACAATCGCCTTTACACTTTGATCTTTTTCGACATGCGCAAAACATTCAGATAGCCCTTTTATCGTCGAAGTGCCTAAGGTATTAGCTGGTGGACAATCAATAGTTATGTATCCAACCCCATTTTCTACACTTAGCTCAATATTTGTAAACTCTTTATTTTCCATTAGTCTATTTGCTCCATTTTGATGATTTTATATAGCACATTGCTAGTGGTTATTAATTGTAGATATGCTAATACCTGTAAAAATAGTAAGCATTCATTTATATTTGAACTCTAATAAATTAAAAAATTTAAACATCGTAATTAAGAATTTAGCTGACTTTATGAGTGTATTATCTTTATCTACGCTCGTCAATAAAAATCTGACCGGACAGAATAATTTTCTTATCTTTATCATAGCTAAGCAAGCAGGACTCATATTTCAGTCACTTATCTGCTGATTTGGATAGCTAAAGACGATTGATCACTGCGCTAATTGACGCAGATGTCTGTCTAACAATTTATGCATTTTTAATACATCATATATCGATAGCTTCAATATTAAATTAGATAGTAGTCATTGCTGAGGTTGACCAAGAATAATTTGCGCGCTGTTCCATGACAATCTCCAAATCTCTTTACTAATCATAAGATATTAATGCTATTATTTTAAGCAAAGTGCACTGTCGTCAATCATTGGATTGCAAGATATGAGCAGATTTTTTAGCAACGTACTCGATACCCTGTATCAACTAGAGTAGAGTATTCAGCTATTTGATAAGGTTATGCGAGTATAAAAATGGTAGGTAAATTTAGTGACTAAAAGAGCAGAAGAAAGAAGAAAGCAGGTGTTACTTGCAACGCTTAAAGCAATTAATGATAAAGGGTTTAGCGAAGTTACTCTTCAAGATATTGCAGATTACACTGACTTTAGTAAAGGTGTCATCAGTTATTACTTTAAAAACAAAGAAGATGTTTTTTATCATTTACTTGAATGGATGACCGATCGCATTTTCCAAAATGAGTATATTGCTATTCAAAAAGAAGACACGGCTATTGATATGATCCGTGCTTATGTTGACACTGTGTTTAAGAGCCCTAAGGATAACAAAGTGTTTTACAGTGTCTATCTCGAATTTTTGGCTCAAACAAAAAAAAATGAGAGCTTTCGTGAAGTAAACAATGCCTTTTATAAAAACTGTTGGTTCATAGGAAGCGAGATTATAGAAAAAGGCAAGTCAGAAGGCATATTTACCACTGTAAATGTTGAAAGCGGTAGTCATATGATTCGTGCTTTAATCGATGGATGTCTTTTACAGTGGTTGATGCGAGATGATGACACGTTACATAGCTACTATCGTGACAATTGCTTTGAAGCCATTATCACTTATTTAAGTAATAAAGAGGAAATCATAAAGACAACTAAACTATAATTTTTTCATTTTTCAAATGAGAAAAGACCTGCTATGACATTACTTACAGTCGTAGCAGGTCTTTTCTTATGAACAGAAACAATGATGTGGCACTACTGAGAAAGATGAAGTTACTATTTTCCCTTTAAAAAAGCACCTAAACCTTCCTCACGAATTATTCGACCTGCCTCTGCAAACTCTTGCTCTTGACTTAAAAAGAACATGGAGATTGCCGTTTCAATGTTGTAGTCAAGTGACTGCTTCAAGTTCATCATCTCATATGTCTTATTAATCGTCATTTTTGTTATTTTAAGTGCAGAAGGTGATATTTGTACCATTTTTTCTGCCATTTTTATCGCTTCTTCCATTAATTGATCTTGTGGAACAACTTTATTAAAAATTCCCAGGCGATGACCTTCTTCTGCATCAATGGAATCTCCTGTGTAAAGCAGCTCTTTTGTCTTTCTCAAACCCACAATCCATGGCATCATCAATGTAGCTGGAGCTGCACCAAACCGGATCTCTGGTTCTCCAATAATGGCCTTATCAGAGGCAATCGCTAGATCTACAGAGAAAACCCAATCTGCTGCTACTCCGTATGCATAACCATCTACTGCAGCAATAACAGGTTTTTTCAGATCCCATAATTTTAATCCTACTCGTAAAAAACTTTCTAACTGAGCACGATATACTTCTGATGGCTCATCCCCAATTGGAGATGGTAAGTCCATAGACTCTCTAAGATCACCCCCTGCAGAGAAATTACCTCCAGATCCTGTGAGTATGACTACTCTTACATTTGAGTCTTTTTCTGCTTGATCCAATGCTTCCCATATATCCACTGTCATTTGTTCTGTTACTGCATTTAATTTTTTAGGTCGATTTAAAGAAATCGTAGCTATATTGTTAGCAACTTCGTATAAGATTGTTTGATATTCTTTCATATTACTTATCCCTTAAAGCTTTAAGTTTAGGTTTTAACTCTATTTATTAGCGTCCAGAAAAAGTCCTTAAATCATCTGATCTAAGCAGCTGGTTTTTGCCGTTCTTCAAGTGAATCTACCTCAGCTAATTTAATAGGATCGTCCTGCAGATCCTGATTAAAGTGTTCGCCAGTTTTTAGCATCTTCATTAAGGCAACAACCAATAGCATTATCACAAATATAAAGGGTATAGCGGTCAAAATAGAAGCCGTTTGTAGGGTTTTAAGATCACCGCCCAATACCATCAAAGTACCTGGTAATATAAACAAGGTTAGTGCCCAGAACAGTCGATTCCATTTAGCAGGTTCTTCATTTAAGCCAAGTGTAGGGGTAGTTGACGAAGCCATCATGTAAGCAGCTGAGTCAAAGGTAGTCGCTAAGAATATTAAGGCTATAAAACTAAATACAATTACTACTACTGACCCCAGTGGGAGTGTTCCAATGACTTCCATGATTGTAGCAGGTGCCCCTATCTGCTCTAGTAATCCAGTAACAGACAACTCTTTTGTCAATTCTAGGTGCATAGCGTAATTTCCTAGGATTGAAAAATAAGCAGCACATCCTAAAGTACCCCATGCTATTCCACCCAAAATGACTTGCCGAATGGTTCTTCCTCTAGAGATCTTAGCGATAAACAAGCCCATAAATGGAGTATAAACAATCCACCACGCCCAATAAAATACAGTCCAACTCTCTACAAAACCTGAACCGCTCACTGGATCCGTATACAAATTCCAACGAACGAAATTAGTAAATAACAATCCAACACTATTTGTTCCCATCTTCAAAATAAATTCGGTCGGGCCGACTAATAGAACGTAAGTCAACAGTATGACCGAGCAAATAATTGCTAAGTCACTTAATAGCTTCAGTCCACGTTTCAATCCAGAATAAGCGCTCCAAGTAAACAGAGCCGTACAGAGTACTAATACAAATACAGTCATTGAAGTTGAAGATTCTATACCCGTAATCTTACTTATTCCTGCAGCGACCAATGGTGTGCCTAAGCCTAAAGAAGTACCAGCTGCACCCAAAATACCAAACATAAATATGATATCAATTACTTTGCCTAGTACACCATCTGAATGTTTTCCAATCACAATACGGCAAATCTCGCTCAACCTTAAGACCGGTACTTTTAGAATATAGTAAGAGTAGGCAATGGGTAGAGATGGTAGGACAAAGAATGCCCAAGCCGATGGTCCCCAATGAAAAATACCGTATGCCGCTGCTATTTCAGCAGCATCTGTTGATTTTGGTTCGATACCGTATGGTGGCGCTGTAAAATAATACGCCCACTCAATAGTACCCCAATATACCAACCCAGAAGCGACACCTGCACAGAAAACCATCGCCCCCCAACTAAAATTTGAAAACTCAGGCTTTTCGTCTTTTGTGCCGAACTTAATCTTTCCGTGTTCGCTAAAAAACAAATAGGTTAAAAATGCAAATCCGCCCATTCCAGCCCACAAAAACACCATTCCAAAATTTGAAGTCACAAAACTATTTGCTTGACTAACCAGCTCACCTCCTTTTTCTGGGTATAAAACCAAAGGCAGACAGATGGCAACAATCAAAACAAATGTAGAGATGAAGATGAACCAGTCAATTTTATTCTCTTTCAATTTAATTACTCCTTCCTTAGAGTTAACTATCCTTTAAATCCTTGAATTAATCTAATCAACAGATAAATTTCATATAGTGAATTCAGTATTAAAACGATACAGTAAGACTGAGATGAATTTTACGCAGCCTCTGTCAGCGTAGTCACAGCATGCCAGAAAAATTTATACCAGTACTGCGTTGGAATATAACGTATCTGTTTTATTTAGAATTGACTATATAATGTATAAACGCTTGCTACACCAGCTCACTACATTTTTTGACATCGGCCTCTTCGGCATCAGCCTCTTTGGCAGCTGTCGTTTTTACTGAGGCCAAGACATCAAGTGCTACCACTCCTTTTACCCGAACCGATAAAGGATTTATTTCGAATTCCACGATCTCTTCGTACTTCTCCATAGCGGTCTCACCCATCTGTACGATGGAAGCAGTGAGGGCTTCTAAGTCTAATGCTGGGTTGCCTCTATAACCTTCAATACTTTTCCAGAGCATAGGAATGCTTTTAACCATTTGCTCCGCCTTTTTGTGAGTGATCGGAGGAACCGCTAGCACCACTTCATTGAACAATTCAGTATAAATACCACCCAATCCAAATATCACCACCGGACCATAATTCATATCGGTTCTGTATGCCAGAATGGTTTCAAAGCCATCTGTAACCATCTCTTGAATCAAATAATAAGGAGAGTTTAAGTGTTCCATTTTCCCCCACGCTTTCTTCAGTTTAGCGGCACTCTTGATATTCAAGGCCACACCGCCAACATCGGTTTTATGGGCCAATCCTTGCGCTTTTAGCACTACTGGATAGCCAATTGACTCAGCATAATCCACTCCTTCTTGTAGAGATGTGACTACTTGTTCTCTTGGAGATACAAACCCACTCTCATCTAATAGCTTGCGTCCTTCATTATCATGAAGAAGCTTCAATCCTTTTTGTATGGATAAATCCTCTACCGAATATATCGGCGTATGATTGTTCTTTTCTAAAAACTCTTTATATTTAAACAGTGCTCGACAAGCCACTAGTGCATTGCGACTGCCTTGTATGACTGCAATACCAGCTTCATCTAAAATCGACTCTACCCTAGGATCAAACTCGGTTTGAATATGACTAAAATATAAAAATGGTTTATCAGAATTTCCCCGTAAACTGGCAAGGTCTTTGGCCGGTATACTGGTAAAGTCAAACTCATGATCGCCTTGACCAATAGGTGCATCGATGGCTACGGTTATGATTCCAATATCAGCATCCTTTACTATGCTGGATAGGCAGATATTTGATACTTCAGAAAAATCTTTACTGCTTTTTCCCCAAATATCTAAAGGATTGGACAGCCCACCCAACTCAGGTAATTTGCTTGCTATCTCATAATTGGTTACTGCAGAAAAATCCGGAAAATCGACACCATAGTCTTCAGCTAAATCGAGCAATATTCCGGCCTGTCCGCCTGATACTGTCAATGCAGCCACTGTATTAACAGTAGGTAAATACGGCTGTGAGAGTAACAGCGCAACTGCTACTGCCTGGTCAATGTCTTCAACGAAAAGCACCCCATGTCCTTCAAGAAACAACTTTTCAATTTCGTAGTCTCCCGCTAGTGCCCCTGAATGCGCATTTGCTACGGCTGCAGACTTTATAGTTCTACCGACCTTTATGGCTATTACTGGCTTTTTATTCTTACTGCATAAATCAAGGGCTCTTAGAAAACTCAAATGATTGCGGATCGCCTCGATATATAAAATAATTACAGACGTTTCAGGATCTTCTGCTAGTAAGTTCAAATAATCATGCATTTGCACGTCTGCTTCATTGCCAGTGGAATAGATTTTACTAATTCCTAGCTTGGACGCAATGAAGGCATCATTGACCGAGCCACTTTGCGAAATAATAGAAACCGGTCCCTTTTTGATAGGGCGCAATGGCCTATGTAACGTACCTATATATGGCGTGAATTGAGCATGCATATTAAGATAACCCATACAATTAGGCCCCACTATTCGCATACCTGAATCCGCAGCTCTTTCTAGAATAGCGTTCTGTATATTTTGGCCCTCAACCCCACTTTCTCCATAGCCTCCACCAGGTATGACCAGCACTTTGGCATTTATTTTACTTGCATTACTAGCCACTTGAATCATTAGTTGTGGATTTACTAGTCCAACCACAACATCGATTGTATCTTCAATTTCTAAAAGTGATTGATAGCATCGTACACCGTCGATATTTTCATATCTTGGATTCACCAGATAAATAGTTCCTGTAAAATCCATTTTGTCTAGGTTTTCCAAGAGTACACGAGTAGCAAAACGATAATTAGCACCAACTATGGCAATAGTTTGTGCTTTCTTTGCCAAAATTTTTAGATTTTCCTTTTTCATAGCTATGCCTCTCTCAATCATTTTTAAAAATCCGTTTTTATGTTTGAAATTACCAGTGTATATAGTTTGTATCTTTATCGTATACTCAATTATCTGACCAGTCAATATAATTTCTATTGAATAAGACCAAATAGTTATACATTAATTTCCCAACTTTTCATAACCCAATTATAGTTATTCCATGTTGGCTTCTTTAAAGGTAATACTCCTAAAAATAAGCGTATTTAGAAGTAAAAATTAAAATATGAACAGTACTTTGCCTCATGAGATGAGTAATGTAAATGTACTGCTCATATTTTTCGAACTATCATTGTCATCTATAATTTATAATCAAGTCGGCATAGAGAACTGTTTCTCTTCTCGCAATGCCGCGCTAGGCCAGCGCTGCGTAATGGTTTTGCGACGAGTAAAGAATCTCACGCCATCTGGTCCGTACATAGCTAGGTCACCAAATAGTGAGCGTTTCCAGCCGCCAAAGCTTTGTGATGCTACGGGTACTGGTAGTGGGATATTGACGCCAACCATGCCAACTTGGATGTTATCAATAAAATGACGCGCCGCTTCACCGTCTCGGGTATAAATACAAGTACCATTACCATATTCATGATCATTTATGAGCTGTACCGCCTCGGCCATGGTTTGCACACGCATAACCTGTAACACGGGACCGAAAATCTCTGCCTCGTAACTGTGCATCTCTTTAGTGACATGATCAATAAGAGTAGGACCCACGAAAAATCCTTGCTCGTAGCCTTCTGGCGAGGCATCAGAGCCATCGATGACCAGTTTAGCACCTTGATCGGCAGCACTTTTGATGTGCTCTAAAATCTTAGATTTGTGCGCACCTGTAATGACAGGGCCAAAGTCATTATTTTTATCTGAATGAATACCTAGTTTTAGCTCTCGAATAGCAGGTTGCAGTGCGGCAATCATCTTGTTAGCCGTTTCATCACCGACCGCCACTGCGACAGATAGCGCCATACAACGCTCTCCTGACGAGCCAAAAGCGGCGCCTAATAAAGAGGTGACCACATTGTCTAAGTCCGCATCTGGCATTACAATCGCATGATTTTTTGCACCGCCGAGCGCCTGACAGCGTTTGCCTTGTGCGGCTGCTGTTGTATAGATATATTCAGCGATAGGGGTCGATCCGACAAAGCTAACGGCTTTGACATCGGGATGATGTAAAATAGCATCAACAGCTTCTTTGCCACCATTCACGACATTGATGACACCATCCGGCAGCCCAGCTTGTTGTAAAAGCTGTGCGATAAAAAGTGTAGCACTTGGGTCACGCTCAGACGGTTTTAATATAAAGGTATTGCCGCAAACGATAGCCATAGGGAACATCCATAATGGCACCATCACAGGAAAGTTAAACGGAGTGATACCAGCAACTACTCCCAATGGATGAAATTCACTCCAAGAATCTATATCGGTACCGACATTGCGACTGTGCTCACCTTTGAGTAACTCAGGTGCGCCGCACGCGTATTCGACATTCTCAATACCACGCTGTAGCTCACCTGCGGCATCGTGAACGATTTTTCCATGCTCCTCGCCAATCAGTCTACATATCTCATCAGCATTTTGCTCTAAGAGCTCTTTGAATTTGAACATGACGCGAGCGCGTTTCAATGGCGGGGTTTTGCTCCACGCTGGAAAGGCAGCTTTAGCAGCAGCGACTGCTTCGCCGATGGTTTTTTCGCCACCTAAAGCCACTTGCTTGCTAACGTCACCTGTTGAAGGGTTGTAAATATCTTGAGTTTGACTGTCATTATTTGACATGCTGCCATTAATAAAATGTCCGATAATTTGCATAATGTTGTTCCCTTTGAACGTGTAAGTTATCAGTAGGTTAACGTTAAATGAAGACTGTTTTAGCTTAATGAGCGATCCATACTATTGTCATTCCATAGCAAGGTATAAAGCTGAATCATCTCTTCTAGGCTAGGTATTCGAGGATTATTATTGGGAGAGCCTGAGGCGAATGCCTGTTCACACATGGTATCGATTAGCTCGTCAAATTCAGCTCTTTGCACGCCAAATTCAGCTAATGTCGGTACCTGCAATTCTTTATTTAAGTTTTTTAAGTAATTAATCAAACTGACGTTCGCCTGATCATCGGTATCACTGTGATCAGATACGCCTAGTGCACGCGCGCAGTCAGCGTAACGATCGGGCGCACTAGCTACGCCAAATTCTGTAATGGTTGGCAGCAGCATGGCATTTGATAAGCCATGTGGTACGTGAAAAAAAGCACCGATTGGACGACTCATACCATGCACTAGCGCTACTGAGGAATTACAGAAAGCAATACCGGCTAAGGTAGAACCTAGCATCATTGCCTCACGTGCCGTCTCATCTTTACCATTATGGTAGGCTTTTTTTATGTTTGGCCCGATTAAGCGTAGGGCTGCAAGCGCCTGTTGGTCGCTATAAGCATTACGTTTGGGACTGATATACGCTTCAATAGCATGGGTCATGGCGTCGATGCCGGTATCTGCTGTCGTGCGAGGCGGTACGCTGATAGTTAAACTGTAATCAATAATCGCCGCTATAGGCATAAAACCCATACCAACACATAACAGCTTTTCGTTATTTGCTTCGTCGGTAATGATGGTAAAGCGGGTCACTTCTGACCCAGTGCCTGCAGTCGTCGGTATGGCAATAATAGGTAAACCGGCTTCGTTCACTTGACGTGGAAACTTATAATCGCGAATCGTCCCACCAAATTTCCCTAGGATCGAAATAGCTTTAGCACTATCGATAGGACTGCCGCCTCCTAAGGCAATAAGTCCATCATAATCTTGGGCTTTTACTTGACAAACACCTGCTTCGATAGAGCTTTCAGTAGGTTCTGGAACCGTATCTGAGAATACATCAGCAGTGATATTTACCTCTTTCAAAATGGCTTGCACATTATCCACATAACCTAGCTTGACCATCATATCGTCAGTAATGATAAGTGGCTTTTTGATACCTAAGCTATCTAGTATTGTCGGTAGACCTTGACAAGCATCACGACCAATTTCCATTATCCTTGGTAGCAGAATACTGTGTGACATAGTTACTCATCCTTGAATTAATGACTTCAGATATAAGCGTAGTAGTCCGCTCAATCGTCGTACGAACTATTCATAAAAGTGTATAGTATTTAAATAACGAATTCATATATCGATAAAAATGTTATCGATATATAAAAGGTAACAGAATATTTTTGTAATAGCAAGACGCAAAAAGACAAATTTTATCGTTATAATAAATGCATTTATTCGCTGAGAGTCAGCTAAAGGTTTAGAGTAAGCAATGAATAATACTAAAAAGAAGGGCTCAAGCGTTGAGCGTGTTTTACAGATAGTAGAGGTACTTGCCAGCTCGCAAAGACCAATGAGTGTCAGTGATTTGGCCGAAACATTGGATGTGCCAGTGCCGAGTATGTATCGGTTATTGGATCAGTTGCAGAACCTTGGATTCGTTCAATTAGATTTGCCAGGGAAAGTCACCTGCGGAAAACGCACTTATAAGCTTGCCATGAATTTATTGCAGAACAGTGATTTCAAGAATGAAAGATTAGCAATATTGAATGAGCTATCTGCGAAGATAGGAGAAACGGTAGGTATTGCGATTTTGCAAGATCTAGATGTGGTTTATATCGATCGTGTCATGTCAGATTGGCCATTGCAAATATTTTTACCTTCTGGTACTCATGTACCTGTCTGGGCCAGTGCCAGTGGTAAATTATTATTAGCACAGTTATCGGATGAGAAATGCAAGCGTATCGTTGAGAAAATGTCGATACATGCGCTAACGACCAATACGCAAACAGATAAAAAGCAACTGATGCAAACGATTACAACAACACGTGATACTCAGGTAGGGATAGATAATGAAGAATTTATTCCAGGTATGGTAGCCTGTGCGGTAATGATTCCAAATGGTGAGCAGCAAGCATTTGCCACTGTCTTTACTCACGGTCCCACAGTTAGAAAAACTTTAGAAGAATTGTTGAGCTACGTGCCTCTTATGCAAAAGGCAGCTAACGAGCTGTCAGTTGTTTTTAATCAAAACTATGAGTAAAGTTGTTAGTTATACAATAAACCTGCTACCCAATGATAACTACTTGTAGCAATCAACTAATTTAGGACACCCGATAAAAGCTTTCTTAGAGGATATCCAATATTCTATGTAACTCTCATTTAGATTAAACGCCTGCAGATGCAATTATTAAACATAATCATAAACCTATTTAAGGCAGACTCCCAGTTTCAAATGGACATCGATCACTGCTTTTTTTGTCAGTTAGATAATGTCTGCACGGCTAGACTTATCTACTTTGCAGACGCTGAAAACATTACTGTTGCCTGATATTTTTTGACAGATTCAGCCTTGAAATCTGCATTGTATATTCTGATTTTCTTAGTCATGATTAACTTCTGTTAATATTCTTATTTTACCAAATTTACTTATACGGTTTCTTTTGCATAGCTCATAGGTGTCTCAGTTGAGATTCCCAACAGTTTAAATAAAGGTTGTTGTACTCAGGCTATGTCACATATTAAGGTTCATGAACCATTTATTTTTCTATTAACTATAGGCTATTGTTTTTACTAGACAATCATCCTTTTTAAACTATGAACCTAAATTTAGGTAGCCATAAGTTAAATGAAGTCTATATGCTACTAAGTTTATGAGATTATGATCAAACAGTTAGTTATTAGTCAGTCTGATTGATAAACCATAATAGACATGTTATGGATACAGTGATTTTATTATTCATTCAAAGTTAACCTCTTTGATAAACTTGTTCTGCTCATCATTACTGTGCTTACTATCTTCACAATGCCTAATAAGCCCCTTGCATAGTCTCTCATTCCCAATTATCACCTCACAATCAAATAATGATTACTTTACATTGAGATTCTCAATCAAAAATAATTGTTTTTTTAATGTCATATCTATTACGGGCTTTATCAAGATGACCAAAAAATAAATAGTTACTGTTGCCTACTAATTTAAGCAAGTCTCATCGCTTTATGCGCTTGGATGAGCTCATGTTAACACCTGAAAAACTGGGCAATACTGCGGGACAAGATTTTATAGAACAGGCGTTTTTCGGTAATAATTGGACGAAAAATCGCTATGATATTACCAGACTGTTTCTTGCTATGAAAAAGCGGCTTATCATGGCAGTGAAATGAAAGCAGTCATTATCTGATTGTGCCTTATGTTCGGTTTATTGTGTGCTGTGTTTGATTGATCACAATGACAAGCATTTATTTATTTCCTATTAAAGAAAGTTTGTTTAGCTAAATCAAATCTTATATCAAGGTGCTGCAATAGTGGCGGACTCTGGTTTTAAAATAGACTGACTTGCGAACAATACAAACGTGCCCAGCAGTAAAAACAACCCAAAAGCGTAAAATGCAACAGTAGAACCATACTGATCTACCATCAAACCAGTAAAAATCACTGGCACGCTAAACCCCATGTAAGCCATTAAAAAATAGCCAGCACTAGCACGAGCTTGCTCAGAGCCAGCAGACCGTGTCACCCCTGACAACCCGCCTAAATAAACAAAGCCATAACAACTACTGCTCGCTAAAAAAGCTGCTAAAAGTATCGCTGGTAAATTGGCATGCAGCGCACCCCAAGCAAGCAACGCATAAGCAGGAAGTAAAATCAGAATACCCAATTTACATGATACTTGAGGATCAAGCTTTCGAGCGATAGGCTGAAACAATAATCCACAACTGATGGCAAGCATAGAGGATATTCCAGCATATTTAGCCATTCCATGCGTGGCCAATACTGATGGAATAATCGATAATACCAATCCGGTAGTCGCCCAACAAATCAAAATACCGCCGCCATACCAAATCACTTCACGATTAAAATAAGGCAGCTTGAGCATTGATCCACGAGTGTTCGAGCGCCCGTGCGCAGTCTCAGGTAATCGCCATACTAAAACTATTGATAAAAACGCGCCTATTAGCATGAGGAAAAAGCTAGCAGGTTGCTCTGTCTCATAAAATAACAAAGAAACTGTCGTTAGTGCAGGCCCAAGACCAAAACCTATAGTGGTACTTGCAGTTACCCAAGTGGTGGCACGCCCCGTATCGGAGGAGCCAATCAACTCAATCATATATGCGGTCGCTGTTGCTGCCATTAAGGCTGTGCCAACACCAAGCAACAATCGCGCTACTGCTAACGCTCGAGTATAAGGGTAGAACATCATCAGAGCAGTTGCCGCTATCGATAAAAATAAAGAGATTAAAATAGTCTTTTTTCGTCCAATCCTATCGGAGAGTCCACCAAAAGCTAATAATACCGGTATTACCCCCAACACATAAAAAGAGAATGCGACCGTGGTCGCTAAGACGCCGTATCCGTCATTTCTAGCGTAAATGGCATAAAGTGGTCCTTGTATGTTAACGCTTGTCGTTATCACGCATAGTGCAAATGCCAGATATTTATTATATTTTTGAGTAATCATATATAGCCGCTTTTCTGAAAAATATCAGTGATCTGATTGATGTTAACTATATTTAAAGAACTCTACTTTACAGCCAACATCACATCGTTTTAGGTTCAATGATTAAAACAAAAGCGCATTAGGTTATCTATATACAATCCCGTACAATTGGACAAAACTGTTTGGCATATAAAACCCATACAGCTCTTCTATCGAATTTATATATTCATGGGTTCATTTGAAAAATATGAAGCATCAATTAACACGAATTGAAATCGTCATGGCTGACGTTAAAGAAAAGATAGCAACCGTCGTCTATATGCCCGGAACACGCCTACCCTCCGTAAGGGCAGCAGCAAACAGTTACGGGTTTTCACCATCAACAGTGGTTGAAGCTTATGAGCGCTTGCAAACAGAAGGTATTATTTACTCGCGTCCTGGCGCAGGGTTCTATGTGGCAGAATCTATAGCGCCGCTCTCATTAAAAGAGTCAGGACACAATCTTGATCGCGCAATAGATCCACTCTGGGTGTCGCGGCAATCGCTTGAGCCATCCGATAATGTACTAAAGCCTGGCTGTGGTTGGCTGCCACCCGATTGGCTCTTTGTGGAGGGTATGCGCCGCGGTTTACGACATGCGGCAAGAGGTGATGCTACCGTTATCAGTGAGTATGCAACGCCGCTAGGATTGCCCGCGTTACGACAATTACTGACACGGCGTATGGCAGGACTGGGCATCGATGCGCAGCCTTCACAAGTAATGCTGACAGAGTCTGGCACGCAAGCGATAGATTTAATCCTTCGCTTTTTATTGACCGCAGGCGATACGGTAGTCGTCGATGACCCTTGTTATTTTAATTTTCGAGCGCTATTGCGTGCTCATAGAGTCAAAATCATTGGCGTGCCTTATACGCCGAATGGTCCAGATATAGATGCCTTTGCGAAAATTTTAGAAGAACACAAACCACGCCTATACATTACCAATGCCGCCATCCATAACCCTACTGGTGCAACCTTATCGCATGCTACGGCGTACCAAATATTGCAATTGGCTCAGGCATCTGGTTTATATATTATCGAAGATGATATTTTTGCTGATTTTGAAGTCAAACCTGCGCCACGGCTTGCGGCATTAGACGGCTTATCAAGCGTGTTTTATATTGGTAGTTTTTCTAAAACCTTATCGGCATCCTTGCGCTGCGGTTATATAGCCGCGCCAAATGAATGGATTGAGAGTTTGCTCGATTTAAAAATAGCAACTGGCTTTGGCGGCGGTCAGCTGGCAGCAGCAGTTGTGTTATCGGCGCTAACGGACAGCGGTTATCGCAAACATATGAGCACGATGCATATGCGTCTTGCAAGCGCACGTTCTCAAGCGCTGCCACGCTTGGAAAAATTGGGAATTGTGCCGTGGTTACTACCACAAGCAGGGATGTTCCTTTGGTGCCGCTTGCCAGATAATAATAGTGCAACCGAACTGGCTAATCGTTGTTTGTCACAAGGTGTAGTCTTAGCCCCAGGCAATGCTTTTAGTCAATCAAAAAATGCTGAGAACTTTATGCGTTTTAATGTGGCACAAATGAGTAGTTCAAAAGTATTTGAGGTATTGGCTCAAGCGTTGGTATAGCCAACAATACTTAGAAGTTTTTATATATTTAATAAATTACCCAATATGGTTGCTAACCATGCGTTATTGTATCCAATATATTGGTGGCCACACTCTATTATCTCAGCAGGTGATTGGACAGATTCAGGATAGTTATTAAGTTCATTTTAGATTCCATCACGCCCATTCGTTACCATCTTGACCATACTCTCTCGGGTCACTTCAAAGTGACACTGCCAGCCGATAATGAAAGATCCAAGCTCTTTATGCCGCGGTGTTTGTTAGCCAAATTTATTAACGCTTTTAACCTATATCAAACTCCATACGTCTTGCAGTTGTTTGCATAGTTTGACTATCTAGTAACTTCTTCACACAGTACAGGCTGGCATGAATACCGGCACTTATTCCTGCTGATGTTACCAACTTAGTAGTCTCGTCACTGGCATCGACAAAACGGGTATTAGCGATGACTTCAATATTAGGATAGGATGCTAAATTGTCCAAATCCATCCAATGAGTGGTTGCAGACTTGCCAGCCAGCAATCCAGCTTTTGCTAATAGCAAGGCACCGGTGCAGACTGATAGCGTTAACTCGGTAATTTTTGCTTGAGAGATAATCCAATCAATAACCACTGGATTATTTATTTCGATCTTTTCAGCACCATAACCGCCTGGAATAACCAAAACATCGATAGTGGGATGATTGTCGAAGCTATAATCCGGTATAACAGTTAAACCATTTCTAGCAGATATTGGCGCTTGCTGCTCGGCAATGGTAATGACATCAAAATGCTTATCACTGCTATCGTTTTCAGCCAATGAAAACACTTCGAAAGGTCCTGCGAAATCTAATACTTCGACTTCGTTAAAAAGTAATATACCAACGGTTCGTATCGATGTCATGGTGTGTCCTTGAGTTAATATTATTAAATTAAATATCGCTCATTTATACCCTTATAATCAAGCTTAATCTTCATTTACCTTTTTAACCAACGTCGCCATCGCATCCGCCTTTGACGTTCCTAGCTGTTTCAGTCCTGAGACAACCCCTACTCTATTTTCAGCAGATTTGTTTTGGCTCAACTTAAACTGTGCTTAAATATTTAAGCAAACACAAATGATTGAATACTTATCTACTCTGATGCACACGTTTGATAATAAAAAATTGGTACTTGATAGACAGACGCCCGCAGCGTTGAATAAATTAGCCATTACCTGCCAGCAAAACCGCTAAAGCAAAGGCAGACATTGATAAGATTAAGGATAGGCTCATAGCAATTACTCAGTCAAAAAATCGAGTTTGCTTGAGAACTATTATGAAATATTGAAGAAAATTACTTAAGAAATACCCTATCAGTAAATGGCGCACTAGTTGACATTCATATCTATTTTATCAAAGTGGATACATCTTGAGACAGCTTAGAGGTGTCCATAGTAAAATAACAAGGCAGACTCAGTCTAATACAATAAAGGTTGATTTTATGACTCCTGAATTTTGGAAAAATGCATGGCAAAAGAGCCAAACTAATTTTACTCAGCAAAAACCAAATCCCATGCTAATACATCATTTCAAAGAACTCAATACACCTAAAAATGGTCGCGTTTTTGTGCCCTTATGCGGTAAGAGCGTGGATATGCTATGGTTTACAAGTCAGGGTTTTGATGTCATTGGTGTTGAGCTGTCAGAGATAGCAGTCACACAGTTTTTTGCCGAAAACGATTTGCAAGCGACAATATCACTACATCCAACTACTCCTAATCTCACTTGTTATCAAACTGAACACGAAGGACAAACTCTCAAAATTTGGGTGGGTGATATCTTTGATTTCAGTCCCATTGATATTGGAATAATAGATGCTGTCTATGATCGTGGTGCATTAGTAGCTTTTCCAGATATTAAGCCTGATAATCTACGTACACGCTATACACAGAAAATTATGGAGCTTGGTAATAAAGCAAGCCAACTTCTCTTATCTTTTGCTTATGATGGCGAAAAGCAGCGTAGCGATAATCATAAAAACTTACCACCTTTCCTAGTGACACGATCTCAACTTGAACAATATTATACTGAGTACTATGAGATAAACTTAATAGCCCAAGAAAAAGTAGACTATGTTTCTACCGCAGGTGATTCAGGATATCGTCTTGTCTATACATTAATATCTAAAAAATAATATTCTATAAATCAATGTCTAACATCCACCACAAGCCTTGTTTGGGCAAGATGATCAAGATATTGATCTATGATTTGGGTATTTTCTCTATCCAAATGTGCATCCCATTCATCAAGCATGACAATCGTACTTTGGTCGTCTTCTCTAATTTCTTGAATTTGTTTGATGAGTTGCTGTCCTGTTGAACCCTTATGGGCTTTATCTGTTTTGTAATTGAAATACAAATTATGCTTGGCAGGTAAATAGTAAGCCTGCTCTTGGTAGTGCTCTTTAAGCTTAAGCAACATACAAGATTTGCCAACGCCATTATTACCAACCAACGTTACTCTACCTTGTTTGGGTAATTGTGTTAAATCAAAAATATCCCCTGTTTGCTGCACACGTATTTGGTCTGCTTGAATGTAGTTATCTAAATTGACAGACGTAGGTTGTAAGACCTCTAAAATACCATCTAGCATCGTTTTGATAACACCAATACTGGTATGGTAACCAATCAAGGCATAGCACATTTGCAATAGCTGAATTTGTCTTGGCAGCGTGGCAATTAGTACCGCCATCGTCGCAGCATCGTGCCAATTTTTATTAAAAATAAAGGCCGTGACTACAAAGACAGGCAGCATAAGTATGATCATGCCTACGCTTGAATTGATGTGCTGGATTGAGGTGGATTTAACGCTATTATGCTTTGCTATCGCAAAGCTTTTTTGAACAACATTATTATAGAGCGTGTAATTATGCTTATTAAAAATAACGACGTTATCCCAACTGTCAAAAAGTTTGGTGGTTAAACTCAGCCGTGATTGCTGGTCTGTTTTGGCAGCCATTTTTAGGGTGTGTCGTCTGAAATGCACAAACATGGAGGCAAAAATAATACCTACTGCATAACCAAGCAGTAACGTACCATCTAAAAACCAAGCAATGACCAACACGTTAAATAAGACATTGAGTACCAAAGCTGAAATATCAAAAATACTATCAATGACTGTATCAAGAGTATAGTTGCTCTCTTGGGCGAGTGTTGTCGTTGCCGTACTCTGTAACTCATCGCTGGATAACAAATGTGTCTTGCCTAAAAAGACAGTATGAAAATTATCATTGTACAGTTTATGAGCGTCGTACTTAGCGCGCTCCCTATTGATGACACAAAAATATGCAGGCAAATAAACTGCTACTAAAGAGACGGCAAATAACAGCATATACAAAATTGAGATACTATCCTCGGTTAAGCTTTGTGCAAGGCGAGCAATAAAGTATGTTGATGACGCCACAATAATTTGCTGAATCAGCAAAAATAGCAATGCCATACGCAGATGCTGGTTTGAGATAATTTTATAGATCAAATTTATTTACATCCTTTAAGGTCTAAACACAGTAATTGAGCAAGTAACGACTTCTTATTGGTGTCAACTCTGCTGACATATAATATTCTTACTATCTTTTAGAGGTATAGTACTATCTATGAGATTGGCGAAATATATCAACTGTATCAATAGAGTTAATAATCTCTTGGTAATTATTTACTACATTAAATGTAGACATGGATTTATCTAGTACCTCTTTGGAGGGTGAAAATAAGCATCCCTGAACTGATAATACGGAGCAACCCCACTCATTATTTATGCAAAAAAACTGAAATGACTGTGAGATTATGCTCACGGTCACAATAATCTCCGAGAATCTGAGTGCAATTCAGTTCAATAGAACTTAATTAAAATATAATATTTACATCCTTATCACCTTTTATTCAGTTAAAATCACTATTATTCAACAACGCAGTAGAAATACGGTTACCCAACTCATATGCAACAGATTCTTAATGATATTGCCGCAGAGATGGCCCTTGAAACCGAGCGTGGAAAAGTGGCAGATTATATCCCGCAACTGGCGCATGTCGATCCGAACCAGTTTGGTATTGCCGTAGCGACACCTGATGGGCAGGTATATGTAGCAGGGGATGCGAGCACCCTATTCTCGATTCAAAGTATCTCCAAAGTATTTACCTTAACCATCGGTCTTGGCAAGTTAGGTGATGCGATTTGGACCCATGTTGGTCGTGAGCCATCTGGCGATCCCTTTAACTCGATCACGGTATTGGAGTTTGAATCGGGTCGACCGCGTAATCCATTTATCAATGCTGGTGCGATTGCCGTGGTGGATGCCATTATGATGGGACATGAGCCGAAAGAAACCTTGGGTGAAATTCTGCGGTTTGTACACTTTATTGCCGATGATGATTCGATCCGTTTTGACCATAAAGTGGCAGCGTCTGAAATGGATCACAGAGATCGAAATGCCGCCTTAGCCCACTTTATGAAGTCCTTTGGTCATATAAAGCACGATGTAGATAAGGTGCTCGGTGTTTATTTTCATCAATGCGCGATTGCAATGAGTTGTGAGCAGTTAGCCCGTGCGGGTCTTTTCTTAGTGTCTAATGGTGTTAATCAACACACAGGGATACGAGTGATTAATGCACAGCAGTCTCGACGGATAAACTCTTTAATGATGATGTGCGGTCATTACGATGGCGCTGGTGAATTTGCCTACCGTGTCGGGCTACCGGGTAAAAGTGGTGTTGGTGGCGGTATTTTGACGATAGCGCCGGGTAAAGGCTCAATCGCAGTCTGGTCACCAGGGCTTGATCACGTAGGAAATTCCAAACTTGGGTCAAAGGCATTAGAGCTGCTGGTACAGAAAACGGGCTGGTCAGTTTTTTCGAATTGAAAGCGATCACTTAATGCTTTTTTAATTGATTATCAATCCAGCGAATAACGTTGCTTTTTCGAATGGTATTACATCCTGATAGTAGCGATGCCATTTTAGGGATCGGTAAACGGATACTCTGATCCACGTTTGCGTCCATGATACCCCCTTAGGATATATTTATATCGTCTTTTGTGTCTTCCGAACGTGTATAGAACATCCTTTTTTCTATACATTCTGACTTGGTATTTATAAAGTTCCTATTCTTCTAGACTTAATTGAGCCGTATCTAAAAGAGAGGCTCAGAAATATTTAAGATAGGTTGCCTAGGGAGCGTTTGAATCCATGAACCAGTGCCTTCAGGCTTGGATTTTTTACCAGTATTTTTAGCTAAATGTAAGCACTAGCATTAACAAAATCTAATTAATTTGAATACCATAATGATCTGCGATTAGTTCAACGGTACGCTATACAAGCATCGAACTGCTAGTGTTAGATATGAACTTAATGACTATAAAATCAACAGCATGGGTCATTATGATTGAGCTGTCTGATTAAACCCTCCCATATTAGTTTCTACAATTTCTTCAGCATAGCTCACTAATGAGCCTCTTTAGGCTCAGACTTGCTGCTAGCATAAATAAAATAAAGCGCAATTGCCAAACAAACCAAAGCACCCATGCGACTGACTGAAAGGCTAATCGCCTCATTACCAAGTAAACCAAAATTATCAATTAATACACTCATACTCAGCTGACCAAAAATAACCGCTACCGTTGCTACAGCAGTCCCAATACGCTGGACCGCAACCACCATAATGACAATGTAAGGCACACCGCATAAGGCACCAAGCAGTTGCCATTTAGGGACATCCATTAAAGTGACGTCATGACTGGGCTCAAAAAAGAAAATGAGCAAGGCAGTTACTACTGCACCCACAGAAAAGGTTAAAAAGGCACTTTTAAATACGCCAACATTGCCGCCAAGGCGACCATTTAATGCTGCCTGGATACTTAAAGCCGCACCGCCAATTATTGCTAATAAAATCATTAAAATAAGCATCATTTAGGTTATCCTTTTGCCATAAAAACAAGTGCGGCAATAATGAAAAATAAAGCGATAATTCGTTTGCTGTCTATTTTTCGTTCCATGGTTTCGAATAAACCATAATGATCTATGATTAAACTCTGAAATACTTGCCCAGCCAATATCCCAATCATCGTCAGCGCAATGCCAATAACAGGCGTCACCACGGTTAATACCACAACATAAACAGGCCCTAAAATACCACCAACCAGTAGTAAAGGCGGCTGTGAGAAAAAGGAAGGACTATCCCGCGGACTAAAAAACAACATCAAAAAGAATGTCAGAGCAGCGCCAACACCAAAAATACTCAATGTCGCCCACAGCTCGCCTACCTGACTCCCTAAAGGCCCAAGTAATCCTGCTTCAACAGACAACCCCATGCCGCCTAACACAACAATGAGTATCAATAAAATTTGCATGAAAAAATCCTTAATGAGCAATACGCTGCAGCTTACAGCAATGTATACCCATTAAAAAACGCTATAATACGAAAATGACCTTTGCATAAGTTGCACAAATGAATACAGTAGATACCATCAACATACAAACACTATTATTTTTTATAGAGGTTTTTGACGCTCAGAGTTTTTCTGTAGTGGCTCGAAAAGAAGGCGTCTCGGCTTCTAAAGTGTCACGTATTATCAAGCAGTTAGAGGACTCACTGGGACAGCAGCTTTTTTACCGTAATACACGCGCTGTTACTCCTACTGAGGCAGGTCGCGTATTTATGCGCTATGCAAAATCCATGACCGAGAGCATGAGTGCAGCACAGCAGGAACTTCAAGACAGGACATTAGAACCGGGTGGTTTAATTAGAATCAACGCTCCCGTATTTTTTGGACAACGACATATCGCACCTTGGCTGCCACAGCTTAGTGCTCAGTATCCTAAATTACAGATAGATTTGAGTTTAACGGATGACTTTATTGATCCGCATCACTATGCAACAGACGTTATTTTTAGAATTGGCACCTTAAATGATTCTGCCTTTCATGCGCGTATTTTTGGCGAGCAAACCTATCATCTTGCCGCCTCTCCATCGTACATAAGCACGCATGGTAAATTGCAAGTACCAGCAGATCTGACACATCATAAATGTCTACTGTATAAAGGCTCAACAGGACCCAATCGTTGGCTTTTTAAAACAAAAAGTGAAGATTGGACGCCATTCTTAGCACCCGCTTTATTGATGTCCAATAATGCAGAATCTTTATTGGTATCTGCACTCAAAGGTATGGGAATTGTGCTTTTTCCAGATTGGCTCATCGGTGAGTATTTAAAGAGCGGTGAGCTTATCAAGCTACTACCTGATTATAATGCAGCCGTTAAAACCACACCTCAACATGTCGCAGCTATTTACCCTCATACTCGTCATGTCTCTCTAAATGTTAGAACATTAATTGATTATTTTGCCAAGGTTTATGGTCACCCTCTTTATTGGGAACTCAATTAAAAAACAAGAATTTAAAGCAATAAGTATCCATGCACCTTATGAGGAAAAGGTGCAATAGGAATATGTAATTGTACCCATTCAGGAGCGTTCCTAACTCAGGTTATTCATTTCTGCTCTCATGCACACTCTATAATAAAGGAGAATTGTTGTACTCAGTCTAAGTCAGATATTAAGGTTTATGAACCATTTATTTTCCTCCTTATTATAGAGTGCTGTTTTTAATATCCGGCTGAAATCCAACCAACTCAATTATCTGGTTTATAAACTTACCCGTGCCATCAATCATTTATCATCTCAATCAATACTCTTAAAAACCCATATCTAAACTAGGCAAAGAGCAACGCTTGTTATCTTCTTAGACGCTCAATGACCCAGCCTGCTAGTGGGAAGGACACCAGCTGTGTCAACGGAACGAGTATGATCGTTTCAATTAATACCACCACTGGCAGGCTTAATTCTTGAGTCACAGGCTTCAATAACGTTAATACAATTAGGAGTGTTGGATAGAGTCCGACATATCCTACTAATATGCGTATCAGTCTGTCTTTAGTATTCTGATTCATTGCCTACTACCTATTGATAAAATGATAAAATGATAAAAAAATCTTTACGTGATAAAAACAATAATTTTCGCGTGATGATTGACTGTTTGTGAATATCCAACAAGTCTCAAATTTATAAATAAAAATAAGGCCATTAATATTAATGGCCTTATCTCATTCAATGCTCAGCTGCTTTGCTATTCCTGATAGCGAGGATAATCACTGTAGCCAATGGCAGTGCCACCATACATCGTGGCAGGATCTGCCTCATTGAGTGGCCAATCATTGGCTATGCGTTCAGGTAAATCGGGATTAGCAATAAAAGGACGACCAAAAGCAAATAAATCCCCATAACCTTTAGATAGTATATCGACCGACTTCTGCACAGTATACTTACCCGCATAAATAATACGTCCTGAAAACTCAGATCTGACGGCTTGGTAAAAAGGCTCTGGCAAATCAGGCGCATTATCCCAATCAGCCTCTGCAATGGATAAGTAAGCAATGCCCGCCTGCTCAAGCACCTTAATCGCTTCAATATAGGTATGATGTGGGTCCGCTTCTACCAGCCCTAGATACACACGAGTCTCATCCGTGCTGGCAAATAAAGGCGCAAAACGTACGCCTAAACGATCAGCACCAACCACCTCACTAACGGCAGCGACCACTTCTTTTAAAAAACGCAGACGATTGGTCAACGAACCACCATATTGATCATCACGTGTATTGCTATGCTCAGAGATGAACTGGTTCACCAAATAGCCATTGGCACAGTGTAGCTCTACCCCATCAAAACCTGCTTCTAGTGCGTTGCGCGCGGCTGCCGCATACATAGCGACCAGCTCACCCACTTCATCGGTACTGAGTGCGCGTGGCTCACTTGGATCGGCCAATGCGCCTGTACCTGGGCCTGTTTCAATAAATACTTTTACGTTGTCAGCAGCAATCGCTGATGGGCCTACAGGCTGAGCACCATTAGGCTGTAAGCTGGTGTGCGACACACGGCCTACATGCCAAAGCTGAGCAAAAATAATACTGCCTTTAGCGTGTACTGCCTGCGTGACTTTTTTCCAGCCTTCAACTTGGGCTGGTGAATGAATCCCGGGCGTCCATGCATAACCTTGGCCTCGTGGCTCAATCTGTGTACCTTCAGTCACCATAAAACCTGCTGTCGCACGCTGTGCATAGTAGCTGGCCATTAAGTCATTAGGAATATTGTCAGGCTGCGTGCTACGAGAGCGTGTCAATGGCGGCATTACGATACGGTTTTTGAGCGTATAAGGCCCAAGTTGTACAGAGGAAAATAGTGTATTTGTATTTAGAATGGTTTGTGTCATAAATGTCTCTTTTAAAGCAGCTGATGGCTTATTATTGAATGTATTTAGTCTGTTTTGATGCTTAATAACCAATCTAATGATTACTTAAGCAATGTTGGTCAGCATAGAGTTTTATGGGTACAATTAGAAACAAGCCTTTCTTGTTTATGGTACAATTATTAATGGTGAGTGTTATGAATGGTATGAACCGGCTAGATATCAAGCAGCTTAGGGTATTGCAGGCGCTGCTTGATCTACAAAACCTCTCGCAAGTTGCGCGCAAAATGGGACTGACACAACAAGCGATTAGCGAGCAGTTGCGTAAGCTACGGGATTTGTTTGATGATCGTTTGTTTATTCGTCAAGGCAATAGCATGGTGGCAACACCAAAAGCACTAGCGATGCAGCAACCGATTGACGAGATATTAAAGCAGTTGGAAGTATTGTTAGAGCCAGAAGTGTTTACGCCGCAAACCTACAAAGGCGTCTTTACGATTAGTGCAACCGACTATGCGACGCAGGCATTATTGCCGCAGTTGTTTAGTATCACACGCCGTGAAGCGCCTAATTTAAGGCTGATAGTGAGAGATTTTGCCTCAGACAATATCAATCAGCTTATTGCGGCAGGCGAACTTGATTTGCTGATTACTTTTCCAGAGTTTATCCCTGATAATTTATCGTATGTGACGCTATTTGAAGAGCAGCATTTATGTGTGACGGGTTATAAAAATACCTTTGTAACAGAGATATTCACACTGGCTCAAGTTGCCGCACACCCGCAGCTGGTGGTATCGCCTTCGCGGGCCAATTTGCGCGGATCGCATGATCAATGGTTTGCAGAAAAAGCGCTTAAACGCCATATTGTGATGTCAGTACCTAGCTTTTCAGCAGTGCCAGATATCCTACATACCACCGATATGATTGCCTTTTATCCTGCGCGACTACTACCAAATAATAAAGTTAAAGAGATTAAAATCGAAGCATTACCGCCTACCTTTAAGGTAATCGCAGCATGGCATCCACGTACCAGTGACAGTGGTATACATCGCTGGTTAATTGAGCAATTACGAAATTTATAGTTAAAAGATTAGCCTGTCTTAAAGTCATCTTATTGAGCATTTAGGCTAACCCTATATTTTATGCAACACTCTCAAAAGTAGGTATAAGATGTTTATCGGTGATGGATTGCTTAATATTGCAGACTGCACGCTTACCAAATGCACCAAGGTTGTAGTCTGCAAATTCATGATATAGCGTCACCACATCGCCCATAATCAGTAATGCGGGCGTTGGCAATTTCGCTTCAGCTTGCTGCTTAGCGATACTACCAAGCGTACCGATGAGCAGTTGCTGAGTGGGCAAGCTGGCATGGCTAATCACCGCAAAAGGCGTCGCGCTATCTCGTCCCGCTGCTATCAACCCTTCGGTCAATTCATCTAGCTGATGCAGTCCCATATAAAAAACGACGGTTTGGGTGCTATCTAAATGCTCGTCATAGTTATTATTTGGCGCTCCTGATTTCTTATATGCCGTTACAAACTTCACTGCCTGCGCATGGTCGCGATGCGTCAATGGAATACCTGCACTGTTAGCAGCGGCACTGGCGGCAGTAATGCCAGGGATAGATTCAAAAAAGATACCATGGCGCACCACTTCTTGAAGCTCCTCGCCGCCTCGCCCAAAGATAAAAGGGTCGCCGCCTTTGAGTCTTACAACTGTTTTACCTGCCAGCGCGTGCTTGACCAACAGCTCATTGATGCCTTCTTGCGGCAGCGCATGATTGGCTCGGCGTTTACCGACGAATATCTTCTCTGCTGTCGGCTCGCACATATCTAAGATATCCTCTGAGACTAGGCTATCGTAAAGCACCACATCAGCGCGCTGCATGATTCGCAAAGCTTTTAGTGTGAGCAGCTCAGGATCACCAGAGCCTGCACCGACTAAATGCACAGTGCCTACTTTTGCAGCTGCTATATTTAGTGGCATGTTTAGGGCATTGACGACACACTTTTTATTAGATAAATCGTTTGGAGGTAGTGTTGCGATAAAGGCAGATGAATCCGTCATGACGGTGACTCCTAATGATGCTGTTAGTGCAATATACGGTGCAAGCCCTATGCCATATTGATCAATTGGTTGTATTTCATAAGGCGGTTATAAAGAAGTTATAAGACAGCTATGATGCATACTCCTCAATAAGCGCATTGATTTGACCCACACACGAGCCGCAATTGGTACCAGCACGGCACGCTTTGCCCACTGATTGTGCGCTATGGCACTGTTGCTTGGTGATTGCATTGATAATGATGTTTTCTCCGACTGCCATGCAAGAGCACACCAACGGACCTGGATCGATATAGCCGGTAGCTGGACGACCTGCCAGCAGCCATTTATAGCGCTGCTGTACTGGTATGGCAGCGGTACTGGCAAAGCAGCTGTCAAGCCAATGTGTACTAGGCAAATACATCACTTTCGGTGCAAAATAAATAGCTAATATCAGCTGATCACTAGGTACGGCGGAGTCTGAATCACTTGGCAATATATGATTTAATGCTTTGTTCCTCACCTCCGACTGAGTCGAGATAAAGCGTAGTTGCTTCTCTGGTTTACTCAAGGTGAAAGCGCTATTAACCGTCAGAGTATCTTCGGCATTGCCAGTCAACCACTTGTCTGATACAGACTTTTGATAGTCATCGATAAACTGCTGCCAAAATTTAGGGTCAAGCAACTGCCTAGCTGTGCGCTCGGCTGGGCTGGCAAGAGTAATGAGCACACTATTGGCTTGCCTGCTGATACTCCATGTCAGCGCTGGTAGTGAGAGAGACGAACCTGCACCATTTAACTCAAAGTTTGTAGACGCTGTTTGCGACTCACCCGCTATTGCTTCCTTCTTAAAATGAGCAGTCATCGCACGCAAGTGCACTAATATGGTGTCCTGCAAATCAGGATGCACCATAATCTTGCCAAGTGTCTGCATAGGCACGGCGCTCATGCGAATCGCTGAGTTTTTTAGCTCAGGCTGCCCTGAATGTGGATCGACCACAGTCGGGATGAGTGTCCCTACCCGTGCAAAGCTAGCAAAGGCGTTACTCCAGTGCATAGGCATAAAAGCATCGCCAACACGCATACTATCGCTGATGACGATTTGCGCTAAAACTTTTTGCTCTAACACTTCAATATCTGTATTTGAATCAACAGCCGCCTTATTATGTGGCTGACGCTGTTTTTTCTGCTGCTTGTGTGGTAGGTTTTGCTCATAGCGAGGATGTAGCTGCACATAGTCGCCCTTTTCAACACCGAGTTGTTTGGCTTCATTAGGATGGATAGTCAGTGTCGGCACAGATTCATGTTGATTGAGCTGTGGCGCCAGTCCTGTGCGTGTCATGGTATGCCACTGATCACGCAATCTACCGGTAATAAGACGTAGATGCACGGTTGATGAGTGACCGTTATGTGGCTTATCGCTCTTATTATCCTTTTCTCTATTATCGCTCGCTATATTATCGCTTTCTGTATTGTCATTAGCTTTCGGTCTTGAGCGACGCTGATGCCTATTAGGTAAGCTGGCGCTATCCGAGGGTGTAATAGCGATAAAGTTTGAGTGCGCCATCGTGATTCGCTGGTCGCCCCATTGAAAGGGGGTCATTACCTCATAGTCAGCACGGTTTAGGATTGGCATTGGTAGGTCTTTAGCCAAATTCAGATAGCGCGGTTGATTGTTTTTCGATTCTGATTGATTAGGGTCGTTCTTAAAAGCAGTGAGCGCCACGTGCTCATTAAATATTTCACTAGGATGGTCATAATCAAACCCTGATAGCCCCATACGCCTCGCCACTTGCGAGAGTATCCACCAGTCAGGTTTGGCAAGACCGAGTGCAGGCTTTAAAGCACGTTGGCGTGAGATGCGCCGCTCAGAGTTGGTGACTGTGCCTGACTTTTCACCCCAACCTTGGGCTGGCAATACAATATCTGCGCACTTCACCGTATCGCTGTCTACCGAGCAGTCAGAGACAATGACCAAGTCACAAGCCGCTAATGCACGGCGAAATTTATCCGCGTCAGGTAAGCTCACGACCGGATTGGTTGCCATAATCCAAATGGCTTTGATCCGCCCATCTAAGATAGCATCAGCAGCATCACAAGCTTGGATTCCCACCTCTGGCGCAATAGGCTGAGGTGCCTGCCAAAAGTCGGCGACCAATTGCCGATGAATGCTATTGTCCAAGTCCAGATGCACCGCCAGCAAATTAGCCAGCGCCCCGACTTCCCGGCCACCCATGGCGTTTGGCTGACCAGTGAGTGAAAAAGGACTGGCACCCGGTTTGCCCACTCGTCCCGTAAGCAGATGGGTGTTGATAATGGCATTCACTTTGTCAGTGCCACTCTTTGACTGGTTAACACCCATACTAAAGGCAGTCACTGTTTTGTCATGAGCTGCGACTAGCTGATAAAATTCAAGGATACTGTCGATACTGACTTGGCAAGCTTGAGCAACTTTTTCAATGCTCCAGACGTTGGCTGCCGCTAAAGCATCATCAACACCATGACCATGCTCGATATAACCTGTATCAGAGAAGCTGTGTTCGCTAAGATAATGTAATAAACCATTGTATAAATGCGTATCGGTGCCCGCGGCTATTGGTAAGTGCAAATCGGCGAACTCACAGGAATCGGTACGACGTGGGTCAATGACAATCAGTTTTTTATTGGGATTGGCTTTTTTGGCGGCCAAAAAACGGCCAAACAAGATAGGGTGACACCATGCCATGTTTGAGCCAACCAGCACTAATAAATCGCAGGACTCTAAATCCTCATAATTACCGGGAACTAAATCAGCGCCAAAGGCACGTTTATGACCTGCTACTGCGGAAGACATACATAGGCGTGAGTTGGAGTCAATATTATTATTACCGATAAAGCCTTTGATAAACTTATTGGCGACGTAGTAATCCTCAGTGAGTAGCTGTCCTGAGACATAAAACATAATACTGTCGCGACCATGCTTGGCGATCGTGTCGTTTAAGCGCGTGGCAATATCATCTAAGACGTTATTCCAATCGGTAGGCTTTATAAGTGGTTCATCAGATATGTCGATAGCATTAAAATCATTACCTAATTGCGTGGGTCGATGTTCTTTCATTACCGCTTGCTTGTTTTGATAATAAGGCTCAGTTAAGCGTCGCTCGCTGCCTAAGGTTTGTGCCAGCGCACTGCCTTTTGAGCATAACTTACCAAAATTTGCCGGATGCTCAGGATCTCCTTTTACGCTCACTACCCCTGTCGCATCGACACTGGCTAAGACGCCACACCCTACCCCGCAGTAAGGACAAGTGGTGCGTATGGTGGACGTCATTTCTTCAGTATAAGTAGCAATAAGAGCCGTTTTTGAAGGATTGAATATGTCATCAGATTTGCGATCAGATCGACGTATACGACTTTCTAATTCTTGACTAGCATTCGGTTTATTACTCAAGATCACTTCACTCATGACGCCGCTCCTACTATGTCTGCTGCGCTTAATAAATCCAGATCGCTATCGTTATCCATGTCTCCGTTAGCCTCACTATCTGTCGTTATTTTCTCCAAATCACAGTAAGCCTCGCCAAATATTAAATCCGCTTTTATAGGCGCGATATCACTATTGTTGTTGATCAGCTGGCTATAGAAACTGCCCTCATTGACCTCACCGTAGAGTACAGCGCCGATCAGTTTATTGTTTCTAAGATAGAGGCAATGATAGTGATTTATACTGGTTTGCTGATAAGTAATGGTTTCGATAGCCGCCGCTTCCTCCTCAACAAAGTCGACTTGCCCTGCTGAAAAGGCACTGATGCCAGATACTTTTAGCTTTAATGACAGCGGTGTACTGCGAAAAGGCTGCCAGTTCTCTTTAGAGCCTAAGCTGTCGCCCGATAGTCGAGTGTCTTTTAGCACAGAGACTAAGGTATCCACTTGCTGATTAACAGGTGCCACCATACCGAATAGCTCACCATCCAACTCTACGCATTCGCCAACTGCGTAGACATGCGGACAACTGGTGTGCATGCAATCATCCACAATGATGCCGCGATTGACCTCAAGACCGCAGTCTATCGCCAGTGCTATATTAGGCATCACCCCGACTGCCATCACAATAAAATCTGCCGGCAAGGTACACCCATCCTTCAGTGATAAGCCCTTTACCTCATGCTGGTCATTGACCGCAATACAATCAGTAATAGCAGAGACCTCCACACCTACGCCCCGACGAGCCAGCTCAGCTTGCAACAGCTGGGCAGCAGGTAAATCAAGCTGCCTGTTAAGAACATAGCTATCTACATGAATGACCGTCATATCTGCCCCTTGAGAAGCCAGCGCGCAGGCGGCCTCTAGCCCTAGCACCCCGCCACCAATTACTAGACCTTTTTTCCCTTGGCGCGCGTATTCAATTAAAGCATTTACATCGGCTACCTCTCGGAACACATGCACGCCTGCCGCATCATGATTGGGAAAAGGGATGACTCGAGCGCTCGAACCTGTAGCGATAACCAGCTTGGCATACACCAGCGTCTGTCCATTATCAAGCTTAATAGACTGTTGCTTGGTGTCCACAGCGGTAACTGCAATCCCTGCTAAGACAACAATACCCAACTGTTCATAATCTGATTGCTGGTATAAATAAGTATCCTCAAAGGCGCTATCTCCTGCCAGCACTGGTGATAGCATAATGCGGTTGTAGCCGACCTCTGGCTCTTTGCTGATAAGGGTAATCGGTAATGGTCTTTGGTTATTTGGCGACTTACTTTGCTGCTGGGCACGTGCCAGCTCAATGGCAAAACGGCTGCCTGCCATACCAGCACCAATAATGACAATACCCGCATTTGAATGAGCATAAGACATTGTCTGTATTGTTAATTTTGATCTATCTGATGACATGAGCAAAAAATCCCTTAGCCGCAACGCGCAGCATTAATTAAATGGCGTGTCAGAGTGTCTTTTGTGCTTAAAGCCTGCGCTTATAAGAAATAAGCCAACAGCGAAAAAATGAGCACAAACTGAATAAAGCAAATGCTATGCCATACCAGTAATGGGTTGCGTATGATGAGCGGCTCAGGGTCGCTAATATAATTATGATTCTCAGGGTTAAAATCTTGTAAGAACTCGCCAATCGCTTGATAGCGAGCTTGGGTATTAGCAAGCAGCGCACGCATTAGCGCTTGCTGGCTGGCAGCAGGTACGCGGTACTGACGTAATAATTGAGTAGGTAGCGTTAAGGTATGATTTGCCTGATGTGAATGCATCAACGCTTGTGAGCTAAATGGCAGCTCGCCTGTTAGCAGCTCATAGCCAATCACCGCTATGGAAAATAAATCAGAATGCACACCTTTTGGTGCATCGGTGTAATATTCTGGTGCAGCGTAGTGCAAATCACCGTTCGGTGGTCGCGTACTGTCTTTAAGTATGGAAGAGCTGGCTGAACCAAAATCTATCAATTTGACCGCGCCTGATGTGGTCAATAGGATGTTTTCCGGCTTGATATCTTGATGCAATAGATAGTTTCGATGCATCACCCGAACCGCCATGCCTATTTTGGTTAACAAATCATAGGTCTGCCACACATCACAAGGCGCATGACGATCTATAAAATCTCTTAGGCTTTCGCCTTCAATATATTCTGTGAGATGGTATAGATATGCACTGCTGGCTGGTATGGGGTAATAGCGTAGCAACCCTGAAGCACTAAGCGCTGAGCTTGCGTCTAGATAGGGTTTTATACTGCTGATGCCTGTAAGGCTGCTGTCGCTAGATAGGTTATTAGGATCTGCTTGATTATAGGCAGGCTCGCCCGCCCGCCTATGCTTAGATAAGCTCAAACCAATTTTACGCTCCTTTAAAAATTCGCGCAGATAATGACCATCGGTAATAGCACTAAGGCTTGGTGACTTTAGTGCAAATAGATGATGGTTTTCATCCTCTACTAGATATACTTCGCTACGAGCAGTACGGGCTATAATATGCTTGACGATAAAACCATCAATCCGTGCCCCAACTTCTAAGCCCGTTAATAACTGATACCGATGGATGTCGTGAGGCATCGGATCATGCAGGCTAGCATTTTTATTATTACTATTGTTCTTAGTATGAGCGCTATTGGCTGTCTTTTTCTTATGGAGCGCTTGCGCATTCATACCGAGTATCACCATACTTAAATTGTCATGACTGCCCTCGTTAAACGCCTGCTCGCATATGCTTTGGCTGATGCTAAGACTATTCACTGCCCCGTCATTCGAGCTGTTATCCGTCGTATCTATCGTTTGACTCGGCTGACACAGCGCCTTTACTGCTGAACATAGCTCAAACTGGAGCTCAGACGCTGCAATAGACTCATACACGCCATCTGTCATCAGTGCTAAGCATTCATTTTGATGCAAGTTAAATACTGACTGCTGGAGCTCGACCATCGTATCCGCGCCAATAGCGGCAGATAGCGCGCCTTTATCTTGCCCATGGTGAATGCGGTGGTCTTTACTGAGCACTTTTATACTCTCTAAACCGACACGGTAAATACGCGAGTCGCCTGTATGAAACAGATGGATACGGTCGCCGATACATAGCAGGCCTGATAAGGTGGATAATAGTGGTGGCACGCGCTCATAGACTTGCGGGAAATAGAGGGCGTCATTGGCTTTATTGACCGCCTCCTTAATCAAAATGGCAACTTGATTGTCATCAAAGTCTATGTTTGCTGATTGCGATTGGTTCTCTACCAATACCATCTCTTCAATTGCTTCATTTTTAAGTGCCCCGTTTTTAAGTGCTAAGGTAAGATGGTGCGTGACAGTATTGACCACCAATTGGCTGGCTTGTTTGGGGAACTGACAGGCACTGACACCATCAGCCATTAAAACCAATAAAGGCGCGTGAGGACACTGAACACCGCCGTTGATGGTTGCTGTAAACTGTCCATACGGCAAGCATGTTGTTATCAGCAAGCTGTCTTGATTTTCGGATTTGCGCCCTTGCATGGTATAAAAATCAAGCAACCATAGTGCATTATCCGCACTATAGTGACTTGTTTTGTCAGTGGTCTTAAAGTCTTGTGTGCCGCCCTTTTTCATACTTAGCTCACTTTAATTTGGGCAAAGCTGCCATCAGGCATCTCTTCGATGATAACGCCTTCAGGTTCTTTTAAAAAGAACAGCGCAAAGAAGCCAACGACGGCAGTCGCGGCGATTACCATGAAGAATACTTGATAAGAGACCAGACTCAATACAGTTAAATAAACAACCGAGCCAACATTTCCATAAGCACCGGTCATGCCAGCAAATTGTCCGGTCATGCTACGCTTGATCAGTGGAATAACCGCAAATACAGCACCTTCACCCGCTTGTACAAAGAAAGAGCAAAACATCGTGATGAATAATGCCAAGGCAATTGGCCATGTTGAATCCACGATACCCATTAATAAATAACCAACAGCCAAACCTGCGGTCAAAATCAGCAGCGTTATTTTGCGACCAAACTTATCGCTGAGCCAGCCGCCGCCCGGTCGCGACATCAAGTTCATAAACGCATAGCTAGATGCCAACACCCCTGCCATCACAATTGATAGATTAAATGTCTCTTGATAGAAAAGCGGCAACATAGACACTACGGCAAGCTCTGAGCCAAAGGTCGCAAAGTATAAAATATTTAAGATACCGACTTGCTTAAAATCATATTGATGCGCTTTTGGCACAGGAGTCGTAAACACCTCTTTATTAAAGCGATAACTACTCACAAACTCATAAATATATAAAACGACTAAGCTGATGTAGACGATATTGACACTCGCCTGACTAAGTAAGCTGACACCAGCGGGTGATAGCTTCCATCCCAAAAGCGCTAACGCCAAATACATCGGCAGCTTAAACGCCATCATCAGCCAAAAGTCGCCTGTTGAGGTCACCATCATGGCACCAGATTTTTTGGGTTTAAAATACGTCGCACCCTTAGGCGTATCACGCACCATCTTATAAAAAATCACACTATAGAGCATCATCACCACCCCGGAGGTGGCCGTCGCATAACGCCATCCTTCATCACCACCAACTATAGCAGCAGCAATAATAGCTACTGTTGGCAACAGCAACGCAGCAGCAGCAGAACCAAAATTACCCCAACCGCCATAAATACCTTCAGCAGTACCCAACTCGCTTGCAGGGAACCAATCACTCATTAGACGAATGCCTACCACAAACCCTGCACCCACAAAGCCCAAGAAAAAACGGGACAATGCCAGCGTGTTGTAATCTTGCGCAAAGGCAAAGGTAAAACAAGGAATAGCGCCTATAGCCAAAATAGCGGTATAGACGAGGCGCGGACCAAAACGATCGGTCAACATACCAATAATGACTCGAGCTGGAATAGTCAAAGCGACGTTTAATATCAACAAGGTTTTGACTTGGTCCTTGGTCAAACTCAAAGTCTCACCGATGGCAGATAAGAATGGTGCGTGGTTAAACCATACAAAAAAGGTCAGAAAAAAAGCCATCCATCCAAGATGGAGTATCTGGTTTTTACCAGTAAAAGAGAGAATATTGAGCTTGTTTTTATTTGGTGCAGCAGGGCTCGGTGATGGCGATGACGACATAAGCGGTTTCCTTAAATAGTAAAATTCAGGGCTAACATGGAAAGCCGTAAGAACACGTTATGTTGAACGAACTGACCAGTTAGAGCATTTAAGGGGGTGCAATGGCTGTGCCAGCTGCCGCTATCAGCTTCGTTATACAGATAAAACCTCGGCTTTGATAAAAGCGTTCATGCTTTGCTATAGGTGACTTCCAAGCAACTATTACAAGGTCATTCATAATTTAATAGCCATATATAAACGCTAATTTTATCGAGATGAATGAAAAACCCTGACTGCCATAAATACAATCAAATTGGTGCATGGTTTTATCTATTTTGGTGCATCCATTTTTTGTATCCTCACTTTTAATGAGAAAAGACTTTTTTATTTATCATTGCTATTTATATCCTCACACATACCACGCCGCCTAGGAAATACACTGTCATCGTCAGGTTTTTCGTCTGTAGTGATGAGACTCTCGCTTAAAGATATAGCGCTATATAACGGTGCTTGGCACAGTTATTGAAGATGTAATTACTGTAAGCACTATTTAGACAAACCCATGACTAAGGATAATTACATGAGTAGCACTATAGTGAGTAAGGCAGGTAAAGCTAAGTTGGTGGTGATTGGTAACGGTATGGTTGGACATCATTTTATTGAGCGAGCCATAGAAAAAGGGTTACATGAGCAGTTTGAGATTCATGTGTTTGCTGAAGAAGACCGTCCCGCTTACGATCGGGTATATTTATCGAGCTACTTTGAACATAAAGATGTTAGTAAGCTCAACTTGGTTGATTTAAGCGCCTATGCATCTGCCCAGATTCAATTGCATCTGAACCAGCGTATTGTAGATATTGACACCACCAATCAATACATCATCACTGAAGCTGGCGAGCGGATTGAATATGGTGAGCTGGTGCTGGCGACAGGCTCCTATCCATTTGTACCGCCGATTCCAGGGCGTGAGCATGCACACTGTCATGTATATCGCACCATTGCTGATTTGGATGACATTCTTACCATCGCTGAGCAACCAAAAGTAAAGAAAGGCGTGGTTGTGGGCGGAGGACTACTCGGGCTTGAAGCAGCAAAAGCACTGGTCACCTTAGGACTAGAGACTTACGTGGTAGAATTTGCCCCGCAGTTGATGGGCGTACAGCTTGATGCGGCTGGCGGCGATATTTTAAAGCGAAAAATTGAGGCGCTTGGCGTCAAAGTATTGACTGGTAAGAATACCCAAGCCATTATTGATAATAGCGACGCGATACATACAAACCTGAGCACCTTTAATGAGAATCCGTGCCAGCTGACCATGCAATTCACCGATGATACCTCGCTTGACACCGATATGATCGTCTTTAGTGCCGGTATTCGTCCGCAAGATGGCATTATCAAAAACAATCCTGAGTGCGGTATTGAAATAGGTGCACGAGGTGGTATTTTAATTGACGAAAAATGCCGCACCAATGCCGCGCATGTCTACGCTATCGGCGAATGCGCGGTGTGGGATAACCAAATATTTGGCTTAGTAGCACCAGGCTACAGCATGGCGAGTATTTGCGCGGCGCAAATTTCAGGAGATCATTCGCAAACCTTTACGGGCGCTGATATGAGCACCAAGCTCAAACTCATGGGCGTGGATGTGGGTAGTATTGGCGACGCCCATGGCAAAAGCGCAGACAGTTTGAGCTATTTGTACCAAAATCCTGCGACAGGTATCTATAAGAAACTGATCACAACGTCTGATAATAAGCGCTTGCTTGGCGCGGTATTGGTTGGTGATACCGAAGACTATAACAATCTATTACAGCTATATCTCAACAATATCGACTTGCCTGCCCATCCTGAAAGCCTGATTTTACCTAACGTTGAAAAACCAACGATGGGTATAGAAAATTTACCAGATAGCGCCACGATTTGCTCATGCTACAACGTCACCAAAGGGGCTATTTGCGCGGCGGTTGAGAACGGTGCTTACTCCATTGCAGAAGTGAAATCCTGTACCAGTGCAGGTACAGGCTGTGGTGGCTGTGCGCCTATGGTGAAAGACACTTTAAGCTATCAGTTAACGACCCTTGGGTTTGAGGTCAATAATGATTTATGTGAGCACTTTGCCTATACCCGTCAAGAGCTCTATAGCTTGATTCGTGTCCATGGTATTAGAACCTTTGATGCTCTGTTGGATGAGCATGGTAATGGTCATGGCTGTGAGATTTGCAAACCTACGGTCGCCTCCATCTTGGCCTCATGCTGGAATGATTATGTGCTCAAGCCTGAACTGACACCGCTGCAAGACAGCAATGACTATTATCTAGGCAATATCCAAAAAGATGGCACCTATTCTGTCGTACCTCGTGTGCCGGGTGGTGAAATCACCGCTGATAAGCTGATCATCCTCGGACAAGTTGCCAAAGAATTTAATCTGTATACCAAAATCACAGGTGGTCAACGCGTGGATCTATTTGGCGCACGTCTAGACCAACTCCCTGATATCTGGACACAGTTGGTGCAAGCTGGCTTTGAGACCGGTCATGCTTATGGTAAGTCGTTGCGTACTGTTAAATCGTGTGTGGGTAATAACTGGTGTCGCTATGGTGTCGATGACAGTGTCGGCTTAGCCCTAAGATTAGAAGATCGTTATAAAGGGGTGCGTTCACCGCACAAGATAAAAATGGGCGTGTCCGGATGTACGCGTGAGTGTGCGGAGGCACAAAGCAAGGACTTTGGCATTATCGCCACCGAAAATGGTTGGAATTTATTTGTCTGTGGTAATGGCGGTATGACCCCGCGTCATGGCGAGCTGTTTGCCACCGATCTTGATAGCGACACGGTCATCAAATACATCGATCGCATTATTATGTTTTATATCAAAACAGCAGATAAACTCCAGCGTACCTCAAAATGGCGCGAGAGCTTAGATGGCGGATTGGAATATTTACAAGCGGTCATTATTGAAGACAGTTTAGGCATCGCTGATGAGCTAGAGGCGCAGATGCAACTGCTGATCGACAACTATGTGTGTGAGTGGAAAGCCACCATAACCGATAGCGAAAAGCTCAAACGTTTCCGTCACTTCGTCAATAGCGAGCAAGGGGATGACAATGTGGTCTTTGTCACCGAGCGCGAGCAGATCCGCCCTGCGACCGATAGTGAAAAAGCTAAAATCTTAGTGACCGAGCTGGCTTAATCAATGTCTAACACTTTCCGATCATATACGAATAAGGATCACCCAATGAACCAGTATACCGTTTGCAGATTAGAAGACATACTCCCTGAGACTGGTGTTTGCGCACTGATAGAGGGTAAACAAGTGGCAATTTTTCGCACTAAGGACGCTAAGCTTTTTGCGCTTGATAACTATGACCCCTTTAGTCAAGCCAATGTATTATCTAGAGGGTTAATTGGAGGCACTACCGTGACCAACGATGCTGGCATTGATGAAGCGGTACTGTATGTGGCCTCACCTATTTATAAGCAGAGATTTAACCTTGCCACCGGTCAATGCTTGGATGATACAAGTGTCACGCTTGCTACTTACCATGTTGAGCTTGATACCAGTCTTGAAAGTAATAATGTGGTGATAAAATATGATCAGTTAGAAGCGTCATCTACAACACTATTAGAAATGGAAGTTGTTTAAGGCGTAGCCGTCTTTTTAGCAAATTGAAACATGTAATTTACATTAAGATACTGAATAAAAAATTGTACTGGCATAATATTGGCGGTAAATATATTTCACTTAATGCCATTAAAAGGATCATAAATCATGTCTGACAAGTCTACTAATAACGATAACATTAAAAATGCCTTAGAGTCTCTTGAGAGTGCAGCGACAACGCCTTCAAATGATGCGGTAACAGGCGTAGAAGTAGTAAAAGGTGATACTGTCGTTTATGAAGACGGTGATTTTGAAGATTACAATGCTGACAAAGACTATGAGGTTGATGAAGAAACTAAGTCTGGCAAGGATGATGAGTCCAATAAAGACGATCAAGATGACAATTCTGCCAAAGAAGATAAGCACAGTACGACGATAGCGAACATCTATCAATGGGCTTCTAAGCTCAAAGATGACTTTATTTCTGACAAAAAAGAAGCGAAATCTGACGAAGAGGATAAGTCTGATTCTGAAAATGAAGACAAGCATGAGGACAAGCATAGTGCGACGATAGCTAATATCTATCAATGGGCTGCTAAGCTTAAAGAGGATTTTACGTCTGAAGCTTCTAATATGACGCTCGACGTTTCTGAAAAAGCGGTTGCTATTATGCTTAACAGACTTTTAGATGCCAAAACTGCCGAGTTAGAAGCTTTTGATAAGAAAGTGGCAGACTCTGAAGGATCGGTAGACAATGCAGAAGAAGAGCGTAGTAAGATTGCTGTGAAAAAAGACAAATACCAAGGTATGATTGACCAGCTACAAGGCTGATTGGTACTTTGAGTAATTGGTACTTTGATTGATTGGTCTTATTGATCCAGTGTTAAGTATTTAGCACTGGATTTTTTATTGTTTTTGGCTTGTCGTAAGCTCAAGAGTGTTCGTGTCGATCATCGACTGTAAACCCTCTAAATATTAACGGTACATTATAAACCTAGTTTGATATAAAAATAAATCAAATACGATTGACGTCTATCGGGTATATCCACGACTAACGGTGAAATGTAACGCCAAACCAATTACGTAAACACGCCTATCGATTTCTGCTAGTATTATGCCAATACGTTACTAACCACTTATAATATGTAAGGTTAAGAGGATTTAACATGCGATTCAAATCATTCGTTCAAAAACTACATGAACGCAATCCTAAACTTGGCAAAATCGCTTCGCTGACCACAGCAACAGGCGTTATTACTTTTAATAGTATGTTGGCAGGTCCCCCTGTATGGATTATGGGTGCAGCCAAAGCTGTTACTGGTGCAGCGATTGCTGATAAAGCGGTCATTGATGTGACCAACTATTGGATTAACAGCAATAACGCGATGATCGATAACATTCTGCCGGATAAAGACTGGCGTATCAGCCTACCTGACGATATCCATACCGAAGGCAAGTATTTATTGGTAAGTAATCACCAATCATGGGTTGATACCAGTATCGTGCAATATATTAGTGAAAAGCGTTTGCCATTGACGCGATTTTTTACCAAGTTTGAGCTGATATATATTCCAGTTATTGGTCAAGCTTTCTATTTTCTCGATTTTCCAATGATGCGTCGACACTCTAAAGAGGCGATTGCGAAAAATCCTGCCTTAAAAGGCAAAGATATCGAAGAAGCAAAACGTGCTTGTGCATTGCTGAAAGACAAGCCTTTTACACTGTTAAATTATCTAGAAGGCACACGTTTTACCACCGTAAAACGGGATAAGCAGCAGTCGCCTTATACGCATTTGCTTAAACCAAGAGCGGGCGGTTTGTCACTAGCGATTAGTGCGCTTGGCGAAGACATCGATGGTATTTTAGATATGACCATCGTCTATCCTGATGGTGTGCCGACATATGGCGACTTATGGAAAGGCAATATCAAGCGTCTGGGCGTCGATGTCAGACATATTAAGATGCCTGATGACTTATTTGCCAGTGTTCAAAATGGCGGCTATGAGACTGATGAGGCGATAAAAGCAGAAATGTTTGATTGGGTTGAGCAAGTTTGGCAGCAAAAAGACCAGCTCATTACTAAGATGCTTTCTGAATTTGAAAGTAAGCCCCCTGCCCTTGATGCTTAGCTTGCAAGCTTTTTAACTTAATCTGTTTTATTTGCACATATATTGACCGTTCTATTGGTTTTTTCACTAAAGGCAATAATAGTAACCTACGGCTGCTATTATTGGTTACCTCGTTAAACGACCATGCCTTATATGTCGATGACAAAAGGAAAATACAGTGTCATGTTTGAAACCGCCTCTAATCTTACAACAGAACAAAATACAGCATTAAAAATGCTTACGACGATAGGTTATTTAGAAGGCACCTCGTTTTTACTGTTGCTCTGCATCGCTATGCCACTAAAGTACATAATGGACATTCCAGAAGGGGTGAAATATATCGGTATGGCTCACGGTGGCTTATTCATCGCCTATATTGTTGTACTCATGGGCACAGCCGTCAAGATAAAAATGCCTATATGGGCGATCCCTGCCGGCGTGCTTGGCTCGTTCTTACCCTTTGGTCCGTTCATATTTGACCATTGGTTAAAAAAAAGCCTAAAGAAAAGCAAGAAAGTTATTTAAGACAAGAGTTTTTATGACGCTAATCATTGGTTTCACGATATAGCGTGTTTTGTGACTCTTCTCTAAAATCTTCGTATGTGATGGCAGGCTTGGATGTTGACGTACTAGCAGCTGCCTCATTATTATTCATTGCGTTCGTTTCAGGCTTGGGGTTTGATGATTTGGCAGGGTCAGAGTCACTGGGCACTTCAATGACAGCAGGTGGCGTATTAGCCTCTACCACAACATTTTTCTCAGTGGTGTTCATTTCAGTGTCAGTAGCTGTTTGTTTGGTGACCGGGCTTGTCTGAGTCACGTTTTCATTAATAGGCGTGCCAGCTTCATTTAACGCTGTAGACGTAGTGCCGGCAGACAAGAAACCAGTCGCAATTAACGTGAATACAGCACCAGAAATCATGAGTGAACCAAGCACCATACCGATAATGAGCGGCTTTTTACTACTCTTCTGCGTTTGTATTGATTTTACCGCTTTCTTTTTTTTCGATTTTTTGATGGGCAAAGTTGTTAAAGGTGCAGGGCTGATAGGTTCATCAATATAAGCGCTATCATTTACCTCAGTATCTTCATCTTTAACTGTAGAAGCTGCGTTATCAGTCGCCTCTGTTGTCATTAAAGGGTGTATAACCTTCTCATCTTCATCAGAGAAGTCTAAGCTTACCGATGTGCTCGCGTTATCAGATATCTGTAACCCTGCTGTATTTTCCACATTATCTTGCTCTTGGCTGCCAAATAACTCTAGTTCTGCTGCACTTAGTGGCTCATAGGATGACAGCTTGTCAGCGTTTTTAAGCGGTTGTAATATGTGCGGCTGAACAGGACTGTCCAGTAGACTTGCCCTAAGACCGGCATCAGTCTCATCATAAGCATCAGTATTGGTGACAGTTGGCTCGCTCTCATTTTCTGTATTCTCGATAGTACTTTCAATAGTCTCTGCGCTTTCAACACGAGTGATATAACGCTCATAAATATTATGTTTACGATTACGCAGTCGTGGCTTCGTATTAGCGATTTTTGCTAAGTTTGCCTCTAAATCGGCGCTTTGCTTGTCTTTTTTGTCGCTCATGAAGTGATACCAAACCAGTTTATGCCACGAAACCGTAGATGACTGCTAGAATGAAGGGTAAAAATTATTAGTTTGCTAAAGTGTAACGCTATCGTTAATAAACAATATAGAGTGTCAACTCGTATGCTTCAAGCATAATTTTCTAGTTTTGCTGTTATTGATATAAAATACAGTAGTATCCGCTTCATCAATCGACATGATATGACAGATAAATGAGCATAAAACATGGATTTAAAGCAGCTCAATGCGTTTATTGCCGTTGCCGAGCTTAGGAGCTTTAGTGCAGCCGCTACCAAAATCGGACTGTCACAGCCGAGTTTAAGCCGTTTGCTCAAGCAACTTGAGACAGATATGGGCGTGATGTTGGTTGATCGTTATCACAGACCGCTACACTTAACAGAAGCTGGCACGTTCTTTTACGATAAAATCAGTACCATACTGACAGAAGTCGATACGGTTGTTGGTATGACCCAGCGCTTATCTGCCCCTAGCAGCGCATTAAATATCGGTTTTGTGCCCTCTATATTGTATGGGTTGCTACCTGAGATTATCGCCAGACTGAAGCAGTCCAATCCTGAGATTGACGTCAACCTAAAGGACATCAGCTCCTATCAGCAAATGGATGCGCTCAAATCTGGTGACATCGATATTGGTTTTGGACGCTTTGCCCATCAAGACCCATGGATACAGCAAATACTGTTACGCCACGAGCGCTATGTCGTTGCCCTCCCCAAAGCCCATCCGCTTGCCAATGTGCGCGAGCAACGCTTGATCGATTTGGCCAATAACCGCCTGATTCTCTATCATCAAACCCACTTGCCTGTATCTACAATGCCAGAAACGGTATCAAGCACAGGGACTCCTAAAACCTTGGGTCAGAATAAGAAAAATAATACGAGCCATCATCAAGCCTCTACTGTTGAGCAGATAACAGAGCCTTTACTATATTTATTTGCACAGTACGGCATCTCTCCATTTATGACCACCACCGTCAGTGACTTGCAAGTGGCACTCGGGTTAGTAGCGGCGGGCGAAGGCATCACCTTAGTACCTGCCAGTTTAAAGACAGTGCGTACGGAGCAGATCAGCTATCAGCGTCTCATCCACGAAAACGTCACCTCACCTATTTATCTGCATACACTTAAGGATTTTGTGCATCCTCATATTCCTGACTTATTGCGTGCGACTTATCATGTCTATGAGCAGCGCGGCATTACTTACCGCCGGCTAAAATTTGAATCTCAGCGCTAAATTATCAGATATTGAGTCATAATTGTGGTATAAAGAAGCCCGAAAAAATAGCCATTGATAAATCTTGATATTTATATTTAATTATGCTAACTATCAGGAATGGCTATGCAAAAAATAAGTAATAATTATATGAATAATCATTCTACTAAACCGGATTGGTGTGCTAAAGTCGATACAAGACAAATCGTTTTAAGAAACAGTACTCATAAACAGTACTCATAAACAGTACTCATAAACAGTACTCATAAACAGTACTAATGAATAGTATTAAGCGATGCGCTCATGATCATTGGCAAACTGACACAGGTAAGTGATGATTTGCCGTTTTAACCATTTCGAGGTAAGCATGACCACACAACCACTCAATAACCCAAGCGCCACAGGCGATACTCTCCCTGCGCAGCAAGAAGGCTTTAGCTGGCGAATCTTTGGTCCCGGTATTTTGATGGCGACTGCTGCTATTGGCGGCTCGCATCTGATTTCATCGACACAGGCTGGCGCGTTATATGGCTGGCAGCTGGCGATTATGATTATATTAGCCAACGTCTTTAAGTATCCGTTCTTCCGCTTTGCCACCGATTATGTATACGACACTGGCGAGAGCTTAATCGCAGGCTATGCCAAACGCTCAAAAGCCTATCTCTGGATTTATTTTATCCTATCTATTTTATCAGCGGTGATTAGTACGGGGGCTGTGACATTGCTTGCGGCAGTGATATTGGGCTTTATGCTGCCCGCATCTGTAGGACTATCAAGTATTGCCTTAGCTGTCATTATCGTTGCTATATGTTGGTTTTTTCTGATTGCTGGTCATTACAAACTGCTTGACGGCGTGACTAAGTGGATTATGATTGCGCTCGTATCCGCAACCGTGTTAGCGGTAATGATTGCTGCTGGTAAACCGACTGTTATGGTGGCGGATTTTGTCCCTGCCTCTCCTTGGAACTTGGCGACTTTAGGATTTATTGTTGCACTCATGGGTTGGATGCCAGCACCACTTGAGTTCGCTGCCATCACCTCAATGTGGACATCAGCGAAAAGAAAAGCTGACAATACCACTCATCGTCAGGGGTTACTGGATTTTAATGTAGGTTTCTTAGTCTCTGCTATTTTAGCCTTGTTCTTTTTAGCGTTGGGCGTTTTCGTACAATACGGCTCAGGTCAAGAGATTCAAACCGCAGGTGTCGCTTATATTGATCAGCTTATCAATATGTATACAGCCACTATCGGTGAATGGTCAAGACTACTGGTCGCCTTTGTCGCCTTTATGTGTATGTTTGGCACGACGATTACTTGTGCAGACGGTTATGGTCGCGCTAATGCCGAATGCTGGCGCTTACTAAAAGGTGAAGACGAGATTAACAAAAAGCAAATCGCTTTTTGGACCACCTATGCTATCGGTGGCGGTCTTTTGATTATTAGCTTCTTTGCAGGACAATTAGGCGCTATGCTGAAGTTTGCGATGATATCTGCCTTTATATCCGCGCCTATCTTTGGTTGGTTAAACTACTCGCTCGTGAAAAACCATAAAAAGCTATCAGCTGGTATGAACGCCTATTCGATTGCAGGGCTTGTATTCTTAGGTGGCTTTACCTTGTTATTCCTAGCTAGCCTTGCAGGTATTATTGGTTAAAAATAAAGGTTAGCCATCTAGCTGATAATAGACTCGATAGAGTAAAAGCCCTTTTAGCCAGACTAAGAGGGCTTTTTTGTAGACAAAAATGAAATGCTTATAGATATAATTGTAACTAGATGTAAATATTTAATTAGGAGAAATACAGCGTTTGATACGTTATGAATACTAATAGATATAAACCTCTATTTATTGGATAGCATTATCCATTAATTAAATAGTATTAATATATTTAATTTGTTAATTTAACTTATATTAACAGTTGAATGAAAATCCCGCTTTGCAGTCCTGGATAATTGGTTATAATCAAGCACAACGATTGAATCGCGAATGACAACGACAAGATCCTCCCTCCACGTAAGGACCACGACATGACCCTATCAGCTGGCGCTCGCTTTCGCAGTGCACTGAAACAAAAAAATGATAATAATCAACCGCTACAGATTGCTGGCGCGATTAACGCTTATACAGCAATGATGGCAACTCAAGTTGGTCATCAAGCCTTGTATCTCTCTGGTGCTGGCGTGGCCAATGCCTCATTTGGCTTGCCAGACTTGGGTATGACTAGCCTTGATAACGTCTTAGAAGATGCGCGCCGTATTACCGATGCGGTTGATACGCCATTATTGGTTGATATTGACACCGGTTTTGGTGGTGCATTTAATATTGCTCAAACCATTCGTAAAATGGAAAAAGCCGGTGTGGCGGCGGTTCATATCGAAGACCAAGTGGCGCAAAAGCGTTGTGGTCATCGTCCAAATAAAGAAATTGTTAGTATCTCAGAAATGGTTGATCGCCTAAAAGCGGCACTTGATGCCAAGACGGACAAAGATTTTGTGGTGATGGCACGTACCGACGCCCTATCTGTCGAAGGTCTTGATGCAGCGGTTGAGCGCGCGGTTGCTTTTCAAGAAGCTGGTGCTGATATGATTTTTGCGGAAGCACTAACGGATATTGAGATGTACCGTAAGTTTACCGATGTGCTTGATATTCCAGTCCTAGCTAATATGACCGAATTTGGTCAAACCGATCTATATACCACCGAGCAGTTATATGCGGTAGGTGTTGATATGGTGCTTTATCCGTTGTCAGCCTTCCGTGCGATGAACAAAGCGGCATTAAACGTATATCAGCATCTATTGACTGATGGCACACAAGACAAAGTTGTTGACACGATGCAAACCCGTATGGAGCTGTATGACTTCTTAAACTATCATGAGTTTGAACAAACCCTAGACAAACTGTTTGCAGATAATAAGTAGTCTTAGTGGTTAAAAGCGTTGGTTTTTCTATCAATGAACATACCAGCGCATTATCTAATATTTGCAGTACCTTTATATTTTATCCAACACAAGCTACCAACAAAAGGAATTTATCATGGCAGCACAGAAAGAACTTTCAGGCGCAGGTTTACGTGGTCAAGTAGCAGGTAAGACGGCTCTATCTACCGTTGGTAAATCAGGATCAGGTCTGACTTATCGTGGTTATGATGTCTCAGAATTGGCAGACAAGTGCATCTTTGAAGAAGTCGCTTATATGTTGCTATACGGCAACTTGCCTACCCAAAGCGAGCTTGATGCTTATCAAACTAAATTGAAAGGTTTACGTGGCTTACCACAAGCATTAAAAGATGTGCTTGAGCGTATTCCTGCAGATGCCCATCCGATGGACGTATTACGTACCGGTTGCTCGATGCTTGGTAACCTTGAGATGGAAACTGACTTCTCACAAGAGAACGATAAAACCGACCGTATGCTGGCGGTTTTCCCATCAATCATCAATTACTGGTATCGCTTTACCCACGACAATGTGCGCATCGAAACTGAAACCGACGATGATACGATTGGCGGTCATTTCTTACATCTGCTTAAAGGTGAAAAACCAAACGAGCTACATACTAAGGTAATGAACGTATCACTGATTCTTTATGCTGAGCATGAGTTTAATGCTTCGACCTTTACCGCGCGCGTCTGTGCCTCTACCCTATCTGATATCCATTCTTGTATCACTGGCGCGATTGGCTCATTACGCGGTCATTTGCATGGCGGCGCCAACGAAGCTGCGATGGATATGATTGAAGGATTTACCTCTCCTGATCAAGCAGAGTCTGAGATGATGGCAATGCTGGCGCGTAAAGATAAGATTATGGGCTTTGGTCATGCTATCTATAGCGAATCAGATCCGCGTAATGTTGTGATTAAGGGTTGGGCTGAAAAACTGGCAGCAGATGTTGGTGATGAAGTGCTATATCCAGTATCAGTACGCTGTGAAGAAGTGATGTGGCGCGAGAAAAAACTCTTCTGTAATGCTGACTTTTTCCATGCGTCTGCCTATCACTTTATGGGTATTCCAACCAAACTGTTCACGCCAATCTTTGTTTGCTCGCGTCTAACAGGCTGGGCCGCACACGTGTTTGAGCAACGTGCTAACAACCGTATCATTCGCCCAAGTGCGGAATATACTGGCGAAGAGCTGCGCCCAGTACCAGAGATGAGCGCGCGTTAATCCATAAGTATTTACTATCTCGCATAAATACTTATGCGAGATAGCCGGCTTAACTGCTAAACATATACAACAATTTAGTAGTTAAACCTTTTCTTAATAACCTCACTGTCTTTTTAACCATGTTTTTTTAGCAAAGCCCTCTTCTAACGTCTCATTTCACTGATGATTTTGCTAAAAGAATGACTATTTTTTGAATTTAAACCACCCAACAGCTAAAGGTGACTTATGGACAACGCCCTTGTACAACCGATGAATGAACCCTTTAAAAAGCCATTACCTGACACAGATTTGTATTACTTTGATACCCGTGAAGCAATCGAAAATATCGAAGCTGGCGCGTATAACAAGCTACCGTTCTGCTCAAAAGTATTGTGTGAAAACTTGGTACGCCGCTGCCCACCAGAAGATTTAACCGCAGCGCTTAAGCAGCATATCGAGGGCAAGCAAGACCTAGATTTTCCTTGGTACCCTGCCCGCGTCGTTTGTCATGACATCTTAGGTCAGACCGCGTTTGTTGACTTGGCAGGTCTCCGTGATGCCATCGCTGAGCAAGGCGGTGACCCATCTAAAGTGAATCCGATTGTTCCAACACAATTAATTGTTGACCATTCATTGGCCGTTGAGCATGCAGGTTTTGAAGAAAACGCCTTTGAGAAAAACCGCGCTATCGAAGAGCGCCGTAACGATGACCGTTTCCACTTTATCAACTGGTGTCAGTATGCCTTTGATAACGTGAACGTCGTACCGCCTGGTAACGGCATCATGCATCAAATTAACCTAGAGAAAATGTCGCCGGTTGTGCAAGTAGTAAAGAATAAAGCCGGTGAACAAGTGGCGTTTGCCGATACCTTGGTCGGTACCGATAGTCATACGCCGATGGTTGATGCCTTAGGCGTTATCTCAATCGGTGTTGGCGGGCTTGAAGCGGAAAGCGTCATGCTTGGTAACCCGTCTTATATGCGTCTCCCTGATTATGTAGGTGTTAAGCTAACTGGTAAATTACAAAGAGGCATTACTGGTACCGATTTGGTATTGGCTATGACCGAGTTCTTGCGTGATGCAGGCGTGGTATCTACATATATTGAATTCTTCGGTGAAGGGGCACGCCAATTAAGCGTCGGTGACCGTGCTTCTATCTCAAACATGACCCCAGAATATGGCGCAACCGCAGCGATGTTCTATATCGATGAGCAAACCATTGACTACCTACGCTTAACAGGTCGTAGTGAAGCACAAATTAAACTGGTTGAGCAATATGCCAAGCAGACCGGTCTATGGGCTGACGGCATGGAAAATGCGGAATATGCACGTGTGCTTGAGTTTGATCTATCATCAGTAGTCCGTAATATGGCAGGCCCTTCACGTCCGCATGCTCGTGTGTCAACCACAGATTTGGTTGCGAAAGGAATTGCTCATGGCGAGGGTGATAAATTACCTGAACCAAAAGATGGCTTAATGCCAGATGGTGCCGTGATTATCGCCGCAATTACCAGCTGTACCAATACTTCTAACCCGCGCAATATGGTTGCTGCTGGCCTCGTTGCGCGTAATGCTAATAAGAAAGGCTTATTACGTAAGCCTTGGGTAAAATCGTCTTTAGCACCAGGTTCAAAAACGGTCAAAATGTACCTAGAAGAAGCGGGTCTGATGCCTGAGCTACAAGAAATCGGCTTTGACGTGGTTGGCTTTGCTTGTACCACTTGTAATGGTATGAGTGGCGCGCTTGATCCTGATATCGAAAAAGAAATCATCGATAACGATCTGTTCACCACTGCGGTATTATCGGGTAACCGTAACTTTGATGGTCGTATCCACCCGTATGCCAAGCAAGCGTTCTTAGCGTCACCGCCACTGGTTATCGCTTATGCTATCGCCGGTAATATCCGTTTTGATATTGAAAAAGACTCATTGGGTAAAGACCAACATGGCAATGACGTTTATCTAAAAGACATATGGTTTGATGATGACGAAGTCGATGCCATCGTTGCCAAAGCCGTGAAGCCTGAGCAGTTCAATGCCGTGTATATCCCGATGTTTGATGAAGCCAAAAAAGATACGGGTAAAGCGCTCAGTCCACTATATAACTGGCGTGATCAGACCACTTATATTCGTCGTCCACCCTATTGGGAAGGCAAAATGGCAGCGATGAATAAGCTAAAAGGTATGCGTCCGCTAGCGGTATTAGGTGACAATATTACCACTGACCATTTATCACCGTCTAATGCGATTTTGGGCGACTCAGCAGCTGGCGAGTACCTTGATACTATGGGTCTGCCAAGCGAGGACTATAACTCTTATGCAACCCATCGCGGTGACCATTTAACGGCTCAGCGTGCGACATTTGCTAACCCTAAGCTGTTGAATGAAATGGTACGTGATGAGCAAGGTGAAGTAATACAAGGTTCGCTTGCTAGGGTTGAGCCACAAGGACAAGTCATGCGCATGTGGGAAGCAATCGAAACCTATATGAACCGTGAACAGCCGCTGATCATTATCGCAGGTGACGGCTATGGTCAAGGCTCAAGCCGTGATTGGGCTGCCAAAGGTGTGCGTTTAGCAGGTGTTGAAGTCGTCGTTGCTGAAGATTTTGAGCGTATCCATCGTCAAAACTTGGTTGGTATGGGCGCACTACCTTTGCAGTTTGAAAAAGGTACGACTCGGAACACCCTAAATATAGATGGTACGGAAGTCTTTGATGTCACAGGCGAAGTTTCTGCTGGCGGCATGATGACGCTGGTGATTAACCGTGCTGATGGTAGCACGACTGAAACCCCTATCATTTGCCGTTTAGATACCGCTGATGAGGTTAAAATGTATAACGCAGGCGGGATGCTACAGCGCTTTGCCAAAGAGTTTATCGATGGCACGTTAGATATCGCGTAAGTGTCATGAGTGTGAAATAATCAAAGAGCCGATGTTGTATAACCTTATATGACATCGGCTTTTATTTGCTTTTGCATTCTACACACTGAGCCTTCTTACTTATACCTAAGTATTAGATAGTAGCTAAATATTGAGTTTACTTAATTAATGGCGTAATATGTACTATATATTGTACAAGTTATGGAGTATGTTGTGAGAGTCATTAGTTTTTCAGAAGCCAGAAAGCACTTAAAGTCCGTTCTAGATACGGTAAACGATGATGCCAACGCCACTATCGTGACCCGTCGTGACGCTGATGATGCGGTTGTAATGTCGCTTGATTATTACAATAGTCTGATGGAAACCGTCTATCTATTAAAATCTCCTGCCAATGCGGCGCACTTAGCGGAATCTATTACCCAATATAAAGCTGGCAAGACTGTTACGCGTGAGCTCATTGATACGGCAGAAGGCAGTGATAAAAGTAATGGTAGCAGCGATAACAATGAGCATACGGATAGCGACGTTGAGAATGCTTGAGCTCAAAGGCTTTAATAAACGTAAAAGGTCTGATAATGAGTGAGCAACTAGCATGGACAGATGCTGCGTGGAAGGACTATTTGTACTGGCAGACACAAGACAAAAAAACACTCAAACGTGTCAATAAGCTCATCACCGAATGTAAGCGTAATCCGTTTGAAGGCATTGGTAAGCCTGAGCCCCTAAAAGAGAATCTATCCGGATTTTGGTCAAGACGCATCGATGATGCCAATCGGTTGGTATATGCCGTCGATGATAATTACCTCACGATTATTTCTTGTCGCTATCATTATTAACAAGCGCTCTTAGTCGTTCGGGTTTACTTGCTGATGGCACCATACCCAATCTTATAACAATGTAAAAAGGACTTAATACAGTGACCCAAACCAATTCTAAATCAAAACCAAAATTCGCCCCACAAATCTCAGTTCCGGCTACCTACATGCGCGGTGGCACGTCAAAAGGCACGTTTTTTAAACTGTCTGATTTACCTGAGCGTTGCCAAGTTGCTGGTGAATCACGTGATAAGTTTTTGCTACGTGTCATCGGTAGCCCAGATCCTTATGGCAAGCAAATCGATGGCTTAGGTAATGGCAGCTCCAGCACGTCAAAAACGGTCATTTTATCGGCCTCTGACAAATCAGATCACGACGTGAACTATCTGTTTGGACAAGTCAATATCGCCAAGCCAATGATTGATTGGGCGGGAAACTGTGGCAACTTAACCGCTTCAGTTGGCGCTTGTGCGATTAATATGGGTCTGATCGATGCTGATAAGATCGCCAATAGTGCGAATACTGGCATCTGTGAAGTGCATATTTGGCAAGAGAATATCAGTAAAACCATTATCGCTCACGTGCCTGTGTATCAAGATGAGCAAGGCAAGGTACAAGTGCAAGAAACCGGTGACTTTGAATTAGACGGTGTGACCTTCCCAGCCGCTGAAGTCAAAATTGAGTTCATCGATCCAGTTGATTCATCTAGTGACATGTTCCCGACAAACAATCTAATCGATGACTTCGATGTATCTGGTTGTGGCTTAACTACCGACAGCGTCAAAGCCACTTTTATCAGCGCAGGCATCCCAACTATCTTTCTGAAAGCAGTAGATTTAGGCTTTACGGGTACTGAGTTGCAAGGCAATATCAACAGCGACGGTGAGCTACTTGCCAAGCTTGAGACTATCCGCGCCAAAGGCGGTGTGGCAATGGGTTTATTCAAAGAAGTCAGTGAGGCTCAAGCTAGTCAGCATATTCCAAAAATCGCTTGGGTAGCTCCTGCGCAAAGTTATAGCGCATCAAGTGGCAAAGCCGTTAATGCAGCAGATATTGATCTCGTTGTGCGCGCCATGAGTATGGGTCAATTGCATCATGCCATGATGGGCACAGCAGCAGTAGCGATTGCTGCAGCTGCGACTACTCAGGGAACGCTAGTTAACGAAGCAGCAGGTGCAGGCGAGCTTAGTGAAGTGCGTTTTGGTCATCCATCAGGTACGTTACTCGTAGGTGGAAAAACCGAACAAGTCGATGGACGCTGGCAAGCCAAAAAAGTCTCGATGAGCCGCTCTGCTCGTCGTATCATGGTTGGTGAAGTGTTTGTACCCGCGGATATTTTTTAATTAAGGAAGCTATAATGGCATACGACCTTACAGAAAGGTTAGTAATTGGATTGTCTTCGAGTGCTTTGTTTGACTTAGATGATTCAGACAAGGTATTTAGGGTGCAAGGCGAGCAAGCATATAGGGATCATCAACGTGAAAACCAAGATATTCCTCTTGTTACAGGCGTTGCCTATCCATTCATTAGAAGACTATTAAAGTTAAATGAAATTTCAGATGAACCTCTAGTTGAAGTAATACTGTTATCTCGTAACGATCCTGACACAGGATTGAGAGTTATGAACTCTATCGAGCACTATGAGCTGTCAATTACACGAGCTGTTTTCTTGCAAGGTCAATCAGCTCATAAATATATCCCAGCATTTGATATTGAGTTATTTTTATCTGCCAATGAAGGAGATGTCAAGCAAGCAGTAGATGCAGGGTTTCCAGCAGGTCAAATCTTGCATGGTAATATTTCTGATGATATTGAGGACATGCAATTAAGGATTGCTTTCGACTTTGACGGTGTGCTTATAGACGATGAAGCAGAAACCGTTTATAAGAAGTCTAATGAATTAGGTGATTTTCACTCTCACGAGTGCTCTAAAGTAGATATAGCTCATAATCCAGGCCCTTTAAAAAATTTTCTCGATCGCATTTCTTATATTCAAAAACTTGAGACTACTTACAAACTTAAAAACCCTAATTATGAACCAGTTTTGAGAGTTTCTATCGTCACAGCAAGAAACGCGCCTTCACATAAGCGTGCAATTAATACTATGAGAGAATGGGATATTCTTGCTAATGAGGCATTTTTTATGGGAGGAGTTGAAAAATCTAAGGTGCTTGAGATATTAAAACCACATATTTTCTTTGATGATCAAAAACTGCATTTGAAATCTGCTAGTATTTTACCTTCAGTCCATATTCCTTTTGGAGTCGCTAATAAAGTAGTACATAATGAAAACTAATTATTAATATTTATAAAAATACATGCCAACATCTCCCCAACCCCGCCGCGTACAGTTAGACAAGAAACCTCCAGTCGAAAAAAAAGAGCGGCGGGCGTTGCTGTGGGATATTCTAAAAAAGCTTGCCGTATTTGCCGCACCTTACAAAACACTGATTATCGCCACGCTAATCTTAACGGTGCTTGGCTCCTTTACCGCGCAAGTTAATGCCTTTGTGTTGCGCTATGCCGTTGATACCTTGACCGAAATCGCTACCCTTGCCGAGCCATGGGAAGCTGGCGTGCGCATGCTGACCATTATCAGTGCGGTGCTCTTGACCAAAGAGATATTGTCGATATTTATCTCTTTTGGACAGCGCTTCTTTGGTGAAAAAATTCGTATCAACTTGTCTCGTGACTTGTCCCAAAAAATCATTGAGCGCATCTTGACCTATCGTATGGCATTTTATACCAGTAGTGAAAACGACAGCGGAAAATTGCAAACTCGTATTGATTATGGCGTTAGTAGTCTTACAAGCTTGGTGCAAAACTTCTTTATCGATATGCTACCGCTGTTTGCCAGTGCGATCGTCTCACTCATTATCATGTTTTCGACCAATTTTTGGATAGGCTTGGTTGGTCTGATTATCATCCCGATTTACTTTTTTATCAGCCAAAAACAAGCGAGGCGGTTGCAAGGTTTTCGTCGTCAAATGCGCGGCTTTAGAGAAGCCAAAAGCGGGATGGTTATCTCGCTGATTAATTCTATCAGCGTGGTAAAATCGTTTGTCCGCGAGTCTATCGAGGCGGAGAAGCATTTACAGATTCAAAAAGACATGACCGATAATCAGCTGCGTATTCGTAGCATTGGTTTTATTTATGATGCAGTAAAGACCTTTATTGAGCAAATCGGCGTGGTGGTGATTATTTTACTGACCGCCTACTTTGTATTAAAAGGCCAAATGACCATCGGCATGATTTTATTCCATGTCATGCTGTTTCAAAACGTCGCCGCTCCTATCCGTCAATTACATCGTATTTATGACCAAATCAACAATGCCTTGACCTATGCCGAAGGATTTTTTGAGATTTTAGAAGATGAAAGCCAAGTTGAAAACATCACTGGCAGGAGCAGTAAAGATTTAAAAGGTCTCATTGAACTTAAAAACGTTTATTTTACTTATCCCAATGGCACACAAGCGCTAAAAGATGTCAGCTTTACCATCAAACCCAATCGAATTACTGCGCTGGTGGGCTTAAGCGGTGCTGGCAAGAGTACGATTATTAGCCTATTGGTAAAATTTTACGCGCCAGATAGCGGCACAATATATTTAGATGGGCATAATTTAGCCGACTGTGATACTCATGAGTTGCGTCAAAATATCGGGTTGGTACTACAAAGCAATCATATATTTTCGGGTACGATTGGCGAAAATATCCGTTATGGTGATATGAGTGCTAGTGACGATGATATTGTGATTGCAGCAAAAAAAGCCTCTATTCATGAGCAAATCATGTCGTTATCCAAAGGCTATGAGAGTACCGCAAAATCTCTATCAGGTGGACAGCAGCAACGTATTGCGCTGGCAAGGATGTTCTTAAAGGATCCGCCTATTGTGTTTTTGGATGAGCCTACTGCTAGCTTAGACGCGATAGCCAGTCAGCAAGTAAAGAAAAGCCTGGACCTGATAAAAAAAGACCGAACCGTGATTATGGTCTCACACAATATTGCCCAAATCATTGATGCCGATGACTTGGTAGTGATAGAAGATGGGCGCGTGGTCGAGACCGGCACCCATGAAGATCTCTACCATAAAGGCGGCAAGTATTTTGAAATATTCAGTGCCATGTCAGATAGCCTGAACTTAGATAAAATCAGTCAAACCTTGAATAGTTAATGCGGTACGAAATCGTTATAATGCTCACTCTTTGCTGCATCCTATTTTTGATTATCCTTTAAATCGTTAGAAGCTGTGTGATTATGACTTGTGAAATTTCGATAAAAACCTTTGATGAATTAACCTCCGTTGATCTGTATCATATTTTAAAAGCGCGCTCGCAAGTGTTTGTGGTTGAGCAAAATTGCCCTTATCAAGACATGGATGAGGTCGATTTTGATTGCTTACATCTGGTCGCGCACCAAAACGAGCAGCTGATTGGCTATTGCCGTATCATCCCGCCTGTTTTTAATACCAAAAAATCTGCCGTAACCCCATCAGGTCCTATCCCATCGATTGGTAGAGTGTTGGTTTTAGCAGCACATCGCGGTGATGGTGTCGCCCGTCAAATGATGCTAGAGGCTATCAAATATTGTCGTAAAAAATACGGTAAAAAACCTATCATCATCTCAGCCCAGACTTATCTACTAAACTTTTACCAATCTCTTGGGTTTATCCCTGAAGGCGAGCATTATCTTGAAGACGGTATTGAGCATGTCATTATGGTGCTACCTATTATTAAAAAGGTAAAAGTAAAAAGAGAAAGCTCAGGTACGACAAGCAGTATTCTTAGCTTTTTGCTATTGATATTAGCAGTGTTGTTTATTATTGGTTTGCTGTATTTGATGGTCTAAAGATTTTTCCACTCAAGGCAGGTCTTACACTACTTCACTGTGGTTCGATTGTGAGTATGCTATTTTTGATAGCAGGTTTATTGATTCGCAATAGGATTGATAAGTCACTTATATATCTGACTCAAGGAAGAGGTAACGATTATGTCTACTGTGGAAAGCAATGTACGACCGGAGTATGATAGCGAGATTGAAAAAATCGCCGATTATGTACTCAATTACTCTATAGATAACGACTCACCCAATAGCGCTGATGCTTGGAATACCGCTCGCTACTGCCTGATGGATACGCTTGGCTGCGGACTACTGGCATTACGTTTCCCTGAATGTACCAAGCATTTAGGTCCTGATTGCGCCGATCAAATTACTCCTAATGGCGCGCGTGTCCCCGGCACCTCCTATCGCTTAGACCCTATTAAAGCTGCCTTTGACATTGGTTGTATCGTGCGCTGGCTTGATTATAATGATACATGGCTCGCTGCCGAATGGGGTCACCCCTCTGACAATTTAGGGGCGATTTTGGCAGTAGCAGATTATATCAGCCAGCAAAACGTCAGTCAGGGGCATGCACCTCTTATTATGAAAGAAGTGCTAGAAGCCATGATTATGGCGCACGAGATTCAAGGGGTGTTAGCATTAGACAATTCCTTTAATCGTGTGGGTCTTGATCATGTATTTTTAGTGAAGTTAGCATCGACCGCTGTTGTTGCCAAACTTTATAAACTGCCACATGAGCGTATCATGGCTGCCATCTCTCAAGCTATCGTCGATGGTCAAGCGCTACGTACCTATCGTCATGCACCTAATGCTGGTAGTCGCAAATCATGGGCGGCGGGGGATGCGACCAGTCGCGCCGTACGTTTGGTCGATATCACGCGCCGCGGCGAGATGGGCATTCCCTCTGCATTGACAGCGCCGCAATGGGGCTTTTATGATGTGCTCTTTAGTCATACTAATAAGGATTTGGCGCTTAAGCCTGAAAACGAGCGGTGCTTTACCTTCCAGCGCGAGTTTGGCAGCTATGTGATGGAGAATGTCTTATTTAAGATAAGCTTCCCTGCCGAGTTCCATGCGCAAACTGCTTGTGAGGCGGCCGTTATCTTGCATCCACGTATCGATGACCGCATGGAAGAGATTGAAAAAATCATCTTAACGACTCATGAGTCTGCTATTCGGATCATCTCAAAGGAAGGGACGCTGGCCAATCCTGCTGATCGCGATCATTGTTTGCAATATATGGTTGCAGTGGCTTTACTCACCGGTGATTTGATGGCTGAAAACTATGAAGATGATTATCATGCCGAGCATCATATTTTGATTGATGGTCTGCGTCATAAGATGGTCGTTGAAGAAGATGCTGGTTATTCAAAAGACTATCATGATCCAAGCAAGCGCTCGATTGCCAATGCCATTCAGGTGTTTTTTAAAGATGGCAGTAGTACCGATAAGGTAGCGATTGAATACCCTATCGGTCATAAACGCCGCCGTACTGAAGGTTTGCCGATATTGGAGGCAAAGTTCCGTGCCAGTCTTGCGACACGGTTTATCGACAGTCGCTGTACAGAGATTTTTGCATTGTGTAGCGACCAACAGCGTTTAGAGCAGACACCAGTAAACGAATTTATGGATTTATTTGTCGCCTATTGATCGCCTTAACTCGTCAATTTCTAATGAAATAAGGCTCATTCTAAAACCTACCACGGTATAGATTCCCCTGCCCAATCCACAAAACTCCCTGATTGGGCAGCACCCATCTTACTGAGTACCTCAAGCAAGCATTCAGCACTATAGGCTGGCGAAAATAGCTGCCCGTCAGCTACGTTGCCTTGAAACGGAGCTGATAGCTGGGTGTTGACAGTGCCTGGCTGCATTACTACCACGCAGACGTCTTTAAGAGAGCGACTCCATTCAATACTCAGGTTTTTCATACCCATATTAAGCGCCGCCTTACTCATGCGGTAGCTGTACCACCCGCCGAGTTGATTGTCACTGATACTACCTACCCTTGCCGATATCGTCGCAAAAATCGCCGGTTTGTCTGCGCTTCGTTCAGCTTTCGCCAATAGCGGTTTGATGTGCTTGGCAATGAGCAAGCTTGCCAAAGCATTAACCTGCATATTCTGTAAAAAAAACTCACTTTCAATCTGTTGTAGTGATTTTTCTGGCTGATGCATTTTGGTATGCAGCAATCCAGCACAGTTAATCACCCAATCTATATGTGTGGTTTGCTGCTTGATCGTATCAGCTGCTTGTTTGATACTTTGCTCGTCACAGATATCCATTGCTACCCAATACAGATTTTCTGCTTCAAAATTAGGCACGCTTTTATGGTATGTGGCAAAAACACGGATGTCAGTATCGGTGTGCATATCGTTATTCGTAAGGGTGCTGGCGTGTTCATTGGCGGCAGTTTGTACCAATTGTTCAACCATGGCTTTACCGATACCGCCTGTACCACCGATGATAAAATAATTTTTAGTATTCATAAGGCGTTCATCCTTGTGAGTATTTATAGGGGTTATAACGCAATATTAAAACTACTTCTACTATATTGATTCAATGTAAACCTATTTACCATAGGGGGAATGTGTCACTTATCTTGAACGCTGATCATTTAATAAATTTTTGCAGCCTTATTATTTTGATAAAATAGGATATACACAAAAAAAGCTGCCATAACAGGCAGCTTTTTATACGTTTGCTTTCAATTGTCTAGCTTTTTCTAGCCTCTGATTTTAGCTTCTAGTGATGCGCTGGTTCTTTTGATATAGGTATCTCTTTACCGTCGCAATCAAACAATTTACCTTCAGTAAAATAATCACCTTCATATAGATCAATCATCACTACAGGACGTACCGAACGGTCTTCTGTACCAGCAACAAATACGGACTGTTGGTCTGAATTACCTATTTTTAAGTGGTTAAACAACAAGTTTAGGGCAATGGCCATGATGGCAGCAGAGCTGATACCTGAATGGAAAATCGTGGCAAACCAGTTTGGAAATTGATCATAAAACGCTGGCGCTGCAATCGGTAGCATACCAAAACCGATGGAGGTCGCAACGATGATTAGATTCATATTATTGGTATAGCTGACCTGCGCAAGCGTGCGAATACCACTGGCTGCAACCGTACCAAACAATACGATACCGGCGCCGCCAAGTACGGCGGTAGGAACGGTAGCGATAACACGACCCATAATCGGCATCAAGCCCAAAACAACCAAAATAATACCGGCGTAAGCGACTACAAAACGGCTTTTAACACCCGTTACGGCAACTAGACCTACGTTTTGTGCGAAAGCACTTTGAGTAAATGAGCCAAATATAGGGGCAATCATACTGGCTGCCATATCAGCTCGTAGTCCATTACCCAAACGTTTTGAATCGATATCTGTCTCAATGATATCACCAACCGCCAAAATATCTGCTGACGTTTCAACCAAAATAACCAATACCACGATAAACATAGAGATAATTGCAGCAATCTCAAAAGTCGGCATACCAAAATGGAACGGTGATGGGAAAGCAAAAATAGAGCCTGTCGTAATACCAGAGAAATCAACCAAGCCTAATGCCCAAGCAGCAAAAGTACCAATGACCATCGCTAATAGAATCGATAGGCGACTGATCGCAGCATTACCAAGCTTGCTTAGTAATAACACCATCGCTAGCGTGAAGCCAGCAAGACCAATATTGGTCATACTACCAAAGGTAGGTAAGTTGCTGTTGCCGCCCATTGCCCAGCGGGCAGCGACTGGCATCAAGGTCAAACCAATAGTAGTAATGACGGTGCCAGTCACTAATGGCGGGAAGAATTTGATAATTTGGGAGAAAATAGGCGTGATCAAAAAGCCCAAAGCAGAGGCGGCAATGACAGCACCAAACACAGAAGGTAGTCCGCCCCCCGTTGTCACAATCGCAACCACGGTTGCCACACTCGCAAACGATACACCTTGTACGAGTGGCAGCTGACAGCCAAAGAATGGCACACCAATCGTTTGTAATAAAGTCGCAAGACCACCGATAAATAATGAGGCGGCAATTAACAAGCCAATTTCAGCGGGTAATAATCCAGCTGCCTGTCCCACAATTAATGGAACCGCAATAATACCACCGTACATGGTCAGTACGTGTTGAAAACCATAAGCAATATTGGCACCAATACCCAAGTTTTCATCTTCTGGGCGGGCAACTGCCGATTGAGAAGTAGATTTAATATCCATATTAAATAGCCGTCCTTCGTGTTCTGTTGTTGATATGTTCTAGGCTTGTTCTTCGACAACTCCTAGAATGGGACTCAAGATTGTTATAAAACCAAATACTCTACCTATCATTGCTAAAAAGGCGAATCGCCCTTTTATTCATCAATCTTTATTATTGGTCAGCTATAACGCCACTTTTGTTTATAGCGGCAGATATCGCTGTGTATAATCTGAATTTGACATTAGAATAGGGATGAATATTTGATAAAACATTTAAATCAGGATTCTAATGTGTTTTTAGCATACCGCTTATTTATAATAACTGCCAGTTATTATTGACCATATGGTCAGGTTTTTTGTTAGCAACATAAATATCGTTAAAATTGACATCTATAACCTTCAGAAATAAAGTAATAATTGCATCAACACATACGCTTTTATGATTATAATTTTCAACACATTTTGATATTTCATTTCACCATTGATTATACGGACATCAGACCATGCTATCGCCCCAAGACCAATTGACTGAGCTGGTACGTACTCTTGAGACGCAGCAGCATGTCTTTGCCACTGACCCGCTACTCATTACTGAAAAGCTGCAAAATGAAGAAGGTTCGCCACTGCAAAAACTGCATCGACGAGCGTCACGAATAGACAGCAATGCCGCGCTGGCAGGCGTGCTTGGTAAGATTGATGGTCGCATCAAAGGCATCATGGTTGTCATGAGCGTGATTTGGTGTCTCTCAGGATTTTTGGGATTATTTACCTTATTGCAGACCAATGTGGTGAACTTCTTTTACGTCTTGGTATGCTTATTGGGTTTTCATAGTCTTATGCTTCTGGGCTGGCTAGTCATGACGCTTATTAGTCAAGGCAAGCAGTCTTCAAATTGGTTTGCCAGCTTTGTCAGTCCCAGTTATTTGATACGTGGTAAAGATGATGTAACTCAGGCAGCGGTGAATTTATATGAGCGGCAGCTGCAACACAGCGGTATGCGTTGGTATTTAGGCAGATTTAGTCATCAGTTATGGCTTGCCACACTGACTGGTATGCTGCTTGCGATTATTTTTCTGTTGATTGTGCGTCAATACAGCTTTAGCTGGGAGTCAACGCTGCTGTCAGATCAGGCGCTAATTACCTTGACGCAAGTACTTGGATGGTTACCAAGTATGGTTGGATTCGATGTTCCGGACAGTACGGCTATCGTACAGAGCCGATTAGTGACTGATGCTATGCCTTTGTCTGTCGCACGGCAATGGGCAGGCTTGTTGGTTGGTAGTTTACTGATGTATGGGATTGTCCCACGCGCGATTGCTTGGGCATTTTGTGCCTTGATGTTCCGTCGTAAAAAGATGCGTTTGGATATCAAGCTGCCTTATTATCAAAAGATTTTGAATTTTTGGCAGCGTCATGTGGTGGATGCTGATGACTTTAAAGAAGCCCCCGCGCCTATCGTCCCAAAAGCCCAAGTCAGTGCGGGCAAAAAACTGGTTGCGCTATTAGAGTATCCAGCGGAGCAAAACCAATGGTGGCAGTCGGGTTTCGATACAAGCATTACTGATACGACTGATATTGAGAATTTTGGTATTCTTGATGACCGTGAAGATATGGCACGGCTAAAGGCTTACCTAGATGCAAATCCGGTACAGGTATTGCTTGGTATTCATTTTAAAGCGCTGCCTGACCGTGGTACCTTGCGTAAACTTGATCAGATCGCCAATCACGCCAAATATGGACTGATTGTACAACTGTTAGAGGACAATAGCCTGAGTCTGACAGAGCACCATAATACGGGCAATGATGTTTTAAATACTGGTTCAGACTCGAATTTAGAAAAACAACATGTTCGTTATCAGCAATGGCAAACTGCCCTATCTGCTCGAAAAATCGGTTTGATTAATAACTGAAAATCTTTTTTTAGACGATGGATTATTGAACTCATACCGAAATATAGAACAATTTGTTCTACAAAAAATGGCTATGATGTTTTTGGATACCACCAATCAATATAAGATTCTATTATGAATAATGACAATAATAATCAGGGAAATAATACGCAGAACAGTCTGCAAAAAACTGATAAGCCTGCAGGGCTTTTTGCTGATAAAGCGTATGAGGTAAATCCTCAAGCATCATCGTCTGGATTAGCCCCACAGTCATCAATTGAACCAGAAACTAGCTACAGGGAAGCTAAAAAAACCATCGCTAGTGGTGAGGCATTAAAGCTTGCGGTCGTTGGTCATACCAATACGGGTAAGACTTCTATATTACGTACTCTATTGCGTGACGTTTACTTCGGTGAAGTAAAAAATGAAGCCGCAACTACCCGTCATGTAGAGCGCGCCCAACTGACGGATAGTCAAACGGGTGAAATATTGGTGGCTCTATATGACACGCCAGGTTTGGAGGACGCATCAGGGCTGATGGATTGGCTTGAGGATAATACCGCCAGTCGCCGTGATGGTATTGAGCGCCTGCAACAGTTTTTGGCATCTGATATTGCTCAAAGTAGTGATGCGCTAAGTAGCAATGAGGACTATAGCCAAGAAGCCAAAGTGATTCGTCAGCTGTTAGCAAGTGATATGGCCATCTATGTCGTCGATGCACGTGAGCCGGTACTCGGTAAATATAGAGATGAGCTGGCTATTTTATCTTGGGCCGCGATTCCTGTTATGCCGGTATTTAATTTCACTGATGCTCAGGTTGCCAATATTGATGATTGGCAGACTATGCTGGCAAGACGTAACTTACATATCTCGACGCGCTTTGATTCAGTTGCATTTAAATTTAACGATGAGATGCGTTTATGGCAGAATCTTGCGACTATGCTTACCCATTCTGAAATGCTTGAGCAGTTAATGGCGCGCCGCACTGAAAACTGGGCACAGTTATATGATGAAGCCAATATTATCATTGCAGATTTCTTGTTAAACGTCGCAGCATTTGTACGAGAGATTGGCGAAGATGATGATCCCATGCCAGTATTACAGCAAATGCAAGAAGCGGTTAGACAGAGCGAACGCGCAATGCAGCATAATTTGCTGAGTTTATATAAATTTTATGACAATGATGTAGCGGCAACGCCACTTGAGCTACAGGCCTATCAGCAAGACCCGTTCGACCCCGAGCTTCTCAAAAGTTATGGCATTCGCACCACATCAGGCGCTGCGGCTGGCGCGTTACTAGGATTGGGTATTGATGCGGCTGCTCTTGGTACAACCTTGGGGTTGGGTGCTGCCATCGGTGGCATCGCAGGTGGATTGCTATCCAATACTGGCAGTATCGCCGATAAAATATCAGGGGTTAAGCGGTTATATATCGACCCTGCAACATTGACCCTGCTAGCTACTCGGGCGATAGATTTGCTCACTGCGCTACGTCACCGTGGGCATGCAGCAACAGATGCTACGCAGCTGATATATAAGGGTGAGGCGTCAATTGGCGATACTGACGCTGGGAATAATAATGCTATAACGCCATGGGCAACGCACAAACTGCCCAGTGAGCTAAAAAAATCTCGTGGCAAACCGCAGTGGTCATCACTCAGTAGTGGCAAGTCTGAGCAGGCGCAGTTATTACGCGCAGATATGGCATGGTCGCTGGCAAGTAAGCTGTCGTCGTATCAGGGTCAGCCATAATGCATAAACATGTTAAAGATAATATCTCTTACTGACGGGCTTTATGATGCTGGGCTTACTAATGCACTTAAGGCATCAGTACCGCGTACGTCCGTTTGTTGCAGATATATTGGGTATAGCGGATATTTGGAAAAATTCTTTTCAATATCCTGCATTAATTGTTGCTGGCGCTCAGCACGACGACGCCAAAACGTATCGGACTGGGTCGGTGCTATCAACTGATTAATAACGATTGCGGCTGGCATAAGCTTACTGTCTTCTAACTGCTCTATCGCTCGCTTTGTTTCAGCCAGTGGTAATACGTCAGCCGTCATCACTAATACAATGGCGGTTTGTGTACGGTCATGAAGCAGCAACCCTGCCCGACGAAACAGCTGTTTGCGTTTTTCCAGTATGGATACCGCTTGCTCCCAGCGGTCAGATTTTTTTGCAGCAAATGGATTTGGCACATCATTATCGACGTCTTTTTGATTGCTCTTTTGATTGTGACTGCCTAAATGATTTGCCACTGAGCGCAGTTTTGCCTGCCTTCGCTGCTGCGCGAGCAATCCATCCGTCCATGCCCCCATCATCTCAGGCAGCACTAATAAACGCAGTGTATGTCCCGTCGGTGCGGTATCAAAAATGACGTGCTCATAGCCAGCATCTGCTGCTTCGACTAGATGGTGACACATAGATTCGAGCATCGCGGCTTCTTGTGCACCAGGTGCTGATTTTGATAGCCGTAGATGCTCGCGAATTTTTGGCATCATATCTGGATTGGCATAAGAGGTAATGGTGCGTTCAACTTGGGCAAAATGCTCATCGACGATGATATCAGGGTTTAGTTCAATAGCATCCAAATAAGGGGTTACGACTGTTTTTTGATTTTTTAGCGGGACGTTTAACACATCGCCCAAGCTATGTGCCGGATCAGTTGAGACAATCAGCGTCTTTTTACCTTGATTGGCATAATAGCTGGCAAGTGCAGCGGCAGTGGTAGTCTTACCTACTCCGCCCTTGCCGCCGATAAATATAATCGGCTGTGTCATTAATTGCTCTACCAATGCAGGCAATGGATGTAATGCCATACTTTTATCTCGTTTTAATTAATTCAAAGGAAACTAACAACAACCAACATGATCAAAGGGACATCTATCCATGCCCATGCGTGTATGCCATTCATGGAAATTTTCTAAAAACAATGGCTGCAACTCTAATGTATAAAAGCTAGCAGGATTATCGATGCCTAAGCTTTCCGCAAACATGAGTAGCATGAAAAAATCTTCTTCATCACGCGCGGCGCGTGCCATTGTCTGGCGATACGGCGCATGATAAAACTCATTTAACCCAGCCGCAAACCGTTGCCACCATGGCTCAATATTTTTTATAGGTTTTGTGATATCTGCCTTTTCCATAATGACCCTTATTTTGCGTATGCTTATTATCTATCATGCCTATATGAGACAAAAAACGCCAGCAATTGCTGCTAGCGTTTTTATCGTAATTCAGTAAGTATTTAACTAGGGATTCAACATGGCTTAGAGATTACTTTTGCCTCTGTGTATCGACCATTCTTTACGGAGTACTGATAAACTCTCAAACGTCACTAAGATTGTGGCTATCAAGATAATGATATCCATAATAATAAGTAACCAGTTACCGTCATTGAAAAAGGTTTTTAGCTGAATCAATAACGCAAATACCGTCATGACCAGTAAGAACGACAATGGTCCTAAGGTATACCATACTGGTCTGCCTTTACGTAACAAGATAACGGTTACAATCATCAAGGTTAATGCTGCCATGAGCTGATTTGTCGTGCCAAATAACGGCCAAATAATCATACCGCCAGCACCATCGATGCCACCAGCACCGAATGCTAATAACAAGCAGCTACCAACGGCAAGCAATGTGGCCACCACACTTTTATTTAGGACAGGTAGTTTATAAATCTCACCAAATTCTTGGAAGATATAACGTTGCAGACGTACCCCAGTATCCATCGTGGTACCAGCGAACAAGGCTGCCATTACCGTTAGCATCGTCTGCGATAAAACCATATCAATGCCGACGCCAGCATTCAAGATAGTCGCACCGCCATCAATAAAGGCACCAATAGAGCCATCGCCAAATTTTTGATAAACGGCTTGCCAGTCGCCAAGGGTTGCAAAGCCTGCTGTTGCCGCGAGTATCGCACCAAGTGCTAGCATGCCCTCACCCATGGCGCCGAAGTAACCGACGAATCGTACATCTTCTTCTTTATCAATTTGCTTAGACGTCGTACCCGTCGCTACCAAACCATGAAAGCCTGAGATTGCACCACAAGCAATGGTCACAAATAATAAAGGCAACATAGATGGTGTACCGATTGGCAATGCTGTGTTGATCGCTGGCGCGACAATATTAGGAGTCGCAATAAAGATGGCGGCATATAATAAAATCAGACCGACAAATAACTGCAAGCCATTGATGTAATCGCGCGGCTGCAACAGCATCCAGACTGGTAACAAAGACGCGATTGCCGCATAGACAAACAAAATAATAATCCAAACAGCATTGTCAGGTAAGCCTAAGAATGTCTCAGGTAACACAATGGGGAACATAGGACCAAGATAGATAAGCCCATATAAAGCCGTAACCCCAATGATTGATACCCAAACCAGATTCATCTTATAGCGATAAATACACTGACCGATGATAAAGGCGACTATCAAAGCGCCCCAAACTGGCAGCACAGCGGATGGGGTTTTTATCATCATATTAGCAATAGCGACACCAAATACCGCATTTACCATGAGTAATAATAAGAAGATAACGATCATCATCAAGCTACGTACACGTGTACCCATGACGGTACCGGCAATCGAGCCAATCGATTGACCTCGATTGCGCATACTAGCCCAAATGGCAGACATGTCGTGGACACCCGCCATAAAAATAGTACCTAATACCACCCAAATGATAGCAGGTACCCAGCCCCAAATAACCGCAATGGCAGGACCAATAATCGGTGCTGCCCCTGCGACTGAAGTAAAATGGTGTCCCCACAACACATATTTATTAGTGGGAATATAATCTACCCCATCCTTCATGGCATGCGCTGGCGTGGGGATACTATTATCCAATGCCAAAATTTTAGTGGCGATAAATTTTGAGTAAAACAGATAGCCGCAAAGCATAGCGGCAACAGCAAACAATAGCACGATTGCACTATTCATCTTATCTCTCCTTAGACAAGTAATGGGTAGCCTTATAAGTTCAAGCTTTTTAATTTAGAATATAAAAAATATGTTAAATTAGTCTTCGGCAGGTGACTCAGAGCACCTGACCATACGCAATTAAGCAGTTGATAGAAATTTTGTCATATCATTATCCATTAATACGGCTGAACTTTATAGTTAGCAGACGTCATCAGTCAGTATATGATATGGTGAATCTTTGGTTGGCAACCCATTTAAATACTAACCGATTTAACAAAGAATGTAACGCTAGTTAAACCTCGAAAACAACAAATAAAGGAAGCACAATGGCGCATTATTTTGGATTTGTACCTTCAGATAAATTAAAAGCATTAATCGTTGAAGCTGAGCAAATCGTTGCATCGAATGAGGAAGTACCATACTACCCATATCGCGATGCTTTAACACATCAGACTGCGCGTGATCTTATTGATAATTTATTGGTTGGTCTGGTTGACATTATCCCAAATCCTGAACGCCAAGCTTCCATGCGTAAAGTGGTTGTCACTGTTGAACGTGCGACCGATACCTTGCTTAATATTTTGCTGGGTAAAGAAAATAACGAAGAAGTATTGCCAAGCTTCCATTTTCTAAGAGATCGAGCAACCTTTATCGATAATGACGGTCTAAAACGGGTGGGTTTTAAGCTCACAGAACAACATACTGCCATCATTCAAAAAGGTTTTGCAGCCATTACTCCTGAACATGTGGATACCAAGACATTTAAAACCGCACTTGAAACCATGAACGAAGAAACTTTAACTCACTTTATTAGCCGTTTTGCTGAAACCTTAAAATTGGGTATGATTAAACGCAAATCTGTACCTGTTGCCAAAGCAGCTATCGATAAAGGCATGAATATGGCACTTAATAAGTTGTTACCTGATTTGCCAGACAGCTCATTGAATCGCTTGGCGAACTATTACCGCCCTTTTATCGTAGAAAAGCCAGAATAAGTGTCAATATTTGATTAATTTTGCCTCAAAAGCCAGTTGGCATTGGGCATATTCACTAAAATTTGCTAAAATAAGCGGCACTTTTTACCAAAGGCACGTCCGATGACCCAAATCAGCAATCAAGAAATTGAAAAAACATTACGTAACTCAGAATGCCTAATCAGCAGTATAGAAGTTGCTGCCGCTTATGAGCGTTTAGCTGCACAGCTTAATCTGCACTATGCTGGTCTAAATCCGATTGTTATGGTCGTTATGAATGGCGGGCTTATCCCAGCCGGTCAATTACTGACTCACCTTACTTTTTATCATCGTATGCATTATATCCATGCATCGCGTTATCGTGATAACGAAGGAACCAATGAGCTTGATTGGAAATTTAAGCCTGATGTTAACATTGAAGGCGAGCATGTCTTATTGATCGATGATATTTTTGATGAAGGCATCACCTTAAAAGCAGTGGTTGAAGAATTGAGCAAGGAAAAACCTTTATCGATTGAATCATGTGTTCTCCTTAATAAAGAGCATGATCGTAAAGTTAAAGGTTTCGATGTTGATTTCGTTGGTATTAATGTTGCAGATCGCTATGTCTATGGCTGTGGTATGGACTTCCATGGTTACTTACGTCATCTGCCTGGTATCTACGCTATTAAAGAAGACAAGATTTAATCAGTTTTTGATTGACTTGATAGCATAGTAAAAAAGCATCCAATGGGTGCTTTTTTATTGCTTATTGATAAGTATATGTATTTGAGTGTTTTTTGATAATACATGCGATAAATACTAACTAAAACTGCAATGCTAAACCCGTATGGCGCTCAGTCGGTGTCTGAACTGCTTTTTCGAAAGCATGTTTTGTACTATGTATAGACACCTGTTTTTTAGCGCGGGTTACCGCCGTATAAATAAGCTCCTTGCTCAAAAGCCTTGCATGACTATTATCAAAAGTAATGGCCACATGATCAAACTCAGACCCCTGCGATTTATGAATGGTCATTGCATATGCTGTGGCTATAACGTCTTCATTTAGCAGATTGACAGCAATTCCCTGTGCTTTATTCTCAAAGAACACCTCAAGTCGGCTTCTTTCATCTCCTGTTTGCAAGCAAAAACCGATATCACCATTAAACAGTCCCAGCTCATAGTTGTTTTGTAAAACCATAACGGGACGACCATGAAACCATGTATTTTGACCTAGCGGTAGCTTTAGTTCAGTAAGATGCCATTGAGTGATATGGTTATTAATGTAGTGATCACCCCACTCGCCATTATGACCAGCACTCAAGACTCTAAATTGATTAAACGTTTGCATTAATGAGGTAATTGTACTTTTTACTGATTCTGGCATGGATTTTTCTATCGGATTTTTTAGCAGTGATTCAACTTTATTCAGGTATTGATGATAATTTAGAGTGAGGTTTGAAATAATTTTATAATTGCTTAGGCTATTTTGTATCTTATTATCTATAACTGTCTCTGTTTGCAACGTATTTACATATTGAAAACTCAGTGCCTTGTCCTGTCTTAACAACTGCCAAATAGCTTGAGTATCTGCCTCTGTCTTATTAATTTGATTGGCAAGCTTGCCAATCCCTGAGTCTGCGCTAAATCGGCGACTCTCTGTTAGCTTTGCATGTATAGGTTGTAGCAATGGAATGCGGCATAAGTCAGCCAATACTGCCCCAGCATCTACTGCGGCTAACTGGTTCGCATCTCCTAACAATATAAGCCTTGCGCCTGGTTTCACCGCACTCACAAGGTAATTAGCCAGTTCCACCCCCAACATAGACGCCTCATCGACAATGATAATATCTTCGCCGAGTGGATTATTTGCATTGTAACGAGGTCTACCTGTTCGACCAATGCCTAATAAGCGATGAATGGTCTTGGCTTCTTGCAGTTGTAGCCCCACATTCGCTCCATCTAGAGCCGCTTGCAAAGACTCTTGCATTCGCTGGGCAGCCTTACCAGTCGGTGCTGCTAAGGCTAGGCTGGCACTGTCCGTACTGAACCGAATTTTTCCATGCTCATCACCCCCACTCTCTGCAGCTTGTTGCAGAGCAATTACTAACTGAGCAACCGTATAGGTCTTCCCTGTACCGGGACCACCAGTAATAATGCTAAAGGCATTGTTATTAGCGACATTAATAGCCATTACCTGCTGCTCATGTAGGTTTTCCGGTATCGCTATCTCTAAAGGGGTTATCTGTTGGTTCAAAATAGTATTGATGTGCTGTGCTAAGTTGAATTCTGCTTGCCAAGCTCGATGTAACCAAAAAGTGATCTTAATATTTTGTGTATCAGCTTCTGGTTTATTAATATGCTGATACACAATAGGTTGATTATTCTTGCTTAGGCTATTTTTATTATTCACGTTAGAATTAGCGTCAGCGAACAAAGTATGCTCATGAATGGGCTGAATGAAGGAATTTAGATTCGTGTTTTTCACTATCTGATAAAGTGCAGCAACCGCATCAAAGCGTTTGCTGAGTATCTCTTTTTCACGATTGGTGAGTGCCAGCTGCGCCCATAGCTGAGCTCGCTTACCAAACATGATGCCTAGCAGGATAAATAATGATAACTCAGCTGTAGAATCATCCTCTTGCTGAGTAACTGTTTGAATGTCAATCAGTGCTAGAATTGGCGTTGCTAGCATCTCTAATAGTTGCTGCTGCCAGGCATATAGGGTGATTAGCTCGCCATTGATTTGACCGCTAAGCGGCACTTCATGCTCAGTTTCCTCAATGGTGAGTACAGTATGTCCCTCTTCTAAATGAGTGGCCAACATAACGAATAAAGCAGTAAATAAGCCATTTTGTTCCGTCTTATCGATTTGCTTACTATCAGCATTAGCCTTTGCCTCAGTGACGTTATACGCTAAGTGCGTTTGCTGACGGCGCAGCAATATATAATCACTGATGTTACTAGCCCAGCTTTCTTGTAAGCTAACGCCCGCTCTGCTCTTATTGTTATTATTACTCATAGTATGCTTGTCTCTATTTTTATCCAGTTAATCGCTATCATGGTTGTTTCTTATTTAATTCGCTATTTACGGCCCACTAATCTGGCAGGCCAAACAACGCATCTAGGGCCTTAATGAACTCAATTGGAATATCCCACGTGACTAATCCATAGCGGTCGTTGGGCATTGAGTGTCTATTATCAGCCTCTTTAACATCTTGCAATAGATCAGCAGTTATTTGAGAATTTGAATCATACACGCCCCGTAGAAAGACATACTCAACAGCGCCAAGATACTTATCTTCATTACCTGCATAATCACTAATTCTCATTGCAAGGAAACGATGTAACGCGACTTGATAAATCGCGGCCTGTAACCAATATCCTGCCTTTGACATTGCTTGTTTGAGTGTGCTTTCGTCATAATCGCTTAGGCTATTTCCTAAAAAATTACTTTTGTAATCGACAACGTAATACTTGCCAGCATGCTCATATACCAAGTCGATTTCACCCCGCAGATAACGATACAAATGCGCTTTGTTTTGTGGAATAAGATTGACATGCTTGTCCGCCTCATTCGGGAGATACTGCTGAAATAAGCTATTAATATCTTGCGCCTTAAAACGCTCTGACAGCCCCATATTAAACTCTAATTCAGCAAACCGTTGACTTGCATCAATAGAGCATAACGGTTGATTGGACGCTAATAACGGCGCCTGTAGCACCTCTTCAATCCAGTTAAGTAATGCCTCATGCTGTGTAGCATCTATTGAATCTAAGTCAGGTATACGACCATTTTCTTTATTCTTTGCTTGTAATAGTCGACTTTGCTGTTCAGCACTACTATAAACCAAAGGCAGCTGATAACTACTAACGGCCCTATCAATCACCTGAGACCACTGTGATTTATTATTGAAATCGATTTTTTCAAATATTTCATGCAAAAACGTACCAGCATTGGCGCCTTTGACAAAAGTAAAACGGATATCATCCTCTGATTTGAGGCTCAACTCACTGACTGGTTTAAAAAAATCACTATTACTCGACGATACTCCCGACTCTGTCATATCAATGACTATTGCATCATCCATACGTTCATCTACCACAGCCAGCGCCTGCGTAGATTCATCTAGCTGACGGGCTAAAGCCGTAAAACTGGTCTTGGCCCAACCATAAAAATAATTGGTTTTTATAACTTCTGCAAAAGGCGCGTACTCAATAGTCTCAGTTGTAGATTTAGCAGTGGCAAGCGTTGCGTTACCTGCTAAGCCCAATGCATTAGCACCATTACTGTCATTGTTATAGAAATCATTGACATTATGCCCTCTAATTATGCCTATGTTGCCTTTGAGCCTATCAGGTAGTTCAAATTTAGCCTCCTCGGAGTCAAACCAATAGCAAACTGGTCTTAAGTCACAATCGGTATTTCTATAGGCCTGTTTCAACACTATATAAAGCTGCTCGCTGGCACGCGTAAATGCCACATAGCCAAGCCGTCGCAGCTCATCAAAGCCTTCTTTCGTCTCGATTTCGGTATAACAATCTTCTGTGGTGGCAGAGCCTCTTACGGGTGAGAAGCGGCGCTGGTTGCCTGTTGATTGATTCTCTGCCGATTGCTGCATTAAAATCGACGGAGCTTGCTGGGCGTTGTATAGATACAGCCCAAAATTTTCATTATTGCCCGCCTTCCGACTAGCATCGCCCATACCCAATACATAGACAATGGGAAACTCAAGCCCTTTGGACTTGTGGATGGTCATAAGCTGCACGCCAGACTCTGTCGGTAGCGGGTATTGCTTAGCCCAATCACTGCTAGGAGCAGCATCTATATTTTGTCTAAACCACGCCAATAGTTCGTGCTCACCCATGCCGATACCATACTGCGCCAAGACATCCATCATATGACGCAAATCCATGATGTGACGATCGCCTTCTGGATGAGTTGCCAGAGCTTGCCAAACGCCTTGCGGCTGCACAGGGTTTTTATCTAATAAGTAATGTAATGCTGACAAAACACCAAAGTGCTGCCAGTTTTGAGCCGCTTGTTTTAGGTAGGTAATAAAATCTTGATAGCTTTTTTTATTATTAACTGCTTTCGTACTAGCGCTACTTAAATAACTACCCTCTGTCACTCCTGACTCATGGTCAGTCATCATAGCTTTGACTTCTTTGATACTCAGGCCATACAGATGGCTAGTCAGCACCCGATTGATCATGTCATGACGATATGGGTATAGCATGGCACTCAGCAGCGCCGCCACATCTTCTGCCATGATGGTTTCAAAGATACTGACATCACTAGTAGTCAAGGTCGGTACATTAAGCTTAACCAGCTCATCCTCAACCCGTTTTAAGTCTTTTTTGGTACGTGCCAGCACACCGATATCACTAGGCTGAATCGGTTTGCCTTTTAAGGTCTGATTACTACTGAGCAAGGTCGCAATATGACGCGCGGTGATTTCAAACTCATCATACTCAAGCTCTTTATCTTTATCATAAGGTAGATGCAACAAGCTCACTGGTTGAGCAGAAAGCACTTCTGTCACTAAAGCACTGTTTTGAGTAGTTGGCTCATTAAACCAAGACAGCTGGTTTTCTGGTTTAGAAGCTTTGATATGCTGATAATAAATACTGCTACCTAGCTGTGCTAATTTATTCTCAGCAGCCGTTTCCGTTGGCATGCCAAACCAGCAATTTAGTGCATCAATCACACCAGCATTTGATCGACGGTTAATATCGAGCGTCCAAAGGCTACTTTTCTCAAACTGGGCTTTCATATAGTTGTAGTTGGCCACATCACCGCCACGAAACCCGTAAATAGCCTGCTTTGGATCACCCACTAATAACAGAAACTCATGACTGGTTTTATTAGTGGTTGATTGCTTGTCACTGTCCGACTGCTTACGTTTATTCTTTGGCAAATAGATGCTTTCAATCATAATGGCTTGCTCGCCATTAATATCTTGCGACTCGTCAATCAATGCCACAGGATAATGATGACGAATATAACGCGCCAGCTTATCTCCTTGGCGGCCAGTCAATGCTTGGTTTAAGCGTACCATTTGCAAACTAAAGGTCGTCTCGCCACGCTCTTCCAAAATGACTGGCAGCCTATTACGCACAGCAAGCACGATATAGCGATTAAGGTTGGCTAAGATAGCCGTGACATACTCATCTAGCTTTCTACTTTCTTCGATATACCGTTTAAAATCACGAACGACCTGCAACTCGTTAAATATTAAATTAACTCTTTCACCATCTTTTGGCTTATAGAACTGCTTGCCTATATCATCCGTTTTCTGAAAAGCCTCAATCAACTTTCCTGTATAAGTTTTGGAGTCTGATATAGACTTATAAGCAGTTGGGCCAGAATCTTCTAATGTTTGGATGATTTTTGGCCAAGAGTCTCTGTTGTTTAATAATTGACCTTTCGGAACTTCATAATACTCGCCATCAGGCTTAAAAAAAACATCAAGCTCATCGCTGCGCTCAATGATAGTATTTATAAGCCGCTCATAGCCCTCAAAAGAAAAACTCTTTACTACAACGTCATCAATCGGCGCTGAAATAAAGTTAAGCGAACGAGTCACATATTTTTTATGATCGCTAACCGCAGTCAGCTTGCCTTGCTGATCCATCAGCGCATATAGCTTAGGCTGCTCGTGATACAGTCTGCTTTGGAACTGCCGCAGCTCATCATGAATAATACTGTCAGTAACCTGCTCAATACTACTGTCTTCAATAATGGCCATACCTTGCTGATGACCGGTCTCACTACTGTATTCAATCAACCACTTTTGCGCCAAACTGTCGAGTGTACCTACAAACAGCTTATCCAACGTGGTTAGTACTAGCGCAGTACGTCGAATGGCCTCCGCCATTGGATAGCTGTGGACATGATCAAGTAAAAACCCAGTCAAATGCAGATTAATGGGATCGTCCATAACGGCGTCTAAGCGTGCATATTTAGCCTGATTAACTAGCCAGTTTTCACGATCTTTTTTTACTTGTTTACGTTTCTCAGCCGCTGCTTGCTTATCAGCAGCAATGTCTTGATTGAACTCATCCGTCCCTGTCCCAGCATTTGAATCAACGCTTGAACCTTTACCTGCTTGTTTATCCTTATTACTTTCAGGCATTACCTGTAGTACATCAGGATATAAAGCATCCTTGTTATTGGGTTCAGCACTCAGGCTATTGACCCACTGCAATAATTGATAAAAATCTACCAAACGATCATGAATGCGCTGACGCATCTCAGCGGCAGCGGCTCGAGTAAAGGTAGTGGCAATGATCTGCTCTGGCGCACGGCGCGCTTCAATGAGCAGTCGTAGCATAATGCCTGTGAGTGTCCAAGTCTTGCCTGTACCAGCTGAAGCTTCAATTAGGTGCTTGCCCGTTAGGTCAACATCGACTGCTGGTATGACATCGGCTTTACGTTCAGGTATAGCAGACAAACAAGGCAGCTCATCTGAGTATTCATCGAATAAATTCGGTTGTGTAGACAAGTCAATGGTATTAGCTGGGTCGGTAAAGTCTGTCATATGGGCGCATACTTTTAATTATTATTTATTAGAACAAAATAGCAAAAATTAATTAGGGGCTGCTTTAGATAATGAGCTAACCATCTAAGTTAGTTAACGCATTAAACATCGGCTCATACAGTGGCTGAGCTAATGTAGTCAACGCTGCTGACAAAGCCTTAAACGCATCTTGGTCACGCAGTACGTATTGCCAAATGGCATGCTGCGAACAAGTATCATATATCGTATCTGTGTGATAGCTAGGTCTTAACCAATCCGAGAAGTCTGCTCGTTTTGGCCAATAGCTACCGTTCTCACTCTCTTCAGATTTTAGGCACTTATCAAGATAACTGAGTGCATATTCTGGCAAGAGTGTAATAGGTACTTGACCTGATAGCTTGGCAAAAATTGCCCATTTTATCAGCTCGGCCGCCGCATCTTCATACACAATCGGGCTTAGTTTAAATGCCATTACTTTGTCATATTTTTTGACTTGCGAATTAGGCTTATTAAAGCGCCAAATGCTCACACCATCATCTAATACCACTTGTTCGGTAGTGGTGCGTCTGGCTACTTGCCAATACAAATGCGACAACCAAAATTTGAGTAAATGCCTAGGACTGGCAGAATTGGGCAATATATTTAACCACTGTTTGGGAGATTGCTCGGCGTAGGACTTACCTGTCTGTAGATAAGAGCGACTATTATGAGCACCTATCGGCACTGATATTGATGCTAATATTGGCACTAATATTGGTACTGAGCCTTTTATTTTAATAATTTTAGGTAGCAACTTAAGCAGTGACTCATTATCAGCGCAATTTAATACAGCTGCTAGCTCTATCTGAATGGGGTGCTCAGAGGTTTGAGTCAGTAACTCTAAACCACCTGCGCTATCCTCTCCAACCTCATCAAAGCCATTAGCAACTAACTGCTCTTTGAACTCTAGACATTGCTGTTGCAGTTTTTGTTGTTGATTGGGCAACGTGGTTTGACGAGCCACACCTGCTGGCATGATTTTTTGATACATCAAGATTTGACTGTCTTGTTTAGCCTTCCCATCACTATTCTTATTGGTGGCATTATTGGTCAATTCATTTATCAAATGATCTTTGATTTGATAGGTAGTCAGACTGTCCAAGAATAGCGGCTCTTGTTGCGACAGTGCTTCTTCACCTTGCACTACATGCACTTTTTGAGTACGCAAAAAAGCCTTGGCAGGATGACGCACTTGATAGACCAATATTCCCTCAACGTCTATCTCTCCAATGTTAAATATAGTATCAAATAGGGTCTTGATGAGTGCCTCATTCATATCACTACTATCACTGGCATCAGCAGTATTATCTAGCGCTAGCATCTCAATTAATGCAGAGAATGTTTGATTATCTACTTGTCCCATCTGACCCAAACCTTGACCGAGAATCTGAGCAATAGATTCATATTGCCCTTTTGTAGGTAATCCTACTAGCTGTGGATGCTCGCTAGATACTCGACCCTTCAAGGTATCAAACACAGCTTGCCAAAGCGGCGCAGGTGGAAACTGTTTTTTTTGCGCTAATTTGGTTTTGCGCATGGCTTTATTTAAGATAGCGTCTAATTCATCAGTCATATCAACAGGGATGTTATTTTGAATACTGATATCTGCATTCTGATTGGGTTTAGAAGTATGATTTGAAATATCAGCATCTTCAATTGCAGTCTCAAACAGACTCTCATGAAAAGGCAGTGCGGGATGCTCAGTCAGCAGCCACTGCTTAATTAATTTAGGCAAATAGCGCTTGAGGCTCTCGGTAGTGGGATCAATATTCTCAGGCAATGTTTCAAGCGAGTTCACCTGCCATTGCACTTCGCCTTGCAAAAACTGCAATAGCTCACTCACTGGGTTGGCTGGCAGATGCTCATGGGTGTCCGTCAAGCTTTGACCGTTATAAAATATCCAGCAAGCACTGCGCGCGCAAAGCAGCGCATCCAAAAACGCCCCATTATCATCATCTTCACTGACTCTGTCACCGCGACGTGCATTGGTCGCTTTCATCAAATCATAGCGGTTATCACGGTCACGCCCAGGAAACTCAGAGAGGTTCATATTAAGCATCACCACCAACTCAAAGGGCACGTTTCTTAGTGCACCAAACCGACCAAAGGTAATTACACCCGTTGGCTCCGCACTGACCTGCTGACTTTCAAGCTCCGCTTCGATACTGTCTAGCATAAAGCTTAGTTTGAGCGGCAACTGCTCCACACCTGACAGCCTCTGCTCCACTTCTCTGTTGTCGATATCACCACTAGCGTACTGCCTATAGTGACGATTGGCTCGCAGGCTTGATTTAAAGCCATTCATTGCGTTGTAGATGGCGCGCATGGTACGCGTTTGGTCCACATCGCCAAAGTAGCGATGGATAACTTGTGTCTCAATCTGATCGAGCCAATCTTCCGCTTTCATTTTTTGTGTATGATCATCACGTCGTGCGACCAAGCCAGTGTAAATACGGCAAAGCGCTTCAACAATCAGCGCATCATTTAGGCTGACTTGTGGTAGTGGCAAGGTCATTTCTGGTAACGCAGTGCTTGGCCATTCATCCTCATCTAAAGGATACAAGCAGTCGCTCAACTCAGCCTCTGGCATGACCAGACCTAGGGTCAATCTGTCTAGTGCTTGTGCAAAGCTAAAGCGATAGTCATAGTCATTACTGTCCAAAGTTTGTTTAAGATGCAGCTCGTCAAAACCGCGAATAAAGCCCGCCTCTACCAACAAGTCACAACCACGGCTCATTTGTTCATGGGTCAAACTAAAACTTTCAAACAAAGGCGGTAGCATCAGCCAGTCCAAGACCTCAGCCGCCTCAAAACGGGCGCTTTGACTGCCTAACAGCTTATAAAAACCAATAATGGCTTCCCATAACTGGCGAATGTCTGCATCGACAACACCAGTCACCTTAGCAGGCAAGGTCAAACCATCCTGACCTTTGCCATTAACAAAAATAGAGCTGATCAGCGCATGATGGCGCTCAACATCAGGTAGCAGAACAACAATGTCGGATATATGGCGCTTTTTCTCACCAGTTTTAATAGGTTCATTCAGCCAGCGCCCAATCATGATACGTAGTACTTCAAGCTGGCGCTGTAAACTGTGGCACGAATGGATGCTTAGGCTATTATCTTGCGCAGACATTGCCCAAAAGCGGTCTTTTTCAAAGCGCTTATTCTCTAATGCCTCATCTTCATACCATGGTGTTTGATGCAGCTCTTGATCAAAGCCTAGCTCTATTTGCTTACTCATCTCCTGCGAAACTTTTGCAGCCGACGCTTGCTGGGTAGATTGCTCATCAAGCATCAACACATCGTTTTGCAAACGTCTAAGTAAGCTTGGACTGTTTTGCGCAGTTTGAGAATTGCCGCTTACATCAGCATCATAGACGCTATCATCAAAGCCGAATTCATCATACAAGTCATCATCGCCGTTTTCGCCAATACCAAAGCTATCTTGCCATTCTACAAGCGCATCTTGGTATTGCTCATTACCTGACAAGTTGGCAAGCATGGCAAAGGTATCACGCGATTGTTTACCCAAACGAGACAGCAGACTGTGTCCATAGTCACGTAAAAATACACTTTCAGGATTAATAATCTGTTGGCGCTGCAACCAAGATTTATCAACAATGTCCGCCCAAAACAGCTTTGATGGATTGTAATGCAACAGTGTGATATCCATGTATTGCGATAAGCGCTGCAAAAAGTCCAGCTCAGTCTGTGGCAACTGCTGGATGGTAAAAATACGCAGCACTTTGGGTAACTGTCTCTGCTCGCCAGCCTTATTTGACTTTAGTGCTTGCCAAAACACCTTTTCCAATACAACACGGTGCTGATGCACATCCGCAAATAAATGCGACCATAAGAAGCGTTGAGCAACTTCTAACTCAACATAATGCTCTACTAACCACTCAGGCGTGCCACGCGCATACTTATCAAAGCGCAGTGACAAGGCATCTTTATCTGCAATTAGCTCATCCACATTCAGCGGTTTATTATGCGACCATAGCGCCAACCAATCCTCACGATGGGTCAAATAGCGATTAAACACCCTCGCCAGATCATTTGACAGCTGCCAAATACGCGCATCTTGCTGCGACTTATCTTGTCGTACATTGTCTTGCTCAACCCCTTCTTGTGGCTCATCAATCAAAGACGCCAGCAGCGGATTCACCGGATGTTTTTCATCTTTAATAATCGACTCTTGGTAGTAAGTCAGATACCCAAACAATCGCCACTGCATGACTGTTGGTGACAATACCGCCACTTCAGGAACATTCAAGGTTGCTGTATCAGGGTCCCGCTCTAACAGATATGAATTATGGCGAGTCAATACATCTTGCATCAGCGTCCATTGATACTGTCCCCAAAACTTAGTACGCACCAAGGTACTAATACCAGCACGGCTAGCAATGGTTTTATCCAACCAATCACCCAATACCATTGAAGGCACAATGACAATAAAAGGCTCAAAAACAGGCTGATTTTTGGACTGATATTGCACAAGAAGCTGATCAACAAGATTTTCGGTACGATGGGATTGTATGATGGTAAACATAGAGGATAGTCTGATTGAAGTAGCAGGAGAATAATAGGATTGATAAAGAATACATGCTCGAGATAGCACGCAAACATTCATAGTAAAATTTTGAGTGTAATAACAACGCTGTAGGCGGCAATACTTGTCAATCCATCTTTAGGAGTCGTCAATGGATGACATTTCTGCTAGCATGACGCTGTTAAATCAAACTGCATTGGTAAACACTCATGTATATCCGCTTACAGACTCTCTTGTAAGGGGAATAGTAATCTGGCTATTAGTTTGCCATTGTTCGTCAACGTTTACTAGCATATAAACCATCGATAAAAACACACTGCGACAATAGATGTCGCTGTGTTTTACCTCAATTCTTAGTGATGAGACAATTTAATACTATGCCCTTGCGTCCCATTGATGCCATTTTCATTCATCCTAAACGACGTTTATATGTCGTATACTACCGCGGTGAGCTTTGGCAATTGCCACGTATGAAAATAGATGATCAATCTTGGCAAAATAGACAGCCATATAAGGATGACAGTCGTGGACTCTATCTAAGTATTCATCAAGCCATAAGCGATCCTATTTTGGCACAAAAACTACGAACGCTAAACCTACCTATAGCAGTACGTGGAAGCACCTTATCACGCTTCGAGGCATGGTGGGGAACTCACGGCTTTGAATGGCTTAAAGATAAACTAAGTGCAGGACAATCACCATTGGCGGCGCATCAAGCCTCCACAAAAATGATTGACAATCAACCCTCTTCCCCTTCAAACTACCTCTCTGCTCTGGCAAGTAGCAATAATACCACTGCTCATAAAAACCCAGAACAAGAAGCCATAGCTATTACACAAGAGATAACTGATATTTTTTCGGATATGCTGGCGGATTTAGCAGATGAAGTGCTGCATCAACCGCTCTAAACCACATTTAAACCAACAATAAGAAGATCGGTACTATATGAAAGACTACAAGCTGCTACTGGCTGGGCTCATTTTACTGCTGCTGATTATTTTTATCGCCATCTTTACTTGGTTATGGACCAGCAATCGTAAAAACATGGATCCATTGCCTATTATGTCAAATGATAGTGGATCAACTGCTTCAGCAGAAGAAGATGGAGAGACGGTTGCCAAGAGCACTTTGCACATACAAGCAGAAGAAAAGCTACAAGCGCCTTTAGACGCTGTGATTTCAAGTTTTCAATCTCGTTATCCCAATGTAGAAATCATGACAAGTTATGTCGCCTCTGTTGCACTTTTGACGCTATCGGATAATAAAGCAGCCGATCATGAGCCGTCTTTATTTATTGTTGATACCGATATCATTATTGCTGATGGCAATTTATCGGCAGCGCGCTTAGCACCATTACAAGAAAAATTAAAAATAGCACAAGATAAACAAAACCAGAGCAAGGCAAAAAATGGCATGGTAGAAGATACTATCGATGCAGATAGTAATGCTGATGAAATCGCTGCTAAAGGTGAAGCTGATAATACAAACACTCGAAGTCTTGTATCGTTTAGTTATGCCTTAAAAGACAAGAAAAAAGTAGACGGTGTCATCTTAACTCAAAATCCTATTGCACTTAACTTTCGAAACTTTTTACTCTCAAGTACAGGGCAAGATATATTAAGTAGACACGATTATGAAAATATCGATGGCTATCAAAATGATATGGCAAACCTTTTTAAGTCAAATACGCAAGGCAAAAAAGCAACAGGTGAGTTGACAGTAGATGTCGCTGACGCTATCAGTATTGCTAAATAAATACAAAACCCTCTACTTACTCGGTATTAATTGATTTTATAAGTGCTTTTTTCTACAATAGCACTCTATTATGCGCCTATAGCTCAACAGGATAGAGCAGTTGCCTCCTAAGCGATCGATCCAAGTTCGAGTCTTGGTGGGCGCACCAACAAACATAACGATATAACACGATAAGCCCTTGTAAGCCATGCGCTGCAAAGGTTTTTTTTAATACACGGTATCACCGATTAATAACGGTATCATAGACGGTATTAACCGATACCGAAAAATACTCAAGATCCAACAAAGTTACACGCTATGGTGATGGCAAAAATCTATATCTTATATAACGTCTGAATGGATATTTATTTTAGCAGATGGCTTTTCGATAGGTCTTTTCTAAAATCTTGGTTTCGATACTGGTGTAATAGCATTGGCTGGGCATTCAGGCTCACACAAGCTGCAATCTATGCAACTATTAGGATCTATCGCTAAAAAGTTAGGACCTTCAAAAATGCATTCACGGGACACACTGCAACACAGTCCATGTATTTGCATTTAATACAGTTATCACCAACGATGAACGCCATAAAAATTATCATTTATGATTCAAGATAGCGGATCATTTTCAAACTACAACACAAATCCGTAAATCTACCCTGCGTAAGTAAAATATTTATTCGCTTATTTGTATCAGTACCAGTAAAATGCGCGAATGTTTTCTACACTAGTTTATGAGTAACCAATGATACGTTTAACTGAAATTAAATTGCCATTAAATCATGCACCTGAAGATCTAACGACTGCTATAACGACAAAACTTAAAATTTCTGCTGAGCAAATGGCTTCATTTGTGATGTTTAAACGTGGTTATGATGCTCGTAATAAAAGAAATATCCAATTAATTTATACGCTAGACATCACACTTACCGACTTGGATTTAACCAATGATTTACTGGTTCAATTTGAGTCAGACAACCATGTTAAAGCAACACCAGATACCAGCTACAAATATGTAGGTGAAGCGCCAGAGAATTTAACTGAGCGTCCTGTTGTTATTGGTTTTGGTCCTTGTGGTTTATTAGCAGGACTCACCCTTGCTCAAATGGGTTTCAAACCTATCATTATTGAACGCGGTAATGAAGTAAGACAACGCACCAAAGATACCTTTGGCTTTTGGCGTCAGCGTAAATTAAACACTGAATCAAACGTACAGTTCGGTGAAGGTGGAGCCGGTACCTTTTCCGATGGTAAATTATATAGCCAAGTGAAAGATCCAAATCATTATGGCCGTAAAGTCATGACTGAATTTGTAAAAGCTGGCGCACCAGATGAGATTTTATTTGTCAGTAAACCGCACATAGGTACTTATAAGTTAGTCACTATGGTAGAAAAAATGCGTGCCGAGATCATAGAACTTGGTGGTGAAGTCCGTTTTGCTACTCGCGTAGATGACTTGCATATAACTGACTCAAAAGTAACTGGCGTGACACTTAATAGTGGCGAAACCTTAAAAACTAACCATGTTGTTTTAGCTGTTGGTCATAGCGCCCGTGATACCTTCCAAATGATCTATGATAAAGGCGTGTATGTTGAAGCAAAACCTTTCTCGATTGGTTTTAGGATTGAACATAAACAGTCAACCATAGACCAAGCACGCTTTGGTGACAATGCTGGAAACGAAATACTTGGCGCTGCGGATTATAAACTGGTTCATCATTGTAAAAATGGTCGTTCTGTTTATAGCTTCTGTATGTGTCCAGGTGGAACTGTTGTTGCCGCAGCATCAGAAGAAGGCCGTGTTGTCACTAACGGCATGAGCCAATATTCAAGGAACGAGCGTAACGCCAACAGTGCTATTGTTGTCGGCATCGACCCAGAGCGAGATTACCCAAACCACCCTCTTGCTGGTATCGACTTACAAAGACAACTAGAAACCTTAGCGTTTGAATTAGGCGGTAAAGACTACAGTGCCCCAGCGCAAACCATTGGCGATTTCTTAAAAGGTAAGCCAGACTCAGAATTGGGCGATGTTAACCCGTCTTATACACCGGGCATTACCTTAACCGACTTAAGCAAAGCTTTACCTGACTTTGCCGTGGATGCCATACGCGAAGCCATTCCAGCGTTTAATAAAAAAATCCAAGGGTTTTCATCTGACGACGGTTTACTCACTGGCGTAGAAACCAGAACATCGTCACCAATCAGTATTAAACGCAATAAAGAATTCCAAAGCATTAATACCAAAGGCTTATTCCCTGCAGGCGAAGGCGCTGGCTACGCAGGTGGCATATTATCAGCAGGGATTGATGGCATTAAAGTGGCCGAAGCTGTGGCGAAATCGATGTTGAAGATAGATTAAGAGCGGCTTTAGGCAATTATTAAAGCAGGTTAAGTTTCAGTCAAACATTATACTAATTCTGATAAACAATATTGCTGATCGTTTATCAGAATTTTTAATGATCAATTTGTGTATGTGAAATAAGCAAGAACTATAGTTAACTACAACCTAAACGATTTGCACGCTCCTACATATAATCGTCAGGATACTATTCGACATCGATTTGTGAGGCTTCATTAGGTATTTTGGTCGGTGCTTTGTGTCTGGTTGTTTTAGGCTCTAAGTCCTGCTGCCAGCTGTAAATGTACTGGTGCTCAGCTGATAAAAGATAGCGGCGCAGGCATGCTATAAATACACACACATGGGTGAACCTGCTACAGGGTCTGTAATCACTTTGGCTTGCACGTCAAATATATCAGCAAGCATTCCCTCCGTCACCACCTCACAAGGGGTGCCCATTATTTGCAGTTCGCCCGACTTTAGCACCACCAATAAATCACAATATCTCGCTGCTTGGTTGAGGTCATGGAGCACAACTATAATGCTTTTGCCGTTGTCTTTTAATTCTCGTATGAGTCGCATCAGCTCTATTTGGTAAGAGATATCTAGATAGGTAGTTGGTTCATCCAGCATGATAATATCCGTATCCTGCGCTAAAACCATCGCGAGCCAAGCGCGCTGCTGTTGACCGCCAGATAAGGCTTCAAGTGATGTCTCAGCTAGAGATTGAATAGACATCTCATTTATAACGCTATCTACTATCTGGTTGTCTGTCGCGCTCAACTTACCCCAATGTGAGACATAGGGCGTTCTGCCATACTCAACCAACTGTCTGACAGTCAAGCCTTCAGGATTGGTCTGTACTTGTGGCAATACCGATATCTGACGAGCAATCTGCCGATTATTCAATTGCGCCATATCTTGTTGTCTAAGTAAGATTCTGCCCGATTGAGGTTGAATCAGCCGGCACAAGCCTTTTAATAGCGTAGATTTTCCGCAACCATTTGGACCAATGAGTCCAATGACTTTATTTTCTGGCAACTCAAGGGACAAGTTTTTGATAACTGTCTGTCCGCCATGATAGCCAAGCTGTAGTTCATTCACTGATAGCATCACCACCCCTTATAGCGCGATAGCAAAAAGATAAAATAAGGCGCACCGATCACTGAGGTTAAGACGCCAGCTGGTAGCTCAATTGGCGCAAATAGACTGCGTGCCAATACATCTGCGGTGACTAAAATGATCGCGCCTATCAGCGCTGACGCTGGCAACAAGATGCGGTGCTGATGCCCAAAGAGCAATCGTGCGATATGCGGCGCGAGTAAACCAATAAAACTGACTGTCCCTGCCACCGACACCGCCAAACTCGCAATCACCACTGCGATAAATAATGTAGTAAATTCTAATGGCTTGACTGACACACCAAGATGATATGCCGTTTCCTCGCCAAGTCCCAATACATCTAAACGCCATGCTAAATACATACTGATGACCATTAATACGGCAAATATTATCGTTAACATGGGAATATGTTGCCAGCTGCGACCCCACAAGCTACCAGTTAACCAAATCATTGCGGTGTTAATTTCAACTGGATAAATGACCAGTAAAAAATTAATCCCACTGGCTAAAAAGGCACTAATGGCGACGCCAATCAATGCCAAACGTGCTGGCGTTGGCTGAGATATCTGTGCCAACAGCATGATAAAACAAAAGGCCAATAATCCGCCAAGTAAAGCTGCGACAGATAGCCACCACGTTGGTGCCGCAGGAAGCATAACCAGCAACAAAGTCGCGCAAAACCCTGCGCCAGCACTGATACCCATCAAGTCAGGTGATGCTAACGGGTTACGAATGACCCCTTGAACCAATGAGCCTGATAAACCGAGACTTGCCCCGACTAAAATTGATAATATCGTGCGTGGCAATCGATGTTGCCAAACAATAAAGTCTTCGTCGCCGCCAAAACCTTGCTGTAAATGCTGCCAGATTTGCACTAGCGTTAATTCACTGGCACCAAAAAAGATGCTGCTAATACTGAGTATCAATAGCAGCACAATAATCAGTACCACCGCCCTACTTGCCGATTTACGAGCAAATAGTGAGTTTGAGCGCGATGAAGAAGCTTTAGTTTGTATCGTCATTCGTTGTTTACTTTTGTTGCTGGATAGGATTTTGAATCGCTTTTAGTTATAGTTAAAATATCTCAAAAACGCTAAAGTACTGCTGGTATAAATTTTTTGCAGCCTCTGTCTGCGTAGGTACAGCAAGCAAGAAAAATTAATATCAGCAGTACTTGATGTATCGATATTACTTTTCCCTGACTATATCGATCAGCTATCGAGTCGTCTTCTACATGCCAGCGCAATAAAAACGGGTGTCCCAATAAGTGCCGTTAGCAAGCCCACTGGTGTCTCTGCCGGATAAGCAACTGCTCGTGACAAGACATCCGCCCACACCATCAATATACTGCCAACCAGCATAGACAATGGCAAAATCTGCTCATAAGCCATATTCGATACCTGCTTTAACAGGCGCTTGGCAACATGGGGGATAATCAAACCGACAAAGGCAACAGGACCGGTGACCGCCACACTGATAGCCGTCAATATCGTAATCAATGCCCCACATGACCACTGTAATGCCCGCAGGTTCACCCCAAGGCTACTTGCCACATCATCGCCCAGCACCAAGACATTTAATTTAGGTGATAGCCACCAGCCATAACCCAAGGTCAGCAGCGATATAGCCGCTAGCATGGGAATGGACTCCCAGCGCGTATTGGCAATAGAACCTGCCAGCCAATACAGTACCCCATAAGCTTGCTCATCCGTAGTAATCAGCGCCGCTCGTGTCATGCCGACCAGCAGCGCATTGATAGCAACGCCCGATAAGATTAGACGAACAGGATGCACCGGACGCCCAGAAAAATAACCCGCCAATCCTGCAACGAGGGCACAAGAGAGCACTGCCCCAACCATTGCTTGCAAAAAGGTAGAGGTTAAAAAGGTAAATCCTAAACCAATAGAGGATAAAGCAACCACGCACGCTGCCCCTGCATTGATACCCAATACCGCAGGAGATGCCAGTGAGTTACGGGTCATCACCTGCATTAGCAGTCCAGCCACCGCCAAATTGGCACCGACTATAATCGCCACGAGCACGCGCGGCAGGCGAATCTCTATTAATAATTGTGCAGTTAGCGACGCTTGACCATTTTGCTGCGTCAATAAGGAAAGTAAATCCGTCAGCGACAGGGCAAATTTTGAATATGCCGTTAACCCTTGCCAGCAGCCAATCAGTAAAATGACTAATAACCCACACCACAATAGCGCCCGTGTTATCGGGCGCTTTGCAATAGCGGGTTTTGGCAAGACGGAAGATGAGCGGCTAAGTTGCTTATCAACCATAAAAGTCGCCTTGCTTTAAAAAGACAGTAGTGCAAAGTCTCATTAATTTGACTCTTTTACAGAAGGACTTGAACCTTCTGTGCCTTGGCTCGATGCAATCGCAAGCAGCTCAGCTGTCATATATTCAGCGGATTGCATACTGCGATTGAGCGCCCAGTAATTGGGATCGACTTCGATGACCTGATTGTTTTTAACCGCCGTTAGCTGATTAAATAATGGTGAGGACTTCCATTTATCATAGATGGTGTGATCGTTATAACGTCCAATTAATAGCCAATCAGGATTAGCCGCTAATAATTGCTCCAAACTGGTTGCGATATACGCCTCACCTGTTTGCTCAGGAATCGGACTTTTGATATTCAGATGATTGAGTAAACTACCGGCGTACGAGCTTGGACCATGCAGCCACATGCCTTTATCACTGATAATAGCAAACTGCACGCTGTGGTTAGCAAGTGGAGTTGTCGCCAATTGCGACTTTAAATCTGCCATTTTTTTTAGATGCGTATTGATAACTTGAGACATTTTTTGATCTTGGTGTACGATATGCCCGACCAATTGCGCTGTCTGTATATTCTCTACATAACTTTCACCGCGACTTTTAAGCACGACCGACGGTGCAATGCGATTAAGCTCATCGGCGATGACCGTATGACGCTCGTCATCGGCAATGATCAGATCAGGTTTTAAATCAGCAATGGCCTCAAGGCTTGGCTGATAGCGTGAACCGACAGAAGTGTAATCCGAGAGTTGCTTGGTAAATTCAGCAATAATGCTGTCAGGCTTATTGTCATCTGCAATACCAACCGGATTAAGACCTAACGCTAACGCATCCCCTAAAAATGAGTATTCCAAAACTACGATACGCTTTGGATCCCGCGGATAGTCGCTCAAATTGGGCAAACGCGCTTTAATTTCTTCATCGGTTAGCAGAAGAACGTTATTTTTGTCATTTGACTTAACTGCTGCTGCCGATACGCCATTATCAGCATTCAATGATGGCGTTGCCGTAACATTGTTTTTTTGATTCATAATAAAAACAATACCGCCAACCACAATCAATACGATGACCAGTAAGGGTAAAATAAGCGTGAGCTTTGGACGTTGATTCATAAATAACTTTTCTTAATATCATTAAATTGATTGAACATTAACGGATAGAGTATTGAATATAAAACTATGACGTCAATTAAAGACCATGAAATGCTTCAAGTCTTTAAAACGCATAGTTATACGTCAACAACCATGTTCTAGGCGCACCAAGACCAATTTGGTTTTTGCCCGAGGTGCCATTGGTAGCCCCAAGCGCATATTCTTTATCCAGAGCGTTATTTAGATTCAATTGCAGATTATGTTTGCCTATGCTGTAGGCAGTCATTAAATCTACGGTCGTATAGCCAGCGAGCTCGACTGCCTCTGCGTCTCCAGCGTAGCGGTCACTGATATAATTCACCCCGCCACCAATTCGCCATTGATCAGCGGGTTGATAAGCGGTCCATAACGAGAACGTTTGGTTCGGTACGTCGTTTGGCGTCAGACCCGTTTTTTTATCTTCAGCATCAAGATAACTATAGCCTGCCGACACATCCCAATTATCACTTAGCTTACCTCGAGCTTCTAACTCTAGACCTTGATGACGAAACTCATCTTTATCCGTCACTTCGCGATTGTCATTGGTTTTTGGGTCTTCTTTATCAATGCGATAGAGAGAAGCATTCAGCATAATATCGTCATTATTTAAATACGTTTTCACCCCAATCTCTTTTAGGTCGGTCTGATAAAGTGCACCCAATTTTGGATTGATAAACGTTCCTGAATAAGGCAGCTGCCATGAACGCGCTACGGTGGCATAAGCGGAGGTGGCGTCATTAAACTTATAGACGACGCCTGTTCGGTAACTGAATTTGTCGTCGTTAAGCTCACTGTCCTTACCATTAGCGTTTTGACTCAGGCGCATATTGTCATAGCGAACGTTGCCGACAAGTGACCAGTCGCCAATGTGATAGACATCTTGGGCAAAGACACCGATGCTTTGGGTGCTATTTTTACGAAATGCGGGGAAACCTGGGTTAGGCGTTGGACCAGCGCTCGGGTTAGTTGCAGATGTGGGTGGTACATTTTTGTCAGTCGCAAGAGTTAAATCAATGTCAATATCATTATAATCGGCACCAAATAGCAGCTCATGATTGCCCTTATTCCAAGCAAGCTCAGACTGCAATGTCTTAGTCGTGCGTGGATCATAACCAAAATTATTGACAGTACGTTCAACCTTATCATTGACCACATCAGCAGATGATTGACGAGTGCCTTTTTGCTCTAAAGTAATATGGCTGTATGAAGCTCGATTGGTCCATTTAACGTTTTCGTTAATATCAAACTCATGATTGACATTGGCATGCCAAGTGTCTGAATCTTGGTAATCATTGGTGCCGCCATAAAAAGTATTAGGAGGTACATCAACAGGCTTACCATTTTTGGACGGAACACCGCGATAAGGCACTAGGTGCTGACGCATAAAATCAAGCGAGAAATCAAGCGTTTGTTGGTCAGTCGGCTGCCAGCGAACTGTCGGTGCGATAAAGACATCATTTGAATCGACATGATCGACATAGGAGTCACTACGGCGATACTCGGCATTGATACGGGCATTGACGGTATCTGATAATTTATGCGAGCTATCGACGCGCGCCACGGCTAAGCCATCGCTACCCACTTGCGCTTGCACCTTATCGAAGTTTTTACCTTCTGCTTTTTTGCTAACGAGGTTGATAATGCCGCCCGCACTACCACGCCCATACAGCGCGCCCGCTGGACCTTTTACCACCTCTACGCGCTCTACATTGGCGAGGCTGCGATAGGACTGCAATTTGCCATCATCACGCATACCATCGCTATAGACATCGTTTAAACCATTGAATCCACGCAGCACAAACTCGTCTCGGCTACCTTCGCCAAGCGTGTTATTCAAACCGGCGACGCCTTTCATAGCATCCATCACGCGCACCGCGCCCCTATCCTCTAGCTCCGTTTTAGTCACTACCGATACTGACTGCGGCACATCTAACCACTCGGTCTGCGTTTTGGTCCCTGATGTTGGGGCATAAGCAGCATAGCCTTCATAGGTTTTAGCCATGACCACAATCGGCGCTAGCGTCGTTGATGGTAGTGTTGTTAATGGCTGTATAGCTGTCTCTTGAGCAGCAACCTGTTGACTCACCACCATGGTTAGACCAGTCATCATCATGGTTAGGAATAATTGAGCACGGACCGCAGTCACTAAGGGTTTAGGTTGATGGTGAGACATAATTAGATCCATAGATATGTTAAGGAATGAGCGAGGTTGTCAGTGGCTTAGTATCAATAATTATTGAGCAGGATTTATTGATACTTAATTATATGAATGATAATAATTTTGCAAATGATAACTATTACTGTTTATAATTGCAACGTTTTAGTAACACTATTCACCTTTAACTGACATAAACACTTGCTAAATAATTGGAATGGTTATGGTTATTATTTTTAAACGTTCTGCGCTTTGTCTTGCTATGTTTTGCATTCATCAACAAAGTAGCGCTGAGATGACGCCCATTAGTAAGAAAACGAGTGTTGAGGCTCGCTCAGACACTTCCATTACAACTAGCTCCATTAATAATAAAGCAGAAACAAAAGTACTTTCTTTTACTGCCGCGCCAATCATTGTCACTGCAGAGACGTTAGGTGATTCTAGTGCTAATCAGGTAAAAGCATTTGCCGGTAATCGTACGGTGATTGACAACGATTTCATTAAGAAAACCGTGAGTAACTCAATTGACAGTGCATTACAGTTTATTCCAGGTGTCAAAATTGACGATGAAACAGGGACTGGTGTATTACCTAACATCTCTATCCGCGGTCTACATGCCAGCCGTAGTGGACAAGCGCAGTTTTTGATGGATGGTATTCCTTTAACCTTGGCACCTTATGGTCATACCGGTCAGTCTATCTTTCCAGCAACCCTCGATAATCTTGAGCGCATCGATGTCGTACGCGGCGGGGCTGCGACCCAATATGGTCCAAATAATGTTGGTGGCGTGATTAACCTCATTACCAAACCTATCGCGAAAGAAACTCAAACTGAGATTGGTACCAATTTAACGATCTTTGAACAGAACGGTAAGCCATTAACCAGTTTATATGCCCGTCACAGCCGCTGGTTAAATGATGATTTCGGAGTACAGCTAGAAGCCAACGGTATTAAGGGCGACAGCTTTAGAGATCACTCAGACACTGAAGTCACTAACCTACAAGCAAAAGCCCTTTGGTATATTGATGACAATCAGGAACTAGAAGGGTTCCTACAATACTATGATGCCGATACAGAAATGCCGGGTGCGCTCTCGCCTGCTGCCTATGAGCAAGATGTTGGACAGAGTCAACGCCCACTTGAAGCTTATCAAGGTAAATCAACGCGCTGGCATGCTAAGTACAAAAACTACTTGGATATCGGTGATGAAGCAGTATTAGACGTCACTACTTTTGGTCATCATGCCACACGTAATTTTGAGTGGGGATTTAACTCACAAGCGAACAAACAAGGCGTACATTGGGCAGACCCTACTATTGCAGCAGACAGCCTGCGTACCTCCCCTCGTGAGTTTACTGTTTATGGCGTAGAGCCGAAGTTTTCTATGAAGATTGGTGATAGCAAAAATATCAAGCACCACCTCATCAGTGGCGTGCGCTACGTCAATGAAGACATCGATTATAAACTGACGCAAACCAAACTTGCTGATGGTACGACGACCATGCCCCGTGATTGGAACCTACAAACGGATGCATGGGCCGCTTATGTGAGCGATGAGATGAGCTTTCTGGATGAGCGTCTAAAAGTTAACCCCGGTATTCGTTATGAAAATGCAAAAATGACGTTTAATGATGCTGGTAATAACACGCAAGCAGACAATACCATCACAGAGTGGCTACCTGGATTAACCACATCTTATGCATTAACCAAGTCTGATGACAAGCTTTGGCTGATTTATGCCAATGCGCAGAAATCCCTAAGAACGCCGCAAATTGCCAATATTCGCGGTAACGGTGAAGAAGGCAGTGAGCTTGCATGGAATTATGAAATAGGTACACGCTATACCACCGATAATCTGCAAGCTAATTTGGGATTGTATCGCATAGATTTTAAAGATCAGCTGCAATGGAACAGCGCAGAGCAAAGCTTTGATAATGTGGGTCGTACCTTGCATCAAGGTTTAGAAACTGCGATTACTTATGCCCCAAAAACATTCAAAAACCTAGATGTAGGTCTTAGTTACAACTATCTTGATGCCACGCTAAAAGAAGGGGTAGATGAAGGCAATCAACTGCCGTACAGCTCGCCACATCAGTTGGGCTGGCATGCCAGTTATAAGCATCAAGATTACAACGCCACTTTATCTGGCGTTTACTATGACAAAGCTTATGCTGATAATGCTAACACGGTAGCAGAAAACAAAGACGGCGGCATTGGTGAGACACCTGCGTATCAAGTTTGGAATTTGAGCCTACAAAAAACATTGCAAGATACCAAAAACGAAAAACTATCTGTTCAGTTCGGTATTAATAACTTATTTGATGAACAGTATTATTTCCGCGGTGTCGATACCAGTCCTGTTGGTCGCTATCCTGCACCCGGACGTTCATACAAACTGGGGCTTAACTATCAATTTTAAGGGTTAATAAATCCTAATCCTTGAATACTTCGCAACGATAAAAGCAAATCTGAAATGGATTTGCTTTTGTTTCAAAATACATTGCAACCTGTTTGTCTCTCTTATCAATTTTCACTGCTTACCTTCGCACTTAAACCCCTCTCTTAAAAATTTTAGTAGATTTCAGCCATTAATAGCACAATATTTTCATAACTTACTTGTAAATGATTATCATTATCATTATCATTATCATTACGGTCACGAAATATTGTCATGCTTGTTTTTATTGATAGTTCATTATAAGAGGAAAGCTTTATGTCCTATGCAACGGTTCTTATCACTCATGTGGTCAATGATGCAGTTATTGAAGGTTTTATCCCCGCCTTATTGAAATTGAGGCACGCACCTGACAGTCAATTGATTATCATAACCGATGATAAAGACGCTCACATGGATGCGTTAATAGCGACGCCTTTAGGAGCACAAATCAGCATCCTTGAGTGCGATGTATTTAACCCGCTAGCGATCATTGACACCTTAAATAGTCATCATATCCTGCCCAATCTGGTCTTTAGTAATAGCGACCATCTACAAGCCGCAACCGCTGTCGTCGCTGAATTTTTCCATTTGCCTAGTAAAGACTGGCGTCACTGTTTGGTTTTTAAAGACAAGTACTTAATGAGAAAACAGCTGCATTCTGCTTACTTATATCAAGCCGGCTATCAGCTGCTAAGCGCTAAAGATTTACATCTTGAGAACCTCAGCATCAACTTTCCTCTGGTCGCTAAACCCAAGCAAGGCGTCGCGAGCATGGACGTTCAGCTTTGTATGAATAAAAACGAGCTGCTAAGTTATTGCCAAATTTTTTGGCAATCAAAGACCCTGCCTATTTTGGTTGAGTCCTATGTGGCTGGGCGCTTAATTACGTTAGAGACACTCGGAGATGGTGAGAGTTTGGTGGCGGTAGGCGGCTTTGAGGTGACATTGACCGAACCGCCACATTTTGTAGAGCTTGATGCGGTTTGGAATACGCCTTTATGTGTACAGTACCGTGAGCGCTGTTTGTCAATTCTGCAAGATATCGGTGTGGGGCTTGGCGTCTGTCACAGTGAGTTTATTATTGCCCCAACGGGCGAGGTGCATTTGGTTGAAATCAATTATCGCAGCATCGGCGATGGTAGAGAGTTTTTATTACATGATATGGCGCACTACCCTTGGTTTGATACCATTGTTAGATTGCATCAAGGGGTCAGCATTGCTGAGTTAGAGGCCGAGTTCGGGTCACTCGCCATCAGTACGCATGCACGCATTCATTACATTGTTGCACCTCAATCTGGCACCATTTGCATAGCACCTAGCCCATTTAATAAGCAAATGCAGCAGACGACCATTATCCATCAGCCCCTAAAAAAACAACATCAAACTATTCACATTACCCACTCTAATAAAGACTATTTAAGCCGACTACTGGCTTATTCCGATTGCGTAAACACCATGAATGACGTACTAAGCGATGCTATAGAAAATTTGCAATGGCAGTTTGACGCATAAAACTTTAGACCTACCTTTTACCGATTTAACTTTTAGTTTTTAAATTGTTATATTTTGAGAGTTTATAATGGATAAGCAGTATATTACCGAACGCTTTATTAACACCTGCATCCGCGAAGATGTCTATGGTTTGCTATCAGATCATGCTGTTATCGAAACAGAATTTGATCTTCCCAACCTTCCGGAAGGATTAAAACAGCAAAAGTTGTGGTTGAAAATAAACTCATCCAATCAAACCAATTGGTTGCCGATTGTAGCCAGTGATTATATGCAATATTGGCAACTTGCCAGCCCAATGTGGCTTCAAAAAAACTCAGACGGTTACCTCATCAAGCATGACTATCAGGATTTTGTCGCCATTCTCAAACAGTTGCCAGATGCCTGTGAGACTGCGCTCGACAGCTATCTGCTTGAGCTTGATTGTGCCATCGAACACCGAGCGTTAGCGCGCCAAGGGTTTGAGTCTCAACGTCGCCATCTTGAGCGCAATATTAATGGATACCCAAGCTGGTCTGAGCGTTTGCTATACGCCGATCAAGTCGCCTCGTATTTGGATCACCCTTATTATCCGACTGCCCGAGCCAAGCTTGGTCTGGACGCGTCTGATATCGCAGCCTATAGTCCAGAGTTTGCACCAACCTTTAGTCTATATTGGGTTGCTATCTCTAAAGCACTAAGCACTGTCAGCGCCAAGCTGCCTAATATTTGGCCAAGCTTTGCAGACGTCGGTCTCAGTCCGGACCTCCAACAGACGCATCACCTATTTCCAGTACATCCGTTAACGCTGTCGCTGCTGCAACATGCTTTCAAGGATGATACGCGGCAACTTATATTGGCACCCAAGTCTGCGCTCAGCGTACAACCAACCTTATCTGTGCGCACGGTAGTGTGCTGTGCTGAGCCAAATATTCATATCAAAATACCGCTCATCGTCCGCACCTTGGGCAATAAAAACGTGCGCTTAATTAAACCCTCAACCATTTATGATGGTCACTGGTTTCAACGCACCTTGCAGTTGATTGAAAAAAATGATGCTGCGCTGCAAGGGTGTTACGCCCATTGCGATGAAAGCCTAGGTGGTCATATGGGCGATGATAAAACTCTTGCCTTTATAGTCAGGCACTATGACGATATCAATTTAACGGACAAAACCCCTGTCCCAGTGGCAGCATTTGGCAGCGTCATGCCTGATGGTCGCCCCTTTATCAGCCACTTAATTGCACAGTTTTATGACGGTGATAGTAAGCTTTGGTTAAAAGAGTACATCCATCTGTTATGCCATGTTCATTTAAATTTATGGATCAAATATGGCATTGCGCTAGAAGCCAATCAGCAAAATGCCGTCATTGTATTTGATCACCATAGCCGCACGATGACCTTGCTCATGAAAGACAATGATTCTGCACGCCTTTATTCACCGCGATTTAACGCTGGCATGGCACAATTTGGTTTAGGCAATGTGATAAATAGCAGTGCTATTAATGATATTAAAGACCAACGTATCCTCGTTGAAGATGAGTTGGCATTAGCGCAGATGTTTTTGACCATCACGCTCCAGCTAGACATCGTTGCCATTATTGAGATGATGAGCGCCCATAACATCATCAACCGTCATGACGCCTATCAAACCTTAATAGACTGTATTGATACGACCTTACACAGCCTCTCTAAACAAGGTTACGACATCCATCTTGCCAAGCAAGTCTTATTAGAGAGCCAGCACTGGTATATCAAATACTTATTGTCTGCTGGCAGTCTGTTGTCAAAAGAGCAGTCTGGCGCGAGCGATATCAATAAGTTCTATGGCAAATCAGCACCCAATACCTTAAAACTTATGCAGCAACACAAGCAGGACTCCTAATGAGCTATCGAATGATGGTGGCAATCGTCCTATGTTGTCACTACCTGTCCGCGTTTTCTGCGTTAGGTATGCCACTGTTTTTACCAATCATGCTCCAAGAGCTAAATGCGCCATTGCAATCAGGCTGGGTTGGTTTGCTGTTTATATTACCGACCCTCATGACTGCCATCGCTGCCAGATACTGGGGAAGTTTTGCCGATACATATGGTCGCAAAACATCCTTGTTGCGGGCGGAGTTGGGTTTGGCGGTGGGGTTTTTGATATGCGGATTTTCTCAGTCTTTATGGCAGCTCGTCATAGGGCTGAGCGTTCAGGGGCTGTTTGGTGGGACAATGGCTGCCTCAAACGCCTATTTAGCCACCAGTATCACTGATAAAAACGCCTTAAAACAGGTGTTGAATTTCACTCAATTCTCAGCACGACTTGCCCTGATTACGGCCCCGATTGGGCTAGGGTTTTTGGTACACTATTACGAGGTGTTAAGTTTGTATCGCGTACTTGCCATTCTGCCGCTCTTAGCATTACTACTCAGCTTTTTGTTAAAAAAAGACGTTATCAAAGCAGACAATGTCAGCACAAGCACCAAGACTACCCAATTGCCAAAAGCATCTACAAAAACCAAAACCAAAACCAAAACCAAAACCAACAACAGTAACAGCAACACAGCTAAAAGCGATAAAAAGGAGACTCAGCACTCAGCACAAAGTCTAACGAGCACAGCTTTTTTCGCCAATCCTTATCTGTTTATATCGGTGCTGCAGTTTTTCTTAGCCTTTTGTATGGTAGCGACTTTCCCCTATTTTTTGCCATTTGCCAAAACTTTTGGGCTTAGCACCTCTCAAATAGGACAGTTATATGCCATGCCTCATGTCATGTATCTGATCTGCCAGCTGCTCTATGGGCGCATCAGCCAACGCCTGCCAGCAACATCCTTAAGCCTTGGTTTTACGGTATTAGCGAGTGCGGTTTTACTGCATTTGACGGATTATCTTCCCCTGATTTGGTTGGCTAGGATGCTATTTGGCGTTGGCATGTTTATGTGTTACCAAAGCCTGCATGCGCAAATGGCGGATACCAATCAGTCTAAGCATAGCGGCAAAATATTCTCTCGCTATGATGCGCTAGCAAAATGGGGCGGCGTGCTAGCAGGATTGTCGGTCACTTTATTTGTACCGATGTTTGGTTTGATCTCTCCTTTTGTTCTCTCAGCAATGATGGCAGTTATCGCGATAATAACTATCAAAATGTATCAAGAAAAATATAGCAATATTGTGTAGAGGGCACTACAAACAACAATTACTCTAAAAACATCTAAAACATTTAAAACATTAAAAAAAAGACTTCACTTATGAAACCAAACTATTCACTATCAAACAACACGATACCAAATTTTCTACCACCCAGTAAAACAGTTGAAAATATCCCAGTGCCAAGCCTGCTTTCGCAGTACCATCAGTATAAGTCTGAGCAGCATGCACTGACGAATATCATCAATTGTTATCTTCGTGAGTTTGCCATCCCCAATCAAGACCTAAGCATTGATGAGTCTGATGACGATTTACCACTGTGTCTACGTGATAACCGCGCCTGCCTAAGCACGCGCCTATTAACGATTCGATTTCCTGTCGCTAATGAGGCTGCTTCTGCAAAAATCGTATTGCCAGTGGCGTATTTTAGTCATCTAGGCAAGAGCCATCCAAGCGGAGCGCCTTGGCTAAAAGCTCGCGGTCAATCATGGGCGTGCCTCAACATTTATCAATTGGTCGATTATCTGCACAGTTATATTGCTACGCGTTATCAAATCGATATCAACCAAGAGCTAAAATACCAGATTGATAATAGCATCAGCGTGACAACCGCTTTTTTGCAGGCCTCTAGCAACCACGCTACTAACTACCATCACGATTTACAGCAAGATAAATCCACCGTTAATGGCTATATAGATAGCGAGCAAGCATTGCTGTGGGGTCATGCGTATCATCCGTCGCCAAAAAGCCGGCAAGGGGTCGACATGACGTCTTTATTGGCGCACTCGCCCGAAACCCAAAGCCAGTTTGCTCTGTTTTGGTTTAAGGTTGACTTCTCCCTTGTCAGCTATATTGGCAAAGACACCAAAACCATACTGCGCAATATCGCTCGCACGTTACTTGCTGACGCTGGCGACTTACTAGAGTCTATTAATTCAGATACTGATAGCGACACCGATTGGGTTTACTACCCTTGTCATCCGTGGGAAGCCGATGACATCTTGGCAAATACCACCATCAAGCGAGCAGTCACATCAGGATATATGATACCGCTTGGTCTGACAGGTAAGGCGGTATCCCCAACCTCATCGGTGCGCACCTTATATCATCACCAGCTATCACATTTTATCAAATGCTCTATCCATGTTCGTCTGACCAATTGCATTCGCAAAAACTCTTGGTATGAGCTCCACAGTGCCGTTTATCTAAATAGCATTTTAGATAAAATTGATCACAGCAAGCGTCTGACTGCGCCAGCTTTTAAGCTGATGTTAGAGCCGGGGGCTGCCACCCTTGATATGAGCGCCAAATTCCCCGATGACGATTCCAGCTCGACTCAGTTTATTACCGAGTCCTTTGGCATGTTATTTCGAGAGTCATTTACGATGGATGAAATTAAATATCTTAAGCCACAAGTTGCTGCGGCCTTATTTACAGAGGATAGATTCGGAGACAGCGTCATCGAGCGCCAGCTACAAAAACATTGCGTACACACTGGTCAACGTGATAACGAGCATTCATCTTATGACACTCTAGCCTGCTTATGGTTCAGCCGTTATGCAAATACTTTAATTGACGGCACGTTTGATTACTTTTTTAATCATGGCGTTGTTTTCGAGCCGCATTTACAAAACACGGTAATTGGCTTTCATCAAGGTCTGCCGACATGCGTCTGGATTCGAGATTTGGAAGGCACCAAGCTGGTTGATAGCCTGTGGTCACTTGCTGACGCGACTGGTTTATCCGAGCGCTGTAAACAATCCATCCGCTATTCTAAAGCAGCAGGATGGTCACGTATTGCCTATTGCGTTTTTGTGAACAATCTTAGTGAGGCCATCTTTTATTTATGCCGAGGTGCGCAATCAGCAGAGATTTTAGAGGCGCGACTTTGGCAGCATGTCAAAGATATATTGATGAACTGGCAGCTGGTATATGGTACTCAGCCTGAAATTCAGGATTTGTTAGACGGCGGTAGCTTACCCAGCAAGACCAATTATAAAACTCGATTACTCACGCTTGCTGATAAACATTCCGCCTACGTGATGCTCCCTTGCCCGTGGCAGTCCTCTATGCTCAACGCCAATAAAGACAATATAAAAACTCATAAATTATCTGAATCAAAGGTTGCCTAAAATGATGACAAACGTGACAACAACACACTTAGTCGAAACCTCAGATAAGCATTCGCTTCCTCAAAAAATAATTGACTGTATCCATAATTATGATGCGCAGCCGTCACCGCTCTGTGCTTACATTTATGACTTGGAAGCTCTAGAAGAGCGTATAACAGCTATGAAGCGCTGCCTGCCTGATAACACGCAGCTGTTTTATGCCATAAAGGCCAATGCTGAGCCTCAAATACTATCAACCTTAGCAGAGCATGTAGATGGGTTTGAGGCCGCTTCTGCAGGCGAGCTCAATTGGCTACAAACCCACCAGCCGAACCATCCTATTATTTTTGGTGGACCGGGCAAGCTTACCTCAGATCTACAGCAAGCCATACAACAGCAAATCGATACCATTCATGTGGAGAGTCTGGTCGAGCTGGCTCGAATCCAAACATTAAGTCAATCCTTGCAGCTTACCGTCCGTATATTTTTGCGGATGAATATTGATATTGGTGATATCGGCAGTAGTAAGCTGGTCATGGGCGGCAAGCCTACCCCCTTTGGGCTGGATGAAACCCATCTCAAGCAAGCGCTAGCTATCATCGAATCAAGCCCATTTATTGAATTTTGTGGGTTTCATTTTCACTTGATGTCGCATCAATTGTCAGTAGATCGCCATCTACTATTAATGCAGCGCTATATGGAGATGGTCAAGAAATGGCAACAGAATTATTCGTCGTTGCCCTCAAAACTGACCATCAATGTGGGTGGCGGCATTGGTATTCACTATGATCAGCAGCCGCAGCATTTTGAGTGGGAAGTATTCTGTCAACAGCTTGCCATCATTTTAACTGCAAATCCGGAGTTTACGGTCAGGTTTGAGATTGGACGTTTTATCACTGCGCCCTGTGGTTATTACGTCATGGGGGTACTGGATATCAAAAAAAATCTTGGCGAGACATTTGTGATTGGTCATGGCGGCACGCATCACTTTAGAACGCCCGCCGCGCAGCAACACAATCATCCTTTTTGTATCGTGCCGCGCCGCACGAGCCACGCAATGGAAAACCAGTTGCTAGAAAATCTGATAGAGCAAGCCGCCATCACTGGCACCAAGGCAACCCTTGTCGGTCAGCTTTGTACGCCCAAAGACATACTGGCAAAAGACCAATGGATTGACGCGCTGCATATCGGCGACTACCTTGTTTTTACCTTAGCAGGCGCTTATGCTTGGAATATCTCTCACCAAAACTTCTTAATGCATCAGCCACCGAAAATGATTTTTTTATAAAAGGATAAGGCTAATTTAATATATAAAGAAAAATATGCGTTTTTGCTAGGCACCGTCAATAATTAAGAAAGAATGAAGCTGATTTCAGTGTGACAGTTCGGCAGGTAAGGTTGTGGCAAAAATAGAACCTCAAAGTCGTTGAATAAAAACTTATAAATACAAGAAAGCTGATGATGGGCATAAGACCCATGAAAACCTATTAAACCGTAACTTTAGCCCATCTGCGCTTAAACAATTCTAGACAGGTGATGTCACCTATATTCGTATCAAAGGCGGCTAGTGTTATCTAGCCGTCTTTGGATTTGTATGCCTGTCGTGTGATGGGATTTTTCGTGTCAGACTCGCCTGATAGTATGCTGACCACTATAGACTGACTGTTGATTTTCGTGTGCTCAGAACCTCCTAACCATGACACTCATTTGCATTGATTTATGATCGATGCGCTATACAGGTATCGAACTATTCATTTTAGATATGGATTGCATGATTACGAAATCGATAGCATAGGTTATGATTAAGTAGTATGCCTAAAATCTCCCAATTGAGTTCCTACCTGACTTACAGCGTAGACCACATAGCTGCGTTATGTATAAAAAACCCACTAAGCATCTACTGAGGCATTTTAGCGGGCTCTTATTAATTTTAGAAATATTCAGATAGCTTGATTGATATTAAGGTTTGATAGAAGGGTCTGAGCTTAGCCAAACTGAAAGGCTGATATCTGAGTGTTCATTACTTGCTGAGAATAGACCTTTTGCCCTTGATCTGTTCCTGCTGCGCCCGCGATAACCATCAGCGGGATCAAATGCTCTTCGCTTCCTAATAGATGAGACTCAATAGCATGGGGCGCTTTAGACCAATCACTAAGAGCTGCAAATCGCGCATCTTCATCGGCTGCAACCGTCTTAGTTAACCAATCATCAAATGCCACTGATGGAGCCGTGAATTTTTTATCGCCATAACCGCGCATATTATGAAAACTCATACCGCTGCCCACAATTAGTACCCCTTCATCACGTAATGTCGCAATTGCTTTACCTGCCATTAAATGGGCTTCAGGATCGAGATCCTGACGTAGCGATAACTGCACTACTGGAATATCCGCATTAGGGAACATGAGTTTTAACGGGATGAATACTCCATGATCAAAGCCTCTTGTAGCATCTTGTGTATTGTTTAAACCTGCATCAGTGAGCATATTACCTATCCGTTCAGCCAATACTGGCGCGCCCGCTGCTGGATAAGTCAGCTGATAAGTATGCTCAGGGAACCCATAATAATCATAAATTAGATCAGGTTGTGTGCTAGTGGTAATACTAAACTCGGAGGTTTGCCAATGTGCGCTGACGATCAAAACAGCTTTGGGACGCCGTGGCAAGCGACTTGAGATATCTTTTAAAAATTCAGCCATTTGATCCCAAGTATCAGCTGGCTGCCACTCCATAAAAAAACAAGGACCTGCACCGTGAGGTATAAATAATACTGGCTGCGTGGCTGAAATAGACTCATTATTCATTAGCTTCACTCCATTATCTTTACTAAATACTGCTAGGATGAACAGGGACAGTTCTACTGGGATTCAATGCTTTTAAATAATAATAAGCCACATGGAAGCATACTAAAGTCACAAGCCAGCGAACATAGCCTTCTTTATCTTATATAGGTTGCCAGTTTTTAGTCCAATTGTTGCCATTACTTAAGATGGACACTTACTATTAGCGAGTAAATGTGGATTTATTACTGATGATTATTAAACATTATCTAATTTTTCTGATAAAGCATTATCCATACTGAGATAACCGCCACCTTGTATTGCCAAAGCAATCAAAGCGACCATCAATACTAAGGCATACTCATAGCCACCATCAGCGACGAACAGCCCATTATTTATATGAACAGAAAAAATAGCAACGAGCATAGTGAATGCAGCGACTAATGCAGCTGGTCGTGTCAATAATCCTAATACTAAGGCAAGACCACCAAAGAACTCAGCACCCCCTGCCAATATTGCCATTAGGAAACCAGGTTCCATACCCATACTGCTTAACCACCCAGCCGTGCCAGCCAGCCCATTGCCACCAAACCAGCCAAATAACTTTTGTGAGCCATGAGCCATCAAAATCAAACCTACGGGTACACGAAGGATTAAAGCGGCAGCGCCCGCTTTAGATAGCAAAATTCTATTCAGTACTGACATTTTCATTGTTATTACTCCATTAGGTTTATTTTAGGAAGGGTATTTAATTCCTGGAATAACCATACTTTACTATCAACACAGTAAAAGAGTAAGATAGATAATATTGAATAATTAACAACATATCATTGATAATTGTTTTGGCGTTGAATTTTGATGATTAAATAGAAATAGGGCAAAATATGGATAGAATCGATGCAATGCGCGCCTTTGTGGCAGTGGTGACCGAAGGCAGTTTTAGTAATGCGGCAAATACCTTGCAGCTGTCACCGCAGTTGGTGAGCAAATATGTCTCTAAGTTGGAGGAGCAGCTAAATACACGCCTGCTTAATCGCACCACTCGTAAAGTCAGCCTTACCGAAGCTGGCAGTCATTACTTCGGACATGCACAACAGATTTTACTTAGCATTGATGATATGGAATCAAAATTAGGTGGTTTACAACAGAATCCCAAAGGCGTTTTAAGAATCAGTGCACCAGTATCGTTTGCCTTAAAACATATGGCTAAGTTAATCACTGACTTTCAGATCCATTATCCATTGGTCAAGGTCGACCTACAATTAACTGATCGCAAAGTCGATATTGTCGAGGAGGGTTTCGATGTGGCCTTGCGTATCGGGCAGCTAAAAAGCTCGTCACTGATTGCTAAGAAGGTCGCACCCATTCGTGTGATGTTATGCGCTGCACCTGATTACCTGAACAAACATGGCACGCCTACTCAACCTGAAGATATTGCCGAACACCGCTATTTGCATTACAGCTATATGAATATGGATGGTAAGGACGATATCTACCAATTATTAAAAGCAAAATACCTCAAGCAAGGTAGCGAGCTTCGTAGTAATAATGGTGATGTATTGGTGGACGCGGCTATTGCAGGCGCAGGTTTGGTATTACAGCCGACGTTTATTATCAGTGAATCAATTAGCAGTGGCAAACTAGTCGTCGTGTTACCAGAAATTGAGCCTGAGGCTTTGGGCTTATATGCAGTGTATGCCCATAGAAAATTACTGCCACATAAAGTGAGGTGTTTTATTGATTTTATGGAAGGCTATTATGGCACGCCACCGTACTGGGACGAGTCCATACCTTAGCTTTTATTGGGCTTAACGGTAATGACTCGTTTATTAAACTAGCACTCGTAAATTCTCACGCATAGGTTTATATTCTATATTAACACTATGATGTATTCATATTTTCTCACGCTTATAATCAAACCCTTCTTCATCATAAATCTGATAAGTCACGTCTAACAATGTTTTTAACAATTCTGATTTGTCAAAATGTCTGACACTCATCACAATCGGTGAGGTTAAATGACCATCCTCAAATGGAATATAAGTCACTTCTTGACTACGCAGATGCTCAAGCGTCTTTGGCACAATAGTCAGGCCTTCACCTGCTGCTACTAACCCTAATGCAACATGTAACTCACGTACTTCAGTCAGATAATTGGCTTTTAAGTTACGGGCTTCAAACAATTCCAACACATAATCAATAAAGCTGGGACGCGGCGCTGTTGGATATAACAATAGATTTTCATTGGTTAAATCCATTAGATTGATGCTAGTACGATTCTCCTTTATAAGCACGTGACTGACAGGAACTGCAGCAAGCTTAGTGGATGTTAATAAAACAACAGCCAGCTATTACTTTCACAGGCTAAGACTACTGATTTATGAAAATAGTCAGGAGCCTGACCTTCTAGAAGGCGAAATAGAAGTTAATGAGAGCCACTTTGACGGCAGACGCAAAGGCAAACGTGGTCGGGGTGCTGGTAACAAAGTTCCTGTTTTTGGACTACTGAAGCGCAATGGTAGCGTCTATGCTTGTATCATCCCTAATGCCAAAGCGATACCTTAATCCCTATTATAAGAGAGAAAGTAAAGCCTGATAGTCTCGTTTATACTGACTCATTCAGAAGTTATAATGCCCTTGATATCAGTAAGTTTACCCATTATCGTATCAATCATTCAAAAGAGTTTGCACAAGACAATAATGATATTAACGGAATAGAGAACTTTTGGAGTCAAGCAAAGCGTCATATGCGTAAATATAATGGCATTCCAAAAGAACATTTCCATCTGTTTCTAAAAGAATGTGAGTGGCGTTTTAACTACAGTAATCCAAAACGTCAATTACATCAGCTAAAACAATGGGTTAAATAGGAACTGAACTGGTTATCTAGGACAGCCCCTAGCTTTATATTCAATAGTAGCCATCATTCTAACTATGTGTTGCAAACTGGGCTGCAAGTGGTACAGTAAAGAGATGTAGGCAATAGCTTTAAGGTAATTTTTAGGATAGAAATTTTAATTCTATTCAAAGGGATTTTATTCAAAGGAGCTGAACACCAATGAGTATAACTAAATAGGCATCCATTCATATTCGTTGTGATGGTGAATCTACCACATTACTTTCTATTTTAAATATTGCCTGTCCTATGCGCCCATATTCTTTTACTACACGCTTAGTAAACTGGACATTAGCATCTGTAGATTGGAATGATCAATTAACTTGAGTGATTGCTCAAATATATCTTGAACATTTATTTTAGTCCAGTTAAGATGATCATTGCTACATAAATTACTCCTACTTATAAACACTTCTAAAGGATAAATCATGCCATCAAACTACGGACAAAAAATTCAAGCCGGTGTTAAATTCCCCGATATAAACGTACAAATACTAAATGGTGATATAAAGTCACTAGGTACACCTGATAATGGTCATGACTGGAAATTGGTCGTGGTGTATCGAGGTCAACATTGTCCCATATGTACTAAATACCTCAACCAGTTAGAAACCGTAAAATCGTCATTTGCTGATGCGGGTGTCGATATCATTGCAGTATCAGGTGATAGTAAAGAGCAATTAGAGAGTCATTTAGAAAAATTAGATATCGACTTCCCTATTGCCTATGGTCTGACTGTTGAGCAGATGAATACGCTAGGACTTTATATCTCAGAGCCACGTTCAGAGAAAGAGACCGATCATCCCTTTGCAGAGCCTGGTGTATTTGTGATTAATGCTGATGGAGAAATTCAAATCGTTGATATCTCCAACGCACCTTTTGCTAGACCTGAACTTGAAGCCCTTGCGAATGGTTTAGCCTTTATTCGAAAGAATGACTACCCTATTCGCGGTACGCATCGTTAGGCTCACTGTAAAAAATAATCCTTAATGACTGCATGAGTCTTTAAGGATTATTTGTATTTTTCATTGCTTTTATGATTGTCAAACTAAGAGCTCAACATGATAGGATCAGGTTATGCTCAAATTTTATTTTCATCAAACCCCAAACCCGATGAAAGTAGCTGTCTATCTCGAAGAGACTGGCTTGCCATATGAGTTGATCGCTATAGATACCTTAAAAGGCGAACAACATACCTCTGAGTATCGCGCTATTAACCCCAATGGTAAAACCCCGGCAATCGAAGATGATGGCAAACTCGTGTTTGATTCTACTGCTATCTTGATGTATCTCTCCGAAAAAACAGGGAAATTAGCCGGTAAACCAGAAGATCGTGGCGAGATGCTGTCATGGTTGATGTTTATAGCGACAGGTTTAGGACCGTTTTCTGGTCAATCCGTGCATTTTAGACATAAGGCACCAGAGAAAACGCCTTATGCTATCAATCGCTATCTTCGTGAAGCCGAACGTCATTACGAAGTGTTAGAGACCCACATGGAAGGTCGCGAGTATCTGGTTGGCGATGAGTATTCCATTGCTGATATTTCAGCTTGGGGGTGGATTGATAAAGCAACCGTAGTGTTAGGTGAAGAAGGTTTAGACAACTATCCTAATCTAAAGCGCTGGTTTGCAAATATAAGTGCTCGTCCTGCGGTCCAAAAAGCCCGAAATATTCCTAAAGGCATCGAGTTTAAGACCGAGTTTGATGATGTGGCAGCACGCGCGCTATATCCTCAAAACTTTGCTAAACCCGATAAGAATACCTAACAGCCAAAGAACAACGATCAAGTTAGAGGAATAATTGGCATAGGGTAAGAGTACGGAACATGATACTCACATGATTAAGATTGGTGACGGCGATCCATTCTCATCGGGTTTTGTGGCGATCCACCCTAACTCTAAGATTCCATCAGCTGTGTAAGAATACGCGCTCATTTACCCAACTCAAGGACGAGACATGAAAATACTCAGAACTCCCGATTCGCGTTTTGCAAACCTACCAGATTACAACTTTGACCCGCACTATCTAATGGTCGACGACAGCGAAGACAGTGAGCTGCGCGTGCATTATTTAGACGAAGGACCAAGAGACGCTGATCCAGTGTTACTGCTGCATGGGGAGCCTTCATGGTGTTATCTATATCGTAAAATGATTCCGATACTGACTGTAGCGGGACACCGCGTTATTGCGCCAGACCTCCCCGGTTTTGGGCGCTCAGACAAACCCACGTCTCGTACTGACTATACCTACCAACGTCATGTCAACTGGATGCAATCCGTACTCGACCAATTAGATCTGAATAACATCACTCTGTTTTGTCAAGATTGGGGTGGACTGATTGGTTTGCGTTTGGTTGCAGAAAATCCAGACCGATTTGCTCGGGTAGCAGCTGGCAACACCATGCTCCCCACCGGCGACCACGATCTAGGTGAAGGTTTTCGTAAATGGCAGCAATTCTCGCAGGAAACACCTCAATTTCATGTCGGAGGGACCATCAAGAGCGGTACCGTTACTGAGCTGTCACAGGCGGTGATCGACGCCTATAATGCGCCATTTCCTGATGAATCCTATAAGGAGGGCGCTAGACAGTTTCCACTGCTTGTACCCTCGACGCCGGATGATCCTGCTTCAGAAAATAATCGCGCCGCATGGATTGAGCTGAGTAAATGGACAAAGCCCTTTATCACACTATTCAGCGATTCTGACCCAGTGACTGCTGGTGGCGATCGCATTATGCAAAAAATCATTCCCGGAACCAAAGGTCAAGCACATACGACTATTGCCAACGGCGGACATTTTCTTCAAGAAGACCAAGGTGAAAAAGTGGCTAAGCTTTTGGTCCAATTTATTCATGATAACCCGAGATAATTCATCATCACCCTAAGTGACTTAAAGTAAAAAATATAAAGAACTTTGCGCTATTTTCTATAATTTTTTGACAGCTTTTTGTTAGTCATGTTAAATGCTTCATTAAACCACTAGTTTATCTCTGCATCTTCTTTAGCATAGATCCTATTCGATCATGATACTGAAAGCGACTACACTAATACGCTAGGATAGTGCTATATTTCAAAATACTAAATATCCACGCCCCTACTATTAAGGACTGACCAATGAGCAGAGAATTTACCCCACAAGAAGGCTCTTGCTCCTGTTATAGCAATACTTATACGATCAACAATCAACCCATTGGACGCTTTATCTGCCACTGCACTATTTGCCAAGAATTCACTGGCCAAGCTTATAATGATGTGACGATTTTACTTAAACCCGATGTGAGTTCATTAAACCTTATCAGAACCAAATTTCGCCGCTGGAAACTCCCACCAAATATTAGCCGCGGACTTTGTACCCGTTGCAATAAACCCAGTATAGAAATGGCGTTGGGCGGCAATCTAATATTAATACCCACAACAAATTATCCTGATGTGGCGGCACTACCCAAGCCAACTATGCATCTATTTTATAATCGCCGCACCAGCGATATAAAGGATGATTTGCCCAAGTACAACGGCTTTGTGCAAAGTCAGGCGATGATCTTGAAGGCGCTTGCTCAAGGTATGTATAAGAGAGTCAGTAAACGCTAGTAGTATTAACTTTGACAGACTCTACCAATTATCATTTGGAACCCAATATGACTTCAACCGCAGTAGAAATTACGGTAAAAAACGCTGCCGATATCGCTATTATCGGCGGTAGCGGTCTGTATCAAATGCAAGCTTTGACCAATAAGCGTAGCGTTAAAATTGAGACACCCTATGGTGAGCCATCTGATGACATCGTGCTCGGTGAACTTAATGGCGTCACAGTTACATTCTTAACGCGACATGGTCAAGGACACAGGTTAACCCCCTCTGAGGTGCCTTATCGTGCCAACATCTATGCCTTAAAGACTTTAGGCGTACGCTATATCGTCTCAGTATCAGCGGTTGGCTCATTGCAAGAAACGCTGAAACCACTAGATATGGTCATCCCCGATCAAATGATTGATATGACCAAGCAGAGAGTAAGCACGTTCTTTGGAGATGGTGCGGTCGCCCATGTGTCAATGGCTGACCCTTTATGCCCTGAAGTAGCAGACATCTTGATTCGAGCTTATGACAACGCGGATATTGCCGATGGGCAGTGCCACGCAAAAGCCACCTATGTCTGTATCGAAGGACCTCAGTTTTCAACTCGCGCAGAATCACATTGGTATCGGCAGATGCAAGCGGATATTATCGGTATGACCAATATGCCAGAAGCTAAGCTGGCACGCGAAGCCAGTATCGCCTATGCAACGTTAGCGCTAGTGACAGATTTTGATTGTTGGCATCCAAATGAGCAAGCCGTCAGTGCAGATTATGCTATACAAAATCTAATGAAAAATGCAGACAACGCGCAGCAAGTCATTAAGCAAGCTGTGGCATTAATTGCATCCGAACAGCCTAAATCAATCGCTCATACTGCTTTGACCCAAGCATTAGTCACGCCTGTTGAAGCGATGAGCGAAGAGACTAAGACAAGGCTTGCGGCATTGCTTCCGTAGAGGTTAAAACCTTAGACATTTATAATGTTCTTTCATATAAAAGAGGCCTTCAAACTATTTGAGGGCCTCTTTTATATGAAAGATAGCTTTTTGGAGAGATAGCTTTTTCAACATCATACAGGTCTTACTTTTAGCAACAGCTTCCTGAATTAACAAACGGCCCAGACACTATATCCGCTTGATGACCAAACGGTAAGATATTACCACAACCTGCAAAAATACCATAGTGGCGACTATCATCGCCAATAAAATCAAAATGCTTAGCAAAGCGTGACTCTTTTAGCATACGAAAAGTATTACCACAGACAGGGAAAACGCGGCCTGTCTCAATCGTATGATGTTTATCTAAATTAAAATGATGCGGTAGCTGGTCAATGGTTCCGTGATAAATGACTGCTTGACCATGGTCTTCACAAGCATCTTCCAGCGTGGCAATCTTGAATAATCGATAAGTAGCGGAAAAAAACTGAATATCGCCAATCTTAGCAGCAAGTAGCGGATCGGTGATTTCAAGCGGACGATCTTCAACCAAACGCGGGTCTAAAAAATCAGCATGTCGTGCTAAGCGCTCAAAATCCTTCCAGTATAAGGCACCACTTAAACACTCTCCATAAAGGACAGGATCATTGACTAAATGCTGCGGTATACGGCGGTCTGCATAGACATCAGAGAAATAAAACTCACCGCCAGGCTTGAGCAAACGCTGCACACTGGCCATCACCGCTGCTTTATCAGGCGATAGGTTAATAACACAATTTGAGACAATGATATCGAAGCTATTGGGGTCTAAATTGAGCTCATCTAGCTTTTCGATGTAGCCCTTGAGAAAAGTCACATTGTCGTAGCCAAATTTATCCACATGATAATTTTGATGCTGCTTTGCAATGGCTAGTTGTTCATCTGTCATATCGACACCGACCACATGACCTGTACGTCCAACCAATTGTGCTAATGCATAGACATCACGGCCCGAACCGCAGCCCAAATCTAGGATACGGCAGCCTTCAAGTAGCGCTGGGCAGACCAAGCCACAACCATAATATCGACTTAGAACCTCATCATGAATATTCGCTAACAAAGGCTTTAACCAACTTGGCATATTGCTAATATCACAGCATGCTGACGTTTTCAAATCCTCAGTACTTTGTAGCTGCTTGCCATAATAATCTTGAACGACCTCATGCATAATAACTTCCTTGTTAATAATAAAACGGCTTAAGCAACCTTATTCAGCCCCCTATATCAGGGTCATCCTAAAGATAAGAAATATGAACCATATTTAAAGAACCAGCTAATCAAGAGCCTATTTTTTCAAGCCAACCTACGGGCAAATGTTTTAAATCTGTAGGCTCATCAATGTCGTGCAGTGGGTCTAATAACGCCAATGTCCAACTCAATGCTGCAATACGTTGTCGAGTCACTGCTGTCACGCTGGCAGTGCTCCACTCAATATCCGAAAATAAACTGTCATCAACTTGCTTAAACCCTAAGAGCACGTAACCGCCATCTGAGGCAGGAATCATGACCGTATCAGACTGTTCTAATTGCTGCACTGCATCTTGAATACGCACTGGCGTTAAGCTTGGGCAATCCGTGCCAATCAATACCACCTGTTTAAAAGTATTTAACGCTTGCCTGCTAGCAGCTAACATACGTAACCCTAAGTCATCATTTGCTTGCGCTGACCACTGCAATGACTCAGGTAAACCAAGCGTCTGCCAACATAAATCATTTGGCGCTGGACTCACACACAGCTCGACGCTAAATCCGGTTGCTAGTGCCTGCTCAACGCTATGCAATAACAGCTGTTTTGCTATAAGTGATGCACCCTCAAGACCAAGCGCAGGCTGCAAACGTGTCTTTGCCATACCACGAGCGGGGAACTTGGCGAAGATAATAATAAGCGCGTCTGTTTGCATAGCATCTCTTGGCATAAGTATTTGAATTTTTATTATTACAAGTTTAAACGGTTTGAGCGCACTTTAGGATTCTTCACGGCTAATAAGGACAATTATTAGCTACTAAGTCTTATAATAACGCTGCTTAATATTATCAGCAGAGACACCGCGCCAGTAATCAAAACGCAGATGCCACATCAAACCTATCGTGCGCCAAGTGCCATACTGTTGCCAGCGCCGTGCCGAAGTCATCACCTTGCTTCGTAGACAAGCCGGCTTACCAACAGCTTTAAGACGTTTGCAAAGTTCAATATCTTCCATAAGTGGCTGCTGAGGGTAACCACCCAGCTGCTCAAAAAGTGATTTTTTGATAAATATCGCTTGATCACCCGTTGCAATCCCACTAAATCTGGAACGCCAATTAATCATCTGACTGACTACCTTGAGCATCCATGTAGAACTTTCCAAACGTACATCAAAACGCCCCCACGCGGCTTGCCTGACGGCTGATGTAATATCGGCAATAGCGTGGTTCGGCAGCTGCGTATCCGCATGCAAAAACAACAACACATAACCCGTTGCTAGCTCAGCACCTGCATTCATTTGCAGCGCACGTCCAGCGGTGGACTCTATTATTTGCCAATCAATAACCTGTTCGCTAATAACGGATGGACTGCTATCTATCAAACCTTCAATCAGTTCCTTGGCAATGGCAACTGAGTTATCTGTTGAACCGCCATCCACTAGTATGACCTGATAAGGTGCTGGATTCAGATGAGCAAGATGACCCATCAATTTAGGCAAATTATCCGCTTCGTTTAATAACGGTATTACGATAGAGAGTGTGATTGGCACAGCAGTCATTTTTATTAACGCCCAGTTTATTTCTTATTCAACCGCCAATCATAATTGGTATAACTGACTTTTATTTTACCCTGCTCTAAGGCCTTCACTTGAGTGCTATTCATTCCTAATGCTTGACTATAACGTCCTAAAAATCCTGCAACGTCATTAGTACCGCGCCAACCCATCGTAAAATCTTCTTTATACCATTTAAAAATTGGTGATACCTCAAGCGTATTGCCCTTCAAGCGATTACGGCTGCTGTCTGCCAAAAACTTACTGGTGACTTGCTCTAACTGCTTCTCTAAGCGCTTTCCAGTAAACGCATCGTCTAGGAGCGCAGGACAGCCAATGCTGGCACAATTAACCGCAAAGTGAATGCGTGGGTCGTTGTAACGCTTGGAGCCGCGAATCAGATTGTGTTCAATATCATCTAGCGAGCGTGTTTTACCCAACAGTGAAATGAAATTCTGCTTCCAAGGTGAGCTTAATACGGATCCAATATCTTTAATTGATTTGATATTTGGATACTTGGTGAGCACCAACTCCACCGTACCTGCATTATAGACATTGATTAAAAAGGCTAATTGCTCATCTTTATTCCAACCGTTAAATTCCGATTGACTGACCTTACTAGTGGCAGCCATATAGCTATCTAATTTACTTTTATCCGACTGCATGCCAGCATAATCAACTACCGACGCTTTACCAGCATTGGTCATGGTTACATGTTTATCTAGCAACGTATCCCAACTGCTGTGATTAAAATCCGCATAGGCGGCTGCGCTTGATAACAAAATAGCGGTGGCAATAGTCGTTTTGACCATTAAGTTATTGAATAATGACATGGTAGTAACTCCGCTTAGATAGATAGGTTTCTGCCTATTCTAATCTCACTTATTCCAGGTTTATCTAATCTACTCTAATAAAGCTACATAGCTAACTCTTCTAAAATACCGCCGCAGCTACTGCCCTGTCCTGCCGTACAACCATAGCAATGGTCCGCAATGGCAATATCATCACCTGCAGGATTTTGTGTTAATAAATCTCGTAGATGACGGCGGGCTTTGTTTGGTACCGGAATCTCAAGCTGCTGGTTGAAATCGCAATCAAATAATTCTCCCAGCCAATTTACACTGATAGTCGAGCGACACATCACTTCGGTTAAATTGGAGGCCACATAATTGGCTTTGAGTAAATCCATATAAGGATGGAACTGTTTTTTAGCCAATAGAACCGCACCAAAGCGCTGAATAGGCATATTGGTTAACGCAAATAGCTGATTAAATTCAATATCGAAGTGCACTTTTAACTCACGCTTATAATCCGCTTCTAGCTGCTGCTGATTGGGTGGTAGTGTCGCCCCTTGTGGGTTATACACAAGATTCAATGTCAAATTCGAACCAGATTTACCATAACCTAAAGCATTAAGCTTGTGTAGTCCTAAGATACTGTCATCAAACGCCCCTTTGCCGCGCTGCTTGTCTACGTTTTCTAATGAGTAACAAGGAAGCGAAGCAACAACCTCGACCTCATTGTCCGCCAAGAACTGCGCCATATCCTCATAACCTTCTACCATCAGAATCGTCAGATTGCAGCGGTCAATCACTTTGACACCCAGCGCTCGTGCTGCTTTAACCAAGTACTTAAAGTCTTCATGCATCTCAGGTGCACCACCAGTCAAATCCAGTGTATCGATATTTTGCGCTTGTAAAATTTGTGGAATCAGCTCAACCAGCTCACGTGACATCATCTCTGTACGGTACGGACTGGCGGCAACATGACAATGCACACAGGACATATTGCACAAGTAGCCCATATTCACTTGCAAGATTTTAAGTTCTCGCCTTTTAATAGTAGGAAAATCAGTATCTTCGAGTAACTCAATGGTAGATTTCATAGTGGTATAGAATCCAGGTGTCAGTCTTCTTGATTATAAATGGACATCATTAAATCTTTGGTATAGATAGTGTTTGTCTTATAAATCTACTGCTTATATAAAGCTAATCTAATTAATAATACCTTATTTTTTCTGATGTATTGCCATTAATCTTAGATTATTGAACACTTATAATGTTAGCTATATAGAAGGACAAAATAAAGCTGCGATATTTTCACAACTTTGAACGACTTAAAAACTTGTGCCATTCTCTCCTGAATAATGAGCGTTTTTTGTCAGCTCATTATTCCGTTATTCTTGCTTTTCTTACGCTAATATTCCATTTATTTCCCTCATGTTTTTGAGTAAATACCTTTATAGGTGATTTAAAAACGCTTTTGTAACAGAAAAACAACACTTATCCCAATAAATCCGATGAACGTTACGATAAACCCGATGAGTGCCATAATAAAATTCTTGCTTAAGCATATAGTTTCGTTTAACTTATTCAGAGGATAGTTTAGATATATTTATATATGGATTATATATAATAAAAATTTAAATTGTCTCAGGAACCTCTCGGAAATATTTCAAAATCAACCATTTAGTAATGCAATATCCAAGTATATACCGTCTATATGTTTATGATTTAAATACCCCTTAGCCCTCAAGTTTTTCTACAAGGATTCGTATGAAATACACTATACACGCTCTATTAGCAGCGATGGCTTTATGCGCAAGTGCAAGCGCTGTAGCCTCTAGTCACCGTGAAGCGCCTTCCATCACCAAAACGCCTAAAGTCGATGCCACTGACCTCTATATGTTTAACAGTTATGAGAGTGGTCGAGCAGATTACGTCACCATCATTGCTAACTATTTACCGCTGCAAGACGCCTACGGCGGACCTAACTATTTTTCGTTAGATGATGATGCTTTATATGAGATCCACATTGATAACAACGGTGATGCGGTCGAAGATGTCACCTTCCAATTTGACTTCAAACAAACACTAAATAGCATCGAAATTGACTCAGATGGTAATGCCTCGACGCCAAATGTTGCGATACCATTATCTAACGCGGGTGATGCCTCAAACCCAGCTAACGTACAAACCAGTGAAAGCTATGGTGTGACGATGGTTAAAGGTGATCGCCGTAGCGGCGCGCGTACACCACTGGGGAATTTTAATAAGCCATTTGATTACATCGGCACCAAGTCTTTTGCAGACTATCCAGGCTATGCAAGAGGCTTTATTAAACCGTTAAATTTAGGTAGTTGTGGGGCTGGCAAGGTCTTTGTCGGTCAACGTGCTGAAAGCTTTGCTATTGATTTAGGCAAAGTATTCGATTTGATTAATTTAAATCCATTAGGTCCACGTGACGGCGGTACAAACGTGTTAGCAGATAAGAATATTACCTCTATTGCAATGGAGATACCTAAAGCTTGTCTCGTTAATGCAGCCCAAGTAGATTTAGGCAATAATAAGAGAGGGGTTGATCCTGTGATTGGCGCTTGGACGACTGCCAGTGTTCGTCAGGCTACCTTAGTCAATCCTTCACCTGCTTCTGGTATCAGTACCACCGCTAAGAAAGGTGGTGCATGGACTCAAGTTTCAAGATTGGGTATGCCGCTGGTCAATGAGGTCGTCATTGGTCTTAAAGACAAAGACAAATTTAACGCCTCAGAGCCAAAAGATGACGTGGCCAATTTCAAGAATTATGTGTTCTATCCTACGTTACCTGCCTTGATTCAAAAACTATATCCAAGTGCGCCAGCACCTACTAACTTCCCGCGTAACGATCTAGTCACTGCCTTTTTGACTGGTGTCCCAGGTGTCAACAAACCAGCTAATGCAAATGTAGTTCCAGGGGATATGCTGCGCTTGAATACTAATATTGCTGCAGTAGGTGCTGGTGCTCAAAACGATTTAGGTGTGATTGCTGGCGATAATGCAGGATTCCCGAATGGTAGACGACCTGGTGATGATGTCACTGATGTATCGTTAAGAGTAGCGATGGGCGCCCTATGTCATACTGGACTACCTGCAGAGACTGTTGGTTGCGTTCCTGATGATGCTAAAGCCGGTACAGCGCCACTTACTGATGGCGTGCGTAAAACCGCTGATAAATTTGATTCAGCCTTCCCTTATCTAAAAACCCCTAACCCTGGCGCAACCTCCCAGCCCCAGTAAGCTAAATCCACCCTAAGGAGAAACAAGATGCGTTATATATGTTTAGTCCTATTGATTACCGGGTCGGCAGCTCTTACTGGTTGCTTCGGTGATAATGATAACAAGAACTTTGAGACAGGAAATCAGGGCAATCCCGATGTAGCAGCAGATCAAGTGAAGGCAAATCTAGCAGTCGAGAGAGTCTCTACCGTGATCAACGCCAGTAAGGATGTAAATACCGACGAACCGCAAGATATTGATCGGATTATCCTTCCCGAAGCCAATCTAGCAGAGCCTGTTGCGGTAACAGGTGCCAACGCCTCGTTGTAATCTGACGTGATATAAACCTGACACCTGATCAAACTCTTGATCAGGTGTTTCTTTATGTTTTGAGCTGAGAGATCTTATGAACTGGATTAAGCCCTTTATTGGACTACTACCGTTATTACTTATCGGCAGCCCCCTTCTTCATGCTGCACCCTTTATTCCAAAAAGCGACCAACAAATTCTTGAGACCTTACCCACCGATTCACCGCCGCCGCGCTACTCAAACTCAGACAGCTTTTTATCTAGTGCGAGCACAGCCAGTCCTGAGCAAACTAGTAAGCTTTTAGAGCGCGCTTACTTACAGGGTGATCCACGTGCGCTGGGTCAAGCCCGAGCGCAGCTGGATCAAATAAAGGATCCGGATGTAGAAACCCTCATGTTACGAGCACGAGCATTACAGGCAGATCACAAGTTCTCCGAAGCAAAAGCACAACTAAAGCAGATATTAAGTAAAGATCCTGCTCACGCAGATGCGCTGTTGACACTCTCTTCTCTGCTTGTCGTACAAGGTCAGTTTGAGGAGGCAATAAGCTACTGTACAAAGCTCGTTGATGCTTCTCTACGTGTCTATCAATTGGCATGTATGGCTCAAGTGCAGAGCATGACCGGTCAACTGACGCAAGCAAAGCAAACCCTGAATGGGCTCGCCAATCTTGCGCCCGGACTCGATGCATCGACCGCACGCTGGATTTACCTTATTCAGGCAGACGCTGCACTGCGTAGCAAGGATGTTGCGCTTGCTACTCAAGTCTTTAGTGTGATGGACACTCAAACTGTACCCGCACTCATGGCACGCGCTGATTGGCTATTAAAACAAGGAGACTATGAAAAAACGCGGCTATTGCTTCAGGATCATACTGATAAAGACGCGCTGTTGCTAAAGCTCATCACGGCTCAAATTCAACTGGGGGATCCTAACGCTCAGCAAAACTTAGGACTTATGAAAGAACGCATCGATGTATGGAAGATACGTGAGGAAAATGCCCACATGCGTGAACAGGCTACTTATGCCCTACTTGCTAACCAAATTAACCCAGCGCTGCAATTGGCTCGCGAAAACTGGCAACAACAGCGCGAAACGGCTGACATCGTGATCTATGCGACAGCAGCCATCAAAGCCGGTAGCAAAAAAGATATTGAGCTATTGCGCCAGTTTATGACAGACACACAATTTGAATATCCGGCACTCGAGCGCGACCTACGCTTAGGTAAAATCAGCAGTTCAAGCAAGCAAGTAAGTAAGGAGGCATCTTCATGAGCGCATTTATCAGGCTCATTTGGAGTCACACTTATCGTTATCTGACTTTATTCTTATTGGTGCTGACGTCTACGGCACTACAGGCACATGAATCTAGTACGGCTTACTTAAACTTAGAGCCCCTGAGCTCGTCGAGTACAGCAGATACTGCTTATAAGGCTAAGTACGAGCTATCGCTTCGAGACTTAGCTTTGCTGATAGATATAGACTCAAACCAAGACAGTCAAGTAAGTTGGGCAGAGGTCAAATCACAGACGACGCTTATAGAACAGCTTATTGCTGCTCAGGTGACATTAGCAGCGGGCGATCAATCCTGTCAAACCACAAACTTTGCGCCACTAGCGATTAATACGCGTGGTGGCTTTAATTACTTACATACCGAATTTGAATTGGGCTGCGCTGCTCCTATATCAGGGCTCAACTATCAAGTTCTGGCAGGTATCGATGCTAACCACCGCTTGATACTGACGCAAGCTGGTAGCGAATTACCGGTTCAAGTATTGACCGTTGGACAAACTTCATTAGGTGCCGGGACAGACTCTGGCTGGCTCTCTACGGCGACAAACTTTTTAAAAAGTGGGATACACCACTTGCTGATCGGCTGGGATCATCTATTGTTTTTGTTTGTCCTTTTAATACCAGCAGTTTACGTGCGTAAGCAAAAACAATTGGTTGCCGTTGCCAAGCCGCAAGCTGCATTACTTGAGGTATTTTGGATTGCAACGTCCTTTACGCTTGCGCACTCAATTACCTTGAGCCTAGCTGCCCTTGGTATCGTCAGTATACCTGCCCGCTTTATCGAATCTTTAATTGCTCTGTCCATCGCATTCGCCGCGTTAAACAATCTGGTACCAATGTTACGAGTGCGAGCCGTCTATCTAGCCTTTGTTTTTGGTCTGATTCACGGGTTTGGCTTTGCCAATGTGCTCGTAGATCTGCCACTAGCAACAAGTGAGCGCGTATTGGCATTATTAAGCTTCAATGTAGGGATTGAGCTAGGACAACTAGTATTCATTGCCATAGTATTTCCGATCGCGCTGTTATTACGTCATACGCGTTTTTATAAATCGGTTATATTCTATGCTGGCTCTTTTGTCAGTATCGCCATTGCATTGTGGTGGTTTTTTGAACGAATAACGTGATTAAAAAGTTAAAATACATATAGGTTGTTCAACATAACATCGATACGTTATTGAATAATTTCGACTAGTTTTACAGCGATTCCACTATGTTTACTTTTATCATAAACACGGTTTAAGACATTAAAGAAGGGGCTAAGATTAATAATCTTAGCCCCTTCTTAATTTCAATAGGAAATTTTGTATTCTATAAATGGCTATTTATTCAGTGACAAAAGCAACCTTAGTCAAACCCGCACTATTGGCGGCAGCCAGCACTTGCGCCACCATATCATAACGGGTGTCTTGATCTGCCCGCAGATGAATATTCGGATTAGCACCGTCTTTTGACGCTTCTTCAAGCCGCAATCGCAATTGCGCTAACGTCAGCGCTTCCTCATCCAAAAATAGACCATTGTTTTTATCAATGCTTATTTGCAATATCTCATCAGGCAAGCCGCTTACTGTGGCATTGGTATCGGGCAGATCTAGTGGTACGGTTGGATTCATCACTGTGGCTGTGACCAAAAAGATAATCATCAGCACCAGCATAATATCAATGAGCGGAATGAGATTCATCTCGCTCATACCTTGGGTCTCTTCATCACCTAGATGGAATGCCATACCTGCCTCCTTATTTTTCTTTATTCGTCAATTTATCGAATGAATAGCCACTGTCTATACTTTGCCATCAGCAACTTGACTATCAGTCACTTTGGCACCAGTCACTTTGGCACCAGTTGCTTTGCTATTTGCTAGCATACTCGGTCGCATTGACTCGCCTAATAGACCATGCGCAATGTCATTCGCTCTATACAAGATTCGGCGATTCATACGCGTAATGACGTTATAGAAAATCACCGCAGGAATCGCGACCGCAAGACCTAGACCAGTCATAATAAGCGCTTCACCTACTGGGCCCGCTACTTGGGCAAGTCCTGCCTGCCCACTATCACCAATACTACGTAGCGCATGGAATATGCCCCACACTGTCCCAAATAGCCCAATAAAGGGTGCAATAGCAGCAGTCGTACCGAGCAGTGGTAACCCTTGCTCGCTTTGATAACGATATCGACCAATCTGCTGTAATAACATCTGTTCGGTGAGAAGCCTGCGCTCTTCTGGGCTAGCTTGCAAAGTGGGCGGTATCTGATTGTGTATTTGCTGAGCTAAGTCAACGACGACGGTTTTAGCCAACTGATGGCTATAGTACAATCGTAAAATCCCTGTCACCCAAGACACAATCGACAAAGCAAATAATGCGAAAAACAAACTCTTAGTAATGATATCCGTATATTGCCAATAATCTGTAAAATCCATATAGGCTCCTAAAAGCAGTTAAATAGCTAGTGAGGCTGACAATACATTTTTTATGAACATATTCTTCATATAGTCGGTTTAATCAAAAAAGGAAAACGAGCTATTACTTAGATTAAGGTCGCTCATATATTAATGACATCGGTACCACACCATTAACAGATCGCTCATTTTGTTGGAACGGTTTAAGTTGTCCTGCTCTGACTTGAGTCATCGCTGCAATATCAACAATCTTATTACCCGATGATTCGAGCAATTGCACATCCGTAATGTAGCCGTTTTTATCGACATGAAGCTCCAATAATACAGTGAAGATATCGCCTGATTGACTAGTCACTTCACGCCAAATCGCCGACGGTAGGTCTGTGTCAGGTTTCTTCTGATCAAGCCAGCTGGCTTGCTCCTCCAAAAAGTCAACTGCCTCATCATTGAGGTTAAGCTGTTTTCGTTTCTCATTACTCTTGCCAGCCTGCGCTTGCAGCAGCTCTTGTCCCGCACGTTTTCTACCTTCTTGCCACTGACGTGCTTGATCACGATTGAATTGTGCTGTCACCGATCGGATTAACGACGCTATATCTATTTCTTCTTCAGCCTTAACCTTGACTGTTTTTCTCGTCTCTTTTATGACCAGCCCTTGCGTTGACATATCTGTTGATTCAGGGCTGACCTGTTCTGTCATCGCTTGAACCAAGGCTACAAGATCCTGTTCTTCTTCCGTCATTTTTTTGGCAGTTTCTTCCGATTCTTTGGTCGTATTTTTCTGTACCAAGACTGGCAATTGAGTTTCTTTTGTTATTTTAGTCTTTTCTGGGTTTGACTGATTTTTTATTGGATCAGATGTTTGTTTTTTTGGTTCAGAACTTAAAGGTTTGATAGAATTTAGCGGTTTACTAAAAGTCGGCTCTGACACAGCATTTACTGACTTAGCTTCTACCTGTTTAGTATCTGATAGTTCAGCGGATTTTTTCTCTGATTGCGGCAGTCGTTGAGGAACAGAGTTAGAGTTTGTAAGGATATTTTCGGCACGACGTTCTTCAGTAGCCGCTGCGGATGATTTCGGCAATGTCACTAGCTCTAATTGGATTGCCTGAGGCTTAGCCGCTTTAGCCTCTAAAATTTCAGGGCTATCCATAGATATCACAGCCCATACAGTAAGACCGTGTAATATAATCACAAAGATAGTTATCCAAGCACTGATAGAGCCGCTGAGACGGGTAAATGGATTTAGTATCATGATGATTTATTAGGCAGCCTATTAGAAATAGCAGTTGAATAATTGTCCATCAACGATAGCAAATATTTGCCTATAAGCGTCAGATTATATAGTAATTTTTATGGAGTGCTGAAGTAGCTTATTGTGCTTACAGTGATGAATGTATCTATTGCAAGAGCAGGACTGATATTACAGCTGGCTTTCATTATTAGTGAGGCGCTTATGAGTGGCAAACTGGTCATAGTGTTGCTAAAAATTGCACTAAGGCTTTGGGCTTATATGTAGTTTATGCCCACATTCAACTGCTACTAGAGAAGGTGAATTAATTTTATGAACGGGTATTATGGTACACCACCGTACTGGGACAAGCCTATGACTAAAAACTAGCCATCATTATTAATGTTAAATATGAACGATAATATTTTTTTGGCATTAATACCTTGAATTTACTTAGATTAACAATGGCAACTGATAAAATTCAGCATATATCGAGGTGCCGATCAGTACACATACAATATTGAGCCAGACCAGACGAACCTGAGTAACTGACCAACTTATCTGCCAATCAATTTTGTCACGCGTCCTTAGCCACTCTGTCACACTAATCGCTACTGTTAGCCATAATGCGCCTACTAAATAACCTCCCAGTACATCGCTCAAATAATGCTCATTCAGCAAAATCCTGCTTAATCCTATCAATAGTGAGAAAAAAACAGTAATCACAGCTATCCGAACTTGCGTGGCAAAGTTGCGACTAAAACGAATGGCCATGTAAGCCAGAAAACCATATAACGCAACCGTAACTGTCGCATGTCCACTGGGAAAAGAATCTGTCTGCTCAAACAATAAAATATCTACTGGTCGCGTGCGATGAAATAATAGCTTGCTGAGGAAAGTAAATATCGTACTTCCTAAAGTGGCTATTAAGAACCCTACTAATATATAGGGTTGGCGAATCACCCAGCATAGGATACAGACTAGTAATACGATTAAACAGGTCGTTGCAGTAGAGGCAAAGCTAGTAATAAAAATAAAAAACGTCACTACAGGCGACTCACTCAGCATACTCATTTGCTGTGACACAAAAAAATCCGTTGCCACAATAGTATCTGAAGTAACAACATCTTCAACCAAACCAAAAAACAAAGCTAAGATATAACCCATGACTAAAAATAAAACCGTCAGAGGCAATCCATAAAAGTGCTGTACAGTGAGCCTTTGCAACGAAGCATGATACAGTTTTGGATAGTTATTTTTTAAGCGAGTGAGTCGTTTGCTTTTTCCAAGATATTGTTCGAGCACCGTCCAATATGTCGGCACCTGATTCAGTACCTTCTGACCATAGCGAATTATCACATACTGTAAAACCCATAAAACAACCATCACTAATAGAATAAAGACTCCTAAAAGGAACAACTGCTGATTTTTTTGGATGAGCGTAATCATGAATGAGAAGTCTCTTTTACAGCCGTTTTTGTGAGTATTTTATGAGTTTTTAGAGTATCAGATACAATCTGTATCTTCGTTATCTATTATGCATCTAATATAGGCTTCTTAACATCTTCTTAACAGGGTAATTGCTACCTTAGAGAATAAAATTTATCTCACTCTATTAAGAAGTCTGTGTATGTCAAAACACTTAATTACCGATCTAGCCATTGCAGAAACCCATAATATAAGTCTTGCTAAAAATAATAATGCAACCTTCGATAAAAATAAATTTTATCATCGTGAAGTCAATCTTACTTATCTGATTATAGTGGTTACGCTCTATCTCGTTGCTACTGCAAATATTGGCTTCTTTAAACAAGTATTAACGATCTATCCGTTTGCTGATAACATTGGTTTTATTGTTTCTCTGACTGGCTTACTGTTTGGGCTGATGTGGTTATTGTTTCAGCTATTATGTTATCGACCGACAGCAAAAGTAGTGCTCATTGCTATGGTGTTGATTGCGGCAGTATGTGGTTACTTCACCGATGCTTATGGAACGATATTTGACACTGGCATGTTGGTTAACAGCTTGCAGACAGACCAAGCAGAAGCGATGGGTTTGATAGCACCAAGCTTTATTGTTCGACTGCTACTATTGGGTCTGCTACCTGCTTTCTTAATTAGTAAGATTCGTATAAAGCGTTTGTCTATAGTTCGCTCAATCGTGCAAAAGGCAATCACCTTGATAACGTCTATTGCGATAATAGCGGTTTGCCTATTACCATTTGGAGATCAATACGCCAGCTTTTTCCGCCAGCATAAAATAGTACGTAGTTATACCAATCCCGTTACCCCTGTTTATTCTGTTATCAAACTCGGTACCGATTACGTCGATGAGCTACGCCGCCCTGATACCTTGATACTGCATGCGCCAGATGCAAAGCGTACCGCAGCCGTCAGTAGCACAACCAAACCTAAGCTGATGGTTTTCGTAGTCGGTGAAACGGTTCGCGCTGACCATATTGGCTTGAATGGCTATAAACGCGATACGATGCCGTTACTTGCCAGCCAGCCGGATATCTATAGCTACAAGCATGCGACCTCTTGTGGTACGTCAACTGCTTATTCAGTACCTTGCATGTTCAGTTATGCAAACCGAAGCGATTACGACGTTGACACTGCTGAATATAATGAAAACGTGCTTGATACCCTCAACAAACAAGGCGTTAATGTGATCTGGCGGGACAATAACTCTAGCTCTAAAGGCGTGGCAGATCGAGTCACCGTTGAGGACTATAAAACGCCTAAGCTAAATCCTAATTGTGATATTGAATGTCGTGATATTGGCATGTTGGACGGTTTTGATACTTTAGTTAAGTCGGACATAGGGGTCAAGACTGCTGCGAAGCCACAAGATACACTGATTTTATTACATCAAATGGGCAATCACGGTCCTGCTTATTACCAACGTTATCCCAAGGAATTTGAAGAATACAAGCCAGTCTGTATGACCAACGAGTTATCTAAGTGTGATGCTCAATCCGTTATAAATGGTTATGACAATGCGATTCGCTATACCGATTACTTTTTAAATGCCGTTATAGATACGCTAAAACCCTATGAGCAAGACTATGATGTGGTGATGGTATATATTAGTGACCATGGGGAAAGTCTGGGTGAAAACAATGTATATTTACATGGTCTGCCGTACGGTATTGCGCCGAATGCGCAAAAACAGGTGCCAGTCATTATTTGGTCACCTAAAAACAATGGCATTAATACTAAGAGTCTGTCTAATATGACCAATCAGCCAGTGTCACATGATTTTATTACGCCAACCTTATTGCATTTTTTTGGTATCACTACTCAAGAAGTAGCGTCAGAACCAACCTTTTTTAAGACTACCCATTAAACTTTTTTATTCAATTCACGCTTTTTGTAGATAGTAGCCATTATGTATAAGATACTTATTATTGAAGACAACCCTGATATCGTAGCCAATATCTATGCTTTTTTTGAGCCAAAAGGTTTCGAGTTGGACAATGCCCATAATGGTCTGAGTGGCTTAGCACTGGCTTCAAGCAATCGCTACGATGTTATATTGCTCGACGTGATGCTTCCCGGTATGGATGGTACTAAGCTGTGCAAAACGCTTAGAGAAGAGCTGCATGATAAGACGCCCGTATTGATGCTGACCGCGCGTGATACTGTTTTGGATAAGGTTGCAGGGTTTGATAGTGGTGCGGATGATTATTTGGTCAAACCTTTCTCATTGGTTGAATTAGAAGCTCGCATCAAAGCATTAATACGCCGCCATCAAGATGAACATTTTCAGCACAATATAGAAGTTGGCAAGCTGTCTCTAAATACTGAGGAACACAGTATCAAACGAGAAGACAAACCATTAAAACTAACCCCAACAGGATTCAAAATCTTACACACTCTGATGATTGCCTCGCCTCGGGTAGTCAGTAAAACTGAGCTTGAGGAAAAAGTATGGGGACAAGATGTGCCAAGTAGTGATGCGCTTCGCACCCATTTGCATAGTGTACGTGCGCAAGTTGATAAACCGTTTGATAAAGTCATGATAGTAACAATGGCTGGTGTTGGTTACCAAATTATTGACCCAGACAAAGTTTGAAAATTCATAATACAATTTAAAGATTGAAGTTTACTATAAGTAGTTACGCCTGTACCTCCCTATATATTACCTGACTCTAAATAAGCACCTGCCATGTTCACTATAGAATCCATCGCTAATAAGTTTCGAATCTCCTATTTGTTATTTGCCTTACTGCTTTGCACAACGTTCGTCAGTATTTTTATGTACGCTGAGATGCGAATTGAACAGGACTTAGTGAAAGGACGTCTTTTACAACAGCTGCAACTTAGTCAAGAAAAAGAAGGTGAACAGGCGGCTTATACAGCAAATCCTGGTATCAAAATTTATCGTTATGACAGTGCGCCTGAAAATTTAAAAGCGATAGCAAACGAAACCGTTCAAGAGATGCAGGTAACCGTGAACAATCAAACGGGCGACACTGAAACGGGTAACACTGAAACGAATCTTCATTTTTTTGCCCACCAACAAAATGAGCAAAAATATATTTTGACCTACTTAGAAGGGTCCGAGATGGTGATGGAAAACTATCCTGTTTTAGCCATCTTCGAAGAGTTAGAGGATATATTTGCAGATGCACTAAAAATTGCGGTTGTTTTGAGCTTGCTTATTGCAGCGCTATTCTCTTACTTATCCTCTAAGCAAATCATTAAGCCTTTACTAGATTTAAAGCAAGCCGTAGAAACCGATCATCAAAACCTCACTGACTTAACCCATCTACCCTCAGAAGTTGGGGTATTAGCACGCGCTATCGATGAAAAAAATCATAAACTAGAGCAATATCTAAAACGTGAGCAGCTATTTACTGGCGATGTCAGTCATGAATTACGCACACCATTGACTATTATCATGGGTGCATCGGAGGTACTAGCCTCACAACTTGAAGACCATAGTCGCCTGAGCGAATTCGCCAACCGTATTAGTACGACCGCCAAAGAAACCTCTGAAATCATCAGCGCTTTATTACTATTATCGCGCGCGCCTGAACAGCTGGACACACCGCAAACCTCTATCAACACCATCGCCCTTAATGAAGTGACACGCTTAACATATTTGCTCCGCCATAAACCGGTAACTTGTAAAGTAGTCGCTGAGCAAGATTACATAGCAAATGTCCGCCCTGAGCTGCTAAAAATGGCATTGGGTAATTTAATAAAAAATGCGTTTCAGTATACTGACAATGGTGAAGTCATCGTGATGATTGATGCTGAGAAAATTACAGTCTCTGATACTGGTCTTGGTATTCCCGAAATTATGATGCCTTTACTCTATGAGAGATTTGAGCGTCTGAATGACATAAATACCAGCGATCAGGTAGAAGGTAGCGGTTTGGGTCTTAGCATTGTGCAACGTATCATGACTCATATGGACTGGGAGCTTATGCACCAAGACAATGCTACAGGTGGTAGTACGTTTAGCATTTATTATAATAAATGCCGTATATAAGTCTTCACTGTATTTCATGAATCAACCAATCAATATTGTCTTAACGTTTTCTTAATATCCCCTGTTTTATACTGTTTTCATAAGAACAGTATGCTAATTTTTTGTTTGATTATTTTTTTAATTACTCAAAACATCTAGCGTAACTCAATATTAATGCGTATTAAGAATTCAATATGAATACAATCAACTCCGAATCAAAAAACCAAACGACGGCTACTCAACTGCTTGCACCTAATAGTTATGCCAGTCTTGCCAAAGGTAACAAAGGTCTTTCTCGTATTGTTAAAGCCGCCGGTTATTCTTTAGATGGTTTTAAAGCCGCTTATAAATATGAGGCGGCTTTTAGACAAGTATTCTGGCTTAATAGCGTCTTATTAATAGCAATCATACTTATCCCTTTTGATATCAGCATAAAAATGATGCTGACAATCATCTCTTTTTTATCCCTTATCGTTGAGCTGTTCAATACCGGTATTGAAGCCAGTGTTGATCATACCTCAACGAACCAACATCCACTCGCTAAAATAGCTAAAGACGTAGGTTCTGCGGCGCAATTTTTGGCGTTATTGCTTTTGTTTGTCTTATGGGTAATGGCGTTATGGAACCTTTTATATTAAGTAAGATTCAAAAATTTTCGACTTAATATAATTTAAAAGGAGACTCAATGACGCTAGTAAAAAACACAACTGATTGGACGTGGCTCAAGCTGCTGTGCTTAACGATTATTGCGACATTGACGTTTGAGCACAGCCAATTTGACGTTCGTATTAGTGAGCTTTTCTATACGAATGGACATTGGCTTCTTGAAAAAGGCGCGCAGCCTTATAGATTTATCTTTTATGATTCTCCAAAATTATTATTAATATTATTTGGCGGCTATTTAATAATGATATTAATTTGGCACTATTGGCAACGTCGATACGCTAATACTGTGAATGCTAAAGTGTTTTTTATTAGACCAATCGCAGCATTGTCTAGCCGAGAAGTAGGTTATTTATTAATCACTATCATCATAGTACCTACGGTTATCGCAACCCTCAAGAGCTTTACCCATGTTAGCTGCCCAAATAGTTTATTTCTTTTCAATGGTGATTTACCATATCTCAATCTTTGGCAAAACATACTTTCTAAAACGCCTGCGAAGTGCTTTCCAGCGGCGCATGCCAGTGCAGGATTTTCTTTATATGGATTGGCATTTTTACCGACAGTACAAAAATATCGCTATAAAATCTTTGCAATAGTCACAGCTTTAGGATGGACGATGGGGCTATATAAAATGGCATTTGGCGACCATTTTTTTAGCCATACTTTAGTTTCGATGTTGTTGTCACTGACGCTTGCCTGCGCGCTTGCCAGCCTATTTTTCAGAAGGTCTTTAAAATAATAAACCTTGATAATTTATTAGTTGCATGGTGATAATGCCATTGGAAGTTTGTTTTGGGGCTGGCTTGTAATATCTTAGATGATGATTGCTTTATCAATACAGTAATATCAATTTTATAAACGAACGCCATTTGTGACTCAGCATCAATAAATAAGAAAAAGGTTGCGATCGCTATTTGTAATATAGCGATCGCAACCTTTTTTATTGATGGTTTTTCTTATGTGGTGTTATAAAATTAAGATTATAGAAGCTATTAATTAGCGTAAATCATCAATGACTGCTAACATGGCAACTAGCGACGCTTCTCCCAATTTAATAGAACGCTCTGGTGACCAACCCGTATCTGCATCAGGTAGATTATTGTTATCTATGAACGGCATCTCTAAAGTATTGGCTAGGCAGTCAAAACGTTCGGCCACCCAGTGAGTTGCGAGCGTCATATTCGCTGTACCCGGTGCATCAACGTCATAGCCTTCTTCAGTCTGAAAGTCAGCACTGGCCAGCTTTAACACTTCTGCAAATCTATCACGGAGTCGCGCGAGTCGGTCGTTATAATTAGGCGTCCCTTGAGAGCCGGCAAGGAAGACAAAAGGTATCTCTTCGTCACCATGTACATCATAAAATAGATCAACGCCAGTCGCTTCCATTTTCTTAATAACATGAAACACTTCAGGGCTTTTTTCTAAACTCGGATTTGACCAGGCGCGGTTTAGGTTCGTTCCGACTGCATTGGTACGTAGGTGACCACGTACACTGCCATCGGGGTTCATATTCGGCACAATATAAAAGTTTGCTTTATCTAATAATAATTTTCCAGTCGCATTATCACCGTCTAATAAGCTATACATGAGACCTTCGACCAGCCATTCAGCCATAGTCTCACCAGGATGCTGACGCGCTGTGATCCAAATGTTGCGCTTACTCTCGTCACTACTGCTATCGCCATCACTAATTTTAACTAAGGTTAAGTCGCGCTTATCAAGCGTTTCACCTAAATACTCTAACGTCACAAATGGGTGCATTTGTACAGCGGCTAATAAATCTTGATGACGCTCATAACTGTAAGGGGCAAAAAAAGCAATTTGAATGGTTTCACATTCCATGTCTACGTTTATGGTCAGCTTGCCGTCTTTATAAGAGGTGGGCAGGCGGAACCAATACTCACGATCATAGGAAGCAACTGCTTGATAACTCTCCCACCCTCCAGGGAATGCCGCTTCCCCTGCATTTAGGATATTGAGCACATATTGCTCGCCAATCTGACCGGTTATACGAAAGTTAAACCATTGAAAAAACTCGCCACCGACGTCCGGACGAATAGCCAATTGGATATCTTTTTTATCTTCTAAACTAATAACCTCAATATTGCCCGCATCAAAATTCGCCGTGATATGCATAACCTGTCCTTAATCAGTTTTTATGGTAATGCTTTAAAGAATATGTCGGAGTGCCAGATAGCGTAATAGTGTAGCAGTCAACGCAAAAATGAGCTATGCCGAAAAACGCTAAAGCTTAAATTTGGCATAGCCGTATATAAAAATTCCATTGCACCTGCTTGCAGTCACGCTAATAACCTTTTATCCTTTCGCTCTTTACTACCATAAGTGACAAGCTTTATGCGCCTTTCTCCTAACTTGCGATACAAGCAATAACTGCATAATCATGAGTTAGACAATGACATATAACTTTAAACGAAATACTATTCAGCTATTCCGCTTAAAAATTATTTAGCTTAGAAGCTATATTTGGCCATGATTTCGACTTGCTGACCTTTCTTTACTTGCGATAACGTCTTATCGCTTCGATCTCGCCATTCAATACCAAAATCGAGATCTGGTAAATAATTATAGACAAGGTTTATACTTTTTACATTGACAGAAGTATCAGCCGCATCATCTACATTAATCTCACCATAACGCATGTTACTAAGAAGTTTTTCTGAAAATTTATGTCTATATCCTACCGTAAAGCCTGTTTGCGACACAAGTTCGCCGTTTTCAGCATCACAATCTGAAGCTCCAGTTGCCCCAAGCGCTTTTCCGACACATACCGTCGAATAGACACCCATCCCTTTACCATTGAATACGCTCGCATGTAATGAGTCATTACCCAGTTTGAGTTTACCGGCCAAAGAAGCACCGACACCGACATCTGAATCGTTTCCATTTTTAGCCTCACGCGCAGTGACCGCTAAGTTATAGCTAAGATCAGATATATTATTTTTATAGCTGACCACCATATCGGGCAGGTTAGCGTCCTCATAAACAGGTTGTTGAGCGGTAAAGCGAAGCCCTTTATGGGTATAATGCACCGTCAAATCTGGACGGATATCAGCGCCCCCACCCGAGATGGTTCCTAATCCCGTACCTCGAAAGTCGAGCTGTTCAGTCAAAAGTGGGTAGACCGCCAAGAACTGCCCGTTCCATGTCTTACCTACGGTCAAATCATTGACCTGAACATAAGCATGGCGAAGTCGCAAGTCTGAACCGCCATTTGCGGCATTGCCATAAAAATCCCCTTCAATAAAACCCGTTAATTTTTTATCATCTACCTTCTTAGTGGTTTTCAGATTAATCCGAGATTGCCGTGCATTGCCTTTGAACTCTGACTCGCCTTCATCTGGAGAATAAAATATACCCTCGGCTTTAACATAACCACCGATACTTAGAGTAGTATCTGCATTTGTGACAAGATCTATGGCTTGTGCTTGTGCACATACCCCAAGAACCACCAAACCAAAAGACAATTTTTTGATATAAAGCATGATCTATACATTCCTTGTATTGTTTGAAAATTCCTTTAAATGCCTATCGCTACTGTATTCTGTTACTTCATAAATACCAGTACTATCTCCTTGTACAAAAACACATGTTTCCTACTTTATTGAACCCTTTCAAAATCGCTAATAGCGGCTTTTTTTGTCTCGTCGATATTTTTCTTTTGTCCAGTGGCTTTATCAAGATATACCAGTACTGACTCACCGCTAGCAACGATAGTATTCATAGCAGTACTATAATAGGTGTACTCGTGAATCAAGCTGGCATTGCCAATTTTCTTAATTCGAACCCCAATCCATAAAGTATCGGGGTAAATTACTGGTTTGAAGTATTGGCAGGATGATGCTGCCATGACTGAAAAAGTCTTTTCATTGAATAGATTTAATTGACTGTTATAGTGGATACGAGCATTTTGGGCATAAGTGTAATAGACCACATTATTGACATGACCAAAAGAATCCATATCGCCCCACTCTACTTGTTGAGAGTAAATGACCGCAAAACCATGCATAGGATGGTTATTATCTTTATTAAGCGTCTCTTGTATTTCTGGTAATTTTGCTAAAGCTTTCATAGTTATCTCGTCTAGTCGCGCCAATGAACATACCTATTCAAATTATCAGTAAGCTGCATTAACTGTTTTCTTGCAGTCACTAATAAAGATGTTTGGATTAGATTAATTTTTCTGCGTACATTATCCGCATCTTTTTCTTATCAAGCTTACCCACACTGGTCTTCGGCATTTCTACTAAGAATTTTATTTCACTGGGGACGCCATACTTTGGTAAATAGCCTTTTTCAACCGCTTGATGACCCAATGCTAAAATCTCCTCCGCTTTAATATCGGTATGATCAGGTTTCAGGACCACTAACGCTAGAGGACGTTCGCCCCATTTTTCATCCGCTACGCCAATAACGGCCACTTCAGCAACGCAAGGATGGAATGATAAAATATTTTCGACTTCAAGCGAGGATACCCATTCGCCACCTGACTTGATGACATCTTTGAGCCTATCCGTAATTTTGAGAGTACCATCAGCGGTAATGCAGGCAATATCTTGGGTATGCATCCAGCCACCGCGCCATAACTCATCGCCAGCATCTGGATTCTTAAAATAGCTTTGGGTCAGCCAAGGCGCTCGAACGACGAGTTCGCCGGTCGACTCACCATCCATCGGTAAAGATTTGCCGTTCGCATCCCAAAGCTCCATCGATACCAGCATAATTGGTGAGCCAGAAAGACAACGATAGTTGATCTGCTCTGTCGTTGTCATAGTACTTGTCTGATCACCAAATGCCATTCTGGCAAGGACAGGACAGGACTCTGACATTCCAAACCCCGAGATAAACTCTATGCCACTTTCAATAGCGGCTTCAGCTAGAGCTTCGTTTAATTTGGAGCCACCTACTGACAATTTAAGACCGTTAAACTTGCGTCCTCGGGTGGCCATTTCTTTGATTAACATTTGTAAAATGGTTGGGACACCATGTGATAGCGTTACCTTATGCTGTTCAATCAAGTCAACCAATACTTCAGATACATAGCGCCCTGGATACACTTGTTTTAGCCCTATCATGGTTGCCCCATACGGCCAGCACCAAGCATGCACATGAAATAATGGCGTCATCGGCATGTAGACATCATTGTAGCGAGCACCTTGACCTTCGGCGCTGAGTGCAGAGGCCAGCGTACTCGATAGCGTCTGCAATACGATCTGTCGATGGGTAAAGAAAACCCCTTTTGGGTCACCCGTCGTACCACTGGTATAAAATGTGGTAGCGATGGTATTTTCATCAAAATCTGGAAAATCAAACTCATCACTGGCCGCGGCTAGCATTGCCTCATACTCACCTTCAACATAATCTGGCATATTGGCTTGCTCAGTTTTTGTATCGTTTTCACCATATTGAACGTCATCCAGCCAAATAATTTTCTCAATAGAAGGGGCTTCATGACGATAGTTTTTAGCCATTGGCTCAAACTCAGCATTAAGTAACAAGGCTTTTGGTTTGGAATGGTTGATGGTATACAGCACTTTATCTTCAGCCAAACGTACATTGACCGTTTGCAAAATCATTCCAGACATAGGCACAGCAAAGTACGCTTCAAGGTAACGATGACTGTCCCAATCCATAACAGCAACCACATCACCTGCTTGCAAACCCATATCTTTAAGTACGTTTGCCAAGCGATTAACACGCTTAAAAAATTCAGCGTACGTATAAGTAACCTTATCCGCATAACTAATGGTTTGATCTTTAGAGGCAATTTTTGCACGGTTTAGTAGCTGTTTGATAATCAAAGGAAAACCATAGGCTTCTTGAGCTTGCTGGTAATCCTCATGTTGGTTAAGTATCGTAGTCATTATGGTCATCCTTGAAATTAAAAATATATGGCAAAAGTATTGAAAGGGTTAGACTCGTTCAATCACCATGGCAAGCCCTTGCCCAATGCCAATGCATAAACTGACCACCGCGTATTTTTCGCCCGTACGCTGAAGCTCGCGAGCGGTACTTAATGCCAGTCTGGCGCCTGATGCACCCAGCGGATGACCGACGGCAATTGCTCCGCCGTTAGGATTGACGCGTTTGTCATCAAAATCAATATCCAAACCTTTTAAGCAGGCGAGTACTTGCGAGGCAAACGCTTCATTAATTTCAATGATGGACATATCATCAAGGGTCAGATCAGCACGTTTCAACGCCAGTTTAATGGCTTCCACAGGGCCTACGCCCATAATATTTGGCTCAACACCCATAGCACCGGATGAAAGAATCTTGGCAATAGGCTTAAAGCCTAACGTTTCCTCTGCTTGCTTTGAGCCAATAATCAGCGCCGCTGCGCCATCATTGATACCTGAAGCATTACCTGCTGTGACGACACCTTCGTTGTTTAAAGGCTTAAGTTTTTGTAACGCTTCAACAGTAGAGCTGGCACGAGGATGCTCATCTTCCGCTATCGCTTTTTCGGGTAATTTTTTACCTTGCGATACCATAATTGGTGTTATTTCATCATTGAAGAACCCAGCTTGTTTTGCCGCTTGGTATTTAGCTTGCGAAGCCGCTGCGAATTTATCTGCTTCTTCACGAGTGATACCATATTTGCGAGCGACGTTATCGCCTGTTTGCGGCATGCTATCGCTGCCAAACTGTTTTTCGATAATAGGATTGGGGAACCGGCTGCCAATAGTCGTATCAAATACCTTAAATTCACGACTAAAAGGCTGCTCAGTCTTAGCAAAGACAAAAGGTGCGCGGGTCATGGACTCAACGCCACCTGCTAAAAATATATCCCCCTCATGACAAGTAATACTACGAGCGGCATCGATAATGGTCGATAGTCCTGAAGCGCATAAGCGATTGACGGTTTGACCGGGTGTTTTGACATCTAATCCTGCTAATAACGCGGCATTACGGGCGATATTACGTGAGTCCTCACCAGCTTGATTGGTATTACCGATCAGCACTTCATCAAAGATATCATTAGGTAATTGATGCTTTTCGACCAAAGCTTTCATTACTGTCGCAATCATGTCATCAGGACGAACGGTGGCTAATGCGCCTCCATGGCGACCAAAAGGGCTTCTTAATCCGTCATAAATATAGGCATCTAACATAACTTTTCCTTGTTGTGTTTTGAGAGTTTGCATTATTGAAATATATGGTTTAGCAAGATTGCTAGGTTGTTGGTATTAATATTAATAATTAGTTTGCTGAGTAAATAGTGAAATACCTAACGTGGCGCGGCGTTGTAACCACGGGCTTGGGCGATAACGCGGATCACCTGTTAACCCATAAATACGCTCTAAGATAAGTAAGATCCTCTGAGCCCCAAGCTCGTCTCCCCATGATATAGGACCATATGGATACCCTAATCCAAGCTTCACGGCATTGTCGATATCTTCAGGAGACGCAATACCTTGCATCGCAATATCACAGCCTAAATTAATTACCATAGCCATGACTCGCTGCGCCACAAACCCAGTGCTTTCAGTGATCAGTGTGGCATCAACAGCAACCTGTGTAATGGCTTTGTCCTCAACCAAACGGTTATCTGTTTTTCTACCAAATAAAGCATAAGCTTGTGCAATAAAGTTATCTTGGGTGACAATACTTGGCATCAAGGTACGATGCTTAGATAAGTCAGTCAGCATATCAATAGCGACCGCTTGGTTAGGATTGACTTGATAGCGGATAGCCGCATTGGTGGTATCCTCGCCATAGATTGCCAGCAATACTAAACTGTCAGAATTTGGCTTATCATTATCGTCGATAGTAATACCATTAGTGTTTAAATGATCAATCAGCTGTTGTCTATCTTCTGCTAAATCTGCGCCAATCCAAACTGAGATATTTGAGGTATCAGACCCTGTTTTAAGAACTAATGATTCAAACAATGATTGTTCAGACGTATCTGCTGACACTTTTTGACCGTCTTGTTTTTTATTTTCTGTGTAGTTATAAAAGCCTTCACCAACTTTACGCCCAAGCTTGTTACCCGTTAGCATTTGACGAGTTAAAGGATGGGGACGATAGCGAGGCTCAAAGTAATATTGGTTATAAATCGATTCCATGACCGGATGCGACACATCGATACCAGTAAGATCAAGCAGCTCGAATGGCCCCATGCGAAAGCCCGCGCCGTCACGTAAAATACGGTCGATGTCCTCAAAACCAGCGATCCCCTCGCCTAATATTTTCAACGCTTCTGTACCGTAAGCTCTACCGCCATGATTGACGATAAATCCTGGGGTATCTTTTGCCACTACCCCTAAATGTCCCATGCGTTTGGCTAAAGACGTCAGCGTCTCAACCACTGAAGATTTGGTAGAGATACCCGGAATAACTTCAACGATTTTCATTAAGGGTACTGGATTAAAAAAGTGAAATCCTGCCACACGCTCTGGGTGCTCGCAATTAGAAGCAATCGCGGTCACCGCTAGCGAGGAGGTATTGGTTGCCAAAATCGTCTCGGCAGGAACAATGCTTTCTAACTGTTTAAAAAGCTGTTGTTTTATTTCTAAATTCTCGATAATTGCTTCAATAACGACATCAGCCTCGGCAATTTTGGCTATATCTTCAATCACGGTCAGATTTTTCAAAGTAGATTGCAGCTGCTCATCGGTGAGTTTACCTTTGGCGGCTAGTTTTTCGAGGGTAGCTTGAAGGGATTGGCGTCCTTGCTCGGCAGCGCCTGCTTTGGCATCAAATAACAACACTTGAATGCCTGCTTGGGCGGCGATTTGGGCGATACCCATACCCATAATACCGGTGCCAATAATGGCCAATGATTTAACAGTCATAATAATCCTTTATATGGTCTTGTTACTTTATGCGCTCTTGTTAAATAGTCTCGTTTTCAGGGTTGCTTAGCTATGTCTCTCTATGATTCAACAAGCTACTGCCCTTTGTATTCAGCACGACGCTTTTCTAAGAAGGCTTTTGCCCCTTCTTTTTGATCTTCGGTATCAAACAAAATCTGAAAGGCTTTACGCTCTAAAGCCAACGCGGCTTGTAATGGCATGTCCACCCCGAGATTGGCAACTTCTTTGATTTGGGTTAAGGCAATAGGCGAATAACTCGCTAGTTGCTCTGCAATTTCGATAGCACGTTTGATAGTTGCCTCATCTTCAACTACTTCAGAGACTAGCCCCATTTGATCTGCTTTATCAGCGCTTATCATGTCGCCCGTTAATATCAGCTTCATGGCTTTATGTTTGCCAATTACTCGAAATAGCCGCTGCGTACCCCCTGCCCCTGGCATCAGCCCTATTTTGATTTCTGGTTGGCCAAACTTAGCAGACTTGCCAGCGACAATGATGTCGGCATGCATAGCAAGCTCACAGCCGCCGCCAAGGGCATAGCCATTGACTGCTGCAATAATCGGCTTGCGACAATTGGTGATGGCATCCCAGTAGCGTTCGCTATGACGCAAATACACATCGACTGTTTTCGCGGTTAAAAAATCATTGATATCAGCACCGGCTGCGAACACCTTATCGCCACCTGTCAGCACAATAGCCTTGGTATTCACATCGTCGTTTAATTTGATGAAAATCTCTGCCATTTGTTCGCGTAGTTCAGTGTTTAAAGCATTGCGAACTTTAGGACGATTAAGTCTTATCACACTAACGCCATTTTCTAATGTTTCACAAATAATGATTGGCTCTTCCATGATGCTATCCCTTAAACAGTGTCCTTAGGTAAAGTACATCAACCCTTAAAAAACACTAGTAATTATGATAATTAATACCGCATAGCGATATTTAAGACCAATATATACTGTTTATTTTCCTTTGTGAAGGGTAAATCTTAGTTAAATTGAGAAATAAACCAACCATTTAAACTTTAATTTTTTAATAAATACCGCATTGCGGTTATTTAAACCAAAACTATTGTAATTTCATAAACTATCAATTATGCTGTTTATTCAAGGCCATTATGAAGCCGCTCTCAATTTGAATATCAATTAAACAAGGAAGAATCACATGATCAGAGATAAGGACGTTCTTAACCAAATCACCGACACTATCCGCCAATTTGTGAATAACCAATTAATACCGATGGAACACTGGGTAGCGGAAAACGACCGTCTGCCAGACGATATCATCAATCAAATGCGCGAGTTAGGGCTGTTTGGACTGACTATTCCCGAAGAGTATGGCGGGCTTGGCGTTACGATGGAAGAAGAGGTCACACTTGCATTTGAACTAGGGCGCACCTCTCCTGCTTTTCGCTCATTGATAGGCACAAACAACGGTATCGGCTCATCTGGTTTAGTCATCGATGGTACTGAAGCGCAAAAACAGAAATATCTACCAAGGCTCGCCAGCGGTGAAATCATCGGCTCATTTTGTTTGACCGAGCCGGATTCTGGCTCAGATGCCGCTTCATTAAAGACCACTGCTATCAAAGACGGTGATACCTATATTATCAACGGTACTAAGCGCTATATTACAAATGCCCCTGAAGCTGGCGTGTTTACTGTGATGGCACGTACTGATCCGCAAAATAAAAGATCGGGTGGTATTTCAGCCTTTATCGTTGAGAGTGATACCCCTGGTATTACTTTGGGTAAAATTGACAAAAAAATGGGGCAAAAAGGTGCTCATACCTGTGACGTCATCTTTGATAATTGTGTCGTGCCTGCTGATGCTTTGATTGGTGGTGTCGAAGGTGTAGGTTTCAAAACCGCGATGAAAGTACTTGATAAAGGACGCCTACATATTGCTGCAGCGAGTACCGGAGCCGCGACTCGCATGTTGGATGATGCATTACATTATGCCGTTGAGCGTAAGCAGTTTGGGCAGCCCATTGCCAATTTTCAACTTATTCAAGCGATGCTCGCTGATTCAAAAGCGGAAATTTATGCGGCTAAATCTATGGTATTAGACGCCTCACGCCTGCGTGATGAAGGTAAAGATGTCGTCACTGAGTCCTCCTGTGCCAAGATGTTTGCTACTGAAATGTGTGGCCGCGTTGCTGATAGAGCCGTACAAATTCATGGCGGTGCGGGTTACATTGCCGATTATGGCATTGAGCGTTTTTATCGTGATGTGCGCTTGTATCGTTTATATGAAGGTACGACTCAGATTCAGCAGATTATTATCGCCCGCAATATGATTAAAGAAGTAAGTGAATAGTAGTTTGTTTGATGAGCAAGGCGATACCGGTATTTGCTAGGACGTAAATACCATCATAAAGACACTATTAAAATAGTTTTTTATTCTCACAACGATAAGGATATGTATTGTGAAAAGTGCGGCTATAACTTCGAATCCAAGCTTAAATTCTACCCAGAAGCAACCTTGGAAACTGGCCTTTGTATTTTGTTTTTTAGTCTTGTTATGTGATGGGGCTGATATCGGTATTCTTGCCTTTACGCTTTCAAGTTTAAAACAAGAATTTGGATTGACCAATGTACAAGCAGGTGCTTTGGGCAGTTGGTCATTATTTGGCATGGCAATCGGTGGGTTCTTTGGCGGCTGGGCCTGTGATCGTTTTGGACGGGTACGGGTTATCGTGATTGCGACCGCACTCTTCTCTGTATTATCAGGTTTTAGTGGGTTTGCGCAGAGCTACGAACATTTTGTAGCATTACGGTTCACTGCATGTTTGGGTCTTGGTAGCTTATACATTGCGACCAATACGTTGATGTCTGAGATGGTCCCTACCAAACATCGAACGACGGTGCTTGCGATGTTGATGACAGGGTTTACTTTAGGCTCTCTCGTTATTACGAGCCTGTCTGCTTGGATTATTCCTAGCTATGGTTGGCGCACCCTATACCTCTTAACCTTTATACCTATTATTCTTGCAGTATTGATGTATTTTCTAGTGTCTGAGCCGCAGTCTTGGAAAGAGTCACGTGCCCTTAAACTTAGTGGCGCAAAGAACTCACTTCAAAAACCTGAAAACCCTTATAAAGCCATATTTGAGAATCCAAAGCATCGCATCATGTTTATTTTATGGTCTATGAGTTCAGGGCTTTTATTATTTGGTTATTTTGGCGTAAGCAACTGGTTACCGTCTTATCTAGAAACTGAATTAGGTATCAAGTTTAAAGAGATGGCTATCTATATGGCAGGTACTTATCTGACTATGATGTTTGCCAAATTAGTCGCAGGTATCGTGGCTGATAAGATAGGTCGCAAAATAGTATTTGCTTTCGGTACGATGGGTACGGCACTATTTATACCAGTATTGGTCTACATGCATACGCCAGAAAACATCGGTTGGTTAATGATAGCCTTTGGCTTCTTATATGGTATTCCTTATGCGATTAACGCCACCTATTTGACCGAAAGCTTTCCGACTGCTATTCGAGGTACTGCTATCGGTGGTGCATTCAATATCGGACGACTGGGCTCAGTCATTGCACCCGTCGCTATTGGTTATATGGCGATGCAAAATTCTATCGGTGCAGGTTTATTGCTGATGGCAGGTGCGTACTTCTTATGTGGTCTTATTCCGACGTTGTTTATTAAAGAACAACAGTATGACCCACAAAAAGCGTAACATTATTCAATATATATACCGCATAGCGAAATAGCTTATAATAGCTATGCCAAGTATTTTAAATGCACCTTTAAGATAGTATGGTTAAAGGTGCATACTATTATTAGCCCAAAGTAATTTATTCTGATAATAAAATACGATAAGCAGTATGTTGACCATTACATTTGTATTAACTTAATTGAGAATAAAAATAATATATGACAACTAAAAACCTTATTACTGAAGGCTCAGCTAACACAACACATATCGAACTGCTAGAGCCGATTGCAGAGATGCGCGATAAGAATGATCGGCAGTTCGTCACCGCTTTGGCGCGAGGGCTAGAGCTACTTCGTTGTTTTACCCCGCAGCGTCCTTACCTTGGTAATCAAGACTTAAGTCAATTAACAGGACTGCCTAAAGGCACGATCACGCGTCTTACATATACCTTGGTTAAGCTCGGCTATTTAAAGCAATCAATAAATAGTAGTAAATATCAATTGTCTGCTGGTGTCTTAGGGTTTGGCTATACGATGATGGCGAACATCTCTATCAACAATCTAGTAACGCCATACATGGAAGAATTAGCAGAGTATGCAAATAGTGCGGTTGCCATGGCCACTCGCGATCGACTAACGATGGTATATTTGAATGTGGTGCAAGGTGATGGTACTACGACTATGCGCCGTAATGTCGGCTCATATTTGCCTATTCATTTAAGTTCGATGGGCAGAGCCTGTCTAGCAAGTATGCCGCAGGCTGAGCAAGAATTTATCCTTGATGCCATTCGCACTAAGTACAAAGAGGATTGGATAAAGATTAGAAGAGGACTGGATAAAGCTTTTAAAGATTATGAAGATTATGGATACTGCTTTTCAATTAGCGAATGGCAAAAAGATGTCAATGCGGTTGCCACTGCCTTAATGCACCCTACTGAGGGCTTACTGACTTTTAATTGTGGCGCGCCAAATTTCGTTTTGAGCCGTACAAAACTAGAGGAAGATGTTGCCCCTCGTCTACTTCATATGAAAAATAGTATTGAGAGCAATCTTTACATTAGCTAGATCATGTCATTAATGATAGAGATCGCATAATTATTAACACTTTAAGTGAGTATGCGATTTTATTATTAACTCAGTATCATGGAAACATACATATAACGCAGTGGCATGATCTGCGCTTTTACCATACTTCCAGATAGGCGCCTAGTCGCTATCTTTACCACCATATCATAAAGTCTTATTAAAGCTCTCCTCGCTACAGCCCTATAAAAATACTGATAACAAATCCCTATAGGTACCACCTCATCTGTACGCCGCCATTATCATATTTGCTGCTCTGATCCGTAACATAACATATCTAATATACTGCCCTCCTAATTTACATATTGATAATAGTTATCGTTTGTAATATTATTCGCTTAAATTATTACAGTCACTTTACTAAGTGCCCCTATCTTAGGATTGGCACCGCTACCCCTTTTATTTTTATTGATCACTGATTGAGACATTTATGCGTTTATCCACTCTGACCCAAGCAGTCGCTTTGATTACCGCTACTTTGATGTTGACTGCTTGCGGCGATGATTCTGATGTCAGCACAGAAATCATTGATGGGACACCGCCACTTTTGACAACGGATAGCAACTTTTCGAGTGGTTATAGCGCAGTTGCGGCTGTATTTGTCTCAGGTCAAGTGCAAGATAGCGGTGGCATAAAGTCTGTAACCTATACATTGAACAGTAGAGCACCTCAATCGCTAACTATTGACACAAATGGTTATTTTAACGATCGCATCTTGTTAGATTTAGGCGAAAACAGCATTGCCTTAGCCGCCACTGACAATGCAGGTAATATCATGCGCTCAACCAAAAATATGTATCTGGGCGATACGGTGGCAGCTGGTGGCTCACATACCGCAGCCCTTCATGATGGGCAGCTCTATGGTTGGGGTCGTAATAACTATGGGCAAACAGGCACCGCATATACCTCGACATTCGCTGATACTATGGGACATCCAGAGTTACCGACACTCATGAATAATGCCCCAAAAAACCTAATATCTATTAAATTTAATCAAAACCACTCACTTGCTATCGATGATAAAGGTCAAGTTTATAGCTGGGGTAATGATGCTTATGGACAATTAGGACGTGGTCAGTCAAATCGTCATTCTTGTGTTAAATCCGCTGATTGCCGTCTTGATATCAGCGCGATTGCCGGTATTAATAATGCGGTCATGCTAGCGGCTGGTTATAATCATAATTTGGTGTTGACCAAAGACGGCAGCATTTGGGCATTTGGCGCTAATGCTCAAGGGCAGCTCGGTAATAACACTGCTATAAACAGCAGCATACCAGTCAAAGTGGACTTTTCGGCGTCAGAGGGCGTCGGTCATATCATACAAGTCGTAGCCAGTAGCAGTAGCTCATATGCCTTAGATGATAAAGGTCAGGTATGGGGTTGGGGCAGCGACGCGAGCGCCAATCTTGGGCGCGGTCAAGCATGTGATAAAGCCAACAATTGCATCAATGTTAATAGTAAACCGGTACGTATCAATGTCATTGCACAGGATTTGGCTGATAGTACTGCTCAAGGGGTAGAAAAAGAAATAGTCACTCAGCTTGCTGCTGGTAAAGCTCATGTTTTAGCACTGACCAACAAAGACTCTGTCTATGGTTGGGGGCTAAATGCTAGCAGCCAAATAGGCTACAACGGAATTGGCTTTAAAAATACCGCAAACGCATGGGCAAGCACCATAACTGCGCCAACCAAATTGCCTTGGTTTGCAGGTCAAGAGGTTCGCCGTGTCTACGCCAATGGCAATGCCAGCTATGTGCTGTTGGACAATGTTGCAGCAAATAATAGTAACACTCGAGCATCAGATGGCATCCTTTATGCTTGGGGCATGTTTGGTGAAACAGACGGCAAAGGCAAAACAAGTTATGAAAACTTAAATGAACCAACAAACAAGCTTCCCAACCTAAAAAACATCGATAATATGGCGATGGGTACAATGCATCTGATTGCACATGAAAAACCACGCAATCAAAACAATGGCATACCTTTTAAAAATGGCAATCTGTTTACGTGGGGCTGGAGCTTTGAGGGTTCATTAGGCAATGAAAACACCTCACATACTTGGATGTATAACTACCCTATCCCTGTAAAATTTCTCAGTCAGCTATAAGCAATTGTCCCTTAGCGGCGCTCATAAAAGCGATACACAATGACCTAGTACGTAAAAAAGGATCTTACTGAGCTTTTTAAAAGGTATTTAAGGCTAATAAGTAATCAAAGTGACATACAAACATAGAAAGACCGCTCCAATCGAGCGGTCTTTTTTTATATTACCCATTGTTTATGGCAAGTAGCCCTTTATAGGACTGATATCAGCTGGCAGATCAGTTTCACCCAGTGCTTCTAACAAATTGATTTCAATCGTGCGCGATAAAGCCGTTAATGGCAATTGATTGTCCGCCACGCCAAATGGTGATTCTAGCTCCTCACTCAGGGCATCTAGCCCAAAAAAGGTATAGGCAATAACCCCGCAGATGAAGGGCGTCACCCAGCCCAAAGAAGACACCAGACCAAACGGCAGCATAAAGCAATAAAGATAAGTCGTACGATGCACAAGCAAGGTATAAGCAAATGGCAGCGGCGTATTATGAATACGCTCACACGCTGCTAGCACCACCGTCATAGAGTTCAGGCGCTCATCCATATTTTGCACCATCTGCTCTGATAGTAGATGCTGCTGTCGACAATAGCCAAGCTCCTTACCCATCAAGCGCATCAGATAATCGGGCAGATTTTTCGCTTGCCGCATTTTGCTATGATATTTCGGATCAACAAAGCGCTCAATATCCTCCCAAGGCGAGGTGTTTCGCAGTCGATGACGCACCGCATGAGTAAAAGCAATACTCAGATGAATCAGACGGCGCTGAGTATCTCGCCCTATTGGATTGTCTTCGTCGATATAAGAGAGCGCTTGACGGCACAGGCTGCGCGCATCATAAACCAATTGTCCCCATAGCCCCCTTGCTTCCCACCAACGCTGATAGCTGGCATTATTACGAAAGCCCAAAAACAACGATAAGGCAATCCCAAGTAAGGTAAAAGGCGCGACGCTATAAGAAGAAAAAGAGCTTGGAAAGCCGTGCTGAATATTGGTAATAAGCGCACTGATAAGACCAATCAGCAAAATTTGAGGATATACTTTTGGAAGAATTGAGCCACGCAAGGTAAAGAATAGTTTGATGGCGCTTGGGTTTTGCTTGACGATCATATTGACTTCCTAACGCTGATACTTTTGCAGAGCGAAATGATAACAGACTCGCCATAATGAGGTACAAAAAGATGCTTATCATTGAACTGTGAATAAGTATTTATCGTAAAAATACACCACTATTTTTATCACCTTGTTGTGCAATAGATGTCTAACAAATCATTGGTTGTTATAGTGATGTAATGATAGCAAAGACAAAGGTAGATAGCAGATGCCATCGCACAAAAATTCGATTATAGTAGACATAGATATGCTCATATAAACAAAATAAGGAATAAATGATGAAAAAATTAGGATTATGCGCCGCAGTGGCACTGAGCTTGAGCGCATGTGCTGGCGGGATAAACGGTGGCACCATTGGCAATAACAACCAAAATACTATCGTCACTCAATATCCTGTTGAAGCAGCGATGCTCAACATTTATACCAAAGCTCGCAGTCAAAGCTTGGTAGCGACCGTCGGCAATCAAACTGCCTCAGCTGATATTACAATTACCCCAAAAGGTAGTATGGTATTCAATAATAAACAAGTACAAGCTGCCGAAGTAAATACTATTAATAAAGTAAATAATCAAATCACTGACCAATCTGTTGCCATCAATTACTTTACGTTAAATCCATTGGTCTTCCATGGTTATACTGATAGCTCAGGCAAATACTCATTAGCGACCCAGAGCACGACGCTTCCTAAACTGGCAACCGTTGGCTCCTCTAGTCAATTGATTGCAGAGGACGTATACGCCGATAGAAGTATGCGCAAAAAGATAGGTAGCTACAGACAAGGCTGGTCATTGACCAGAGACACCAACAACACTGCATGGTTTTGTGTCGACACCTCAGCCAATCTACTCGTCGCAAATGATCCCAATGGTGTCTCATCAGAATGCTATAAAATCAATGCGCGCGGTGATATCTTAGATAGCAAAGTGACGATTAGCCAACCGACAAACAACGGTACGAAAGCGATTGTATTTACCAGCCGTTAAATAATCGTCACTAAATCACTTAACGTTGCACAAAAAAGCGCCCCTTATTCATAAAATAAGGGGCGTTTTTTTGGAATTTATTTATGCTGTTATAATATCTATTATATTAAACGGCAATTTTATAAGCAGCTTTTTTGATACGCATATCACCCGTTTCAACATAACGCTGATGCCATGATAATGCTTCGTCCAAGATATGCGGCGTTTGCATACCAGCCGTATCTGAAGCACGATCAAAATAATCTTGCAGCATTGGGCGATAGTCAGGATGGGCACAGTTATCGATAATTGCTTTTGCACGTTGACGCGGCGATAAACCACGCAAATCTGCCAACCCTTGTTCGGTGACAATGACCATCACATCATGCTCAGTATGGTCGTGATGCGAGACCATCGGCGTGATACAAGAGATTGCGCCATCTTTTGCCACTGATGGCGATACAAAGAATGACGTATAAGCGTTACGAGCGAAATCACCTGAGCCGCCCAAGCCATTCATCATATTGGTGCCCATGACGTGGGTTGAGTTGACGTTACCATACAGGTCACATTCAATCATGGCATTAATGGCCAATACACCTAAGCGACGCGCAACTTCAGGATGGTTGGTGATTTCTTGTGGACGCAATACAATACGCGCACGCAGCTCTTCGATATTGGCATTAAAACGTTCTAGCGCATCTGGGCTTAATGACAGTGCAGTTGCAGATGCCATGGTCATTTTGCCAGACATGATTAGGTCTAACATACCGTCCTGCAATACTTCTGTGTAGCCGGTCAAATTCTCAAACGGGCTGTTTTGTAGTCCTGCCAATACGGCATTGGCTACGTTACCTACACCAGACTGGATCGGTAATAAATTTTCTGGCATGCGACCTTTTTTGACTTCATCATGGAAGAAATCAATGATATGACTGGCTATTTTGTTTGAACATTCATCAGGATCAGCAAACTTGCTGTTGCGATCAGGCGAGTTCGTTAGGACAACGCCAACCACTTTATCCAAGTCACAATGTAGATACGGCACACCAATGCGTCCGCCTGGGGTCACAAGTGGAATCGGCTTACGATTTGGCGGCATACCGATATCATTATAGACATCGTGCATACCTTCTAACATCAAGCTTTGCTGCGCGTTCACTTCTAAGATGATTTTGTCTGCATTTTCTAACCAGGCATTGTTGTTACCGATAGAAGTCGATGGAATCAGGCGACCATCTGGCAAAATACCCGACACTTCAACGACCGCTATATGCATCTTGCCATAGAAACCGATGGTGCTCTGCTGCGCTACATGCGATAAATGCATATCGAAATAATGCGCTTCACCTGCGTTGATTTGTTTACGTAAAGCAGGCTCTGATTGATATGGCGTGCGCCACTTGATGCCGTTCGCTTCTGCCAATACGCCATCACATTCGGTTGCGGTAGAGGCACCTGTCAATAAACCAATTTGAAAGTCTTCACCGCGAGCATGAGCCGCTTCCATATGTTTGGCAAGCGCAGCGGGTATCGCTTTTGGGTAACCGGCTCCGGTAAAGCCACTCATACCGACATTCATATCGTTTTTGATGAACGCTGCTGCTTGATCAGCAGACATGATTTTTTTGCTTAGACCGTCGTGAAGCACGCGACCTTCATGATTTAATGATGTCATACCTTTTTTCCTAGTAACTTCCATATTAAAATCAAACCACTTCGCGATGAAGCGTTTGATACGAAACCAACAATAAAATGCATTGCTGCATATTAGCAACTTTCCCGCAAAAAACAAGTTGAATGACTTAAATTTACCTGTAGAGATTTTATCTGTCTCATATAAACTAACATTAGTTCGTTTTTTAATATCGTTTATATAACGTTCTTTTTCTCTTTAAATTGCAGTCAGATCTATTTTTCTTTATCTCAAAGAGATATGCTTACCGTAAGGTATGATGGTTAAAAATCCTTATTATTTATTTTTCTTAGATAGGTATCAACGCATTTAAAAACTATACTTTGAAATATAGAATGGGGTATTTTTGATTAATAGAAAAACATTAACGATAATATTTCTGGTTTTTTGTCTATAGACCCAAAAAAATTATAGTAAGATTATCAGTGTCATATTTTTAAAAGGACTCTACGCATGTTATATTTTAGAAACTGGCAAAATTTTTTAACTAAAGGTTATACTGATAAAAACTGGTGCTAAATTTGATATGAAAGCAGTTCATTATTAGCTGATTGACATAAAGTTGGTAGCGAAAAAATAAGCATTTAAGGATGAATGATGACAACTCAACAGCACGTTTTGGCCTGTATTGACGGCTCAGCAGTGACAGAGTCTGTTTGTGACTATGCAGCATGGTATGCAAGGCGACTCAATATTTCGATAGGACTGTTGCATGTCAGCGATGTGGCAGCGTCTATTAGAAGAGACTTGTCTGGGGCGATTGGCATCAATAGCCGTCAATTCTTGCTAGATGAATTGTCTCAGCTGGACGAGCAAAGAGCCAAGGTAGTCAATAGCTATAGTAACGCCTTGGTGCAAGATGCCAAAAGCCATATCAAAAATCAGTTTGATGACGTAGATGTCTATGTTTATCAGCGCCGTGGCAAGCTATTGCCTGCTATTGAGCATTTTAAAGCGCATAATCGTGCCATCGTTATGGGACGCCGCGGTGAAGACCATAAACATAGTCGCATTAACATCGGCAGCCAAATCGAGACAGTTGCACGAGCGTCAAGCATACCGGTGCTCATTTGCTCAGAGAAATTCAAAGAACCTCAGTCATACATGGTAGCCTTTGACGCTAGTAAAACAGCGATTAAAGCCATAGCTATGCTGTCAGAGAGCAAATTATTAAAAGGCATGCAAGGTCATATTGTGATGGTCGGTAACGATAATGAAACCGCCAAACAAAGCCTTGCCGATGCCAGCGCGCAGATGGCAGCAGCAGGATTTTCAGTAGAGACTCATCAGCTCCAAAAGCTTGACGCGGTCAATGGATTGTTAGCTTTTCAAATGGAGCATGCAATCGATATTATTGTGGTGGGTGCTTATGGCAGCTCAAAATTACAGCATCTGTTTCTTGGCAGTACTACAACAGAGATTATCGCCAGTACGCTGTCACCGGTTATTTTGGTGCGCTAATAGTTAACCAGCGTACTTATATTTTTAATCTGTTCTGTCGGTTTTATATGTTGATAAATATTCATTAAAAAAGCAAGGCATCTGATGCCTTGCTTCTTGTATCTAACTAATGATTATAATTGTCATTTCGCTTAGATGTTCAGTCAAATAGGTGTTTAGTCAAAATGGAAACCTGCACCTATGGCTGCACCTACGTTGCCTTGAGTATCTGCAGTACCATTTAGCTTCATGACCCAACGTCCATCGGCGGACAGTTTCGAAAAGCCGATAGCAACGGCACTCTCACCGTTATACGTTGCGATACCACCACCTATCATAGACTTACCGATGATGTAAGCTTGAGGCAATGAAGACATCGCCATGGCTGCTGAGATACCCGCGTTGGCGTCGTCCTCAACCTCGCCAATTCTATAACCTAGCTCATTGATGCTGTTGCCTAGGTTTCTATTGACTGCATCCAATTGACCGAAGTTCACAGCGTCTCTAGGTTGCATGCCGTCCGCAACATTGGTTATCTTAGTGCCAGCAGCATTAATACCGGCTGCTGTCATACTAGGAGCAGTTTCACCATTACCGGCATATATACCGGCTTTAGTGACACTAGGACCACCTGCAATAACGACTCCGTTTGTGCTGACGGTTGTATCACCAGTCGTCACGCTGTCGACATTGATGTTGCCGTTTAAGTCAAACTTAATGCTACTGCCTGCTGATGTCGTGGTGATATTATTGCCACCTTTAAACGTAAGTGGAGCAGAACCTGCTTTTTTGTTGATAACAGGACCACTATCTGCATCGAAGTTGAGTCCAGCGCCCATCTCAGCTATCACAGCTGTCTGTGTATTGATGCTAGATAAAACTTCAAATAACTGTCCACCATTGACGGCATCCTTACTCGCTACCTCAATGAAGCCATTAGCGACGTTGGTTATCTTGTTACTACCAGCATCAACACTGGTTTTAGTAAATTTAGGGCCGCCTGCGATAGTTAGACCACTGTTATCCATCGTAGTGTTACCCGTTTTTACGCTATCTACTGCGATGTCTTTACTTAAATTAAAGGTAACATTATTACTCTCTGCTGTTTTAGAGACGGTAATATTGTTATCTGAGTTGTTTAAGTCGACTGTATCGCTTGGTTTCACTGTGCTAATATTCGCGCCTTGAGCACTAATATTCCAGCCTTTGTTGGCATCAGTAGCGCTTTGCTTGACTTCATTCAGCTGCTCAACATTAACAGCATCAGTAAGCTCAGCACCTCGTGCAACGTTGGTAATAACTTTACCGCCGTTGTTAAGACCAGTGCTACTTAAACTTACTGTACTGTCACTAAAGCTGACACCGCTGGTATTTACTACGGTAGTCCCTGCTCTTAAGCCAGTAGATGAGATCATAACGTCATTGCCAAAACTTGCACTGTCAAGACCTGTTAAATCTTTAGCTAATTTGACTGTTAGAGTATTGGTAATATTGTTAGCAATAACACCAATATTGTCATCAGATAAATTAGTTAGGTCCGTATTACCACCTGTGGTTTTTAATAATTGACCAGACTTACGATTAATTATAGAGGTGGAGTCAGTATTATCCCCAGTGAAATCCAAGCCTCGGTTTACTGCATTATTGGTAGTTTCTAGCTGACCGAAGTTCACGGCGTCAAATTCGGTAGAACCAGCTTTCACATTGGTTAGTGTGACAGGCGTTGTTGATCCTGTTCCACCTAACGTCACGCTGGTCTGACCGGCATTATCATACTGTACTGAGTTGTCCGCTTTCACTAAGCTGTCTTTAGTAACTTGGCTTAGATCAACTGCGTAGTCTGTGAGATTGGTTGTCGCATTTTTAGAGCCAGCGGTGACCGTTACCGCGGTAGATCCAGAAACAGTAGTTCCATCTGCATTGATCTTGTAAACGTTCTGACCATTAGCACCTGGAATGTTCGTGACAGCAACATTAGTACCAGCTTCCACCTCTGTTCTAGATCCTGCAGCAGAACGGCTAAGCTGACTGACGTTAACTGCGTCTAATGGCTGTGAACCCGCTTTCACATTAGTGATTTTTTTATTGCCTGCATCGATACCAGATCTAAGGACGCTTGGACCATTACTAATGGTTAGACCATCAGTGGCCAAAGCACTGTTGCCAAATATACCATTAACACTCACACCCGAATCAGTAACTACTGTATTACGCAGGATATTGCCTGTTCTCATGCCATTACGATTAACTGTAGTTACAGACCCTAGTCCAAACAAACCACCACTTCCCATTCTGACACTGCCATTAGTGTCTAAATCTAGGTTGTTATTTAGGGCAATTTCAACTTTACCATTAGCAGCTGTAGTTGTGATATTGCTATTAGAGCCAATTACCTCGACTTGTTCTCCTAATGGTTTCATGACAGTGTTACCATCGGCAGCTCTTAAACCAAAGCCTTCGTTGACTTTAG